>PMAA01000039.1 GCA_003152355.1 Acidobacteriota bacterium | reverse complement strand
TTAGCGGTGATACCCGCCAAGCCCGAGGATTTGGCGAGTCGCGCGGTCAAAGCGGCATGCGCTCCGGCGCGTTCAGCGGCTACGGTTTTGGCGGGGATGCAAGGGGCTTTTCGGGGCGCGGAATCTCGAGCTTCGGTGGTGGCGGATTCCGTGGTGGCGGTGGATTCCACGGAGGCGGCGGGGGGCGGCGGTAGTGACGGCGTATCGAAATTTCAGGCCAATCACAGTGATTTGAAAATCTTTTAAGCGGAGAAAAGACATATGTGGCGGATGAAGCAGAACGTGAAAGATTTTCGCCGTGCCAATTTTCTTAGACTGGCTACGCTTGCTTTCATTTTGATCGCGTGCTTTCAGGTTCGTTCCGCGGCGCAGCAAAAGGAGCAAAAAACATTTTCATCACCGGAAGCAGCCAGCGACGCGCTCGCCACGGCAGCGAAAAATAACGACGAAAAGGCCATGCTCGAAATCCTCGGGCCGGACGGAAAGAAAATCGTTTCATCGGGGGACGACGTCGAGGACGAAAACACCCGCACGAATTTCGTCGAGAAATATCACGAAATGCACCGTCTGGTGGCGGAACCGGATGGAACCACCACGTTGTATATCGGCGCGGAAAATTGGCCTACACCGATACCGCTCATGAACAAAGGCAACCTGTGGTACTTCGACACGGATGCAGCCAAAAAGGAAATTCTGTTCCGGCGAGTCGGTCAGAACGAAATGTGGGCGATTCGCGTTTGCCACGAACTGGTGGCCGCGGAGAACGAGTACTTCTCCAAGGAGCACAACGAATACGCCCAGAAATTTGTAAGCGATGAGGGAAAGCACAACGGCTTGTATTGGCTGGGCGGCGAGGATCAACTCGAGAGCCCCATCGGCCCGCTTGTCGCAGATGCCGGCTCCGAAGGTGGCCTGGCGAAAAATCTGCATAGCGGCCCGGTACCGTTTCATGGCTACTACTTCCGCATCCTTACGCGCCAGGGCAAGAAGGCTCCCGGCGGCGCGGCTGACTACATCATTGCCGGCAGAATGACCGGCGCGTTCGCGTTCGTAGCCTATCCCGCGGAATATCGCAATTCCGGCGTGATGACGTTCATCGTTGGCAAAGATGGAGCTGTCTATCAGAAGGATCTGGGCGAGAAAACCGTTGTCATTGCGAAAGCAATGAAGGAATACAATCCCAATTCCTTCTGGCGGAAGGCTGAAGAGCAGCCGCAGGAAAATGCTGACACACATGAAATTAAGTAAAGAACCACTCAGCGACGGCACTGGCTCCAGTTTCGACTGCGAGTGAAGTTGCATTTACTCATGGTGCGGAAACATCTGAAGCTGTCGGAATGGAAGATCAATATGCTTCCGTAGGGACATGTATACTCACGACTTTCCGAAACTGAGTCCACAGAAACCAACGACGACTGAAGAGTGGAATTGGAGACGCAAGGATGAATACGACTCGGCGGGAGTTTCTTAAAGCCAGTGCGGGTGCGGTGGCCGCGACATCGGGCGTCTCAGCCAACTCGAAGGAACCGGCCTCCTCTACGGCGCCAGGGGAACGAACGGCAGCGCCGACTGGGAAGGCGGCAGACATGATTTATCGCAAATTTGGAAGCACGGACGCGCACATCTCCGCGATCGGAGTGGGTGGTCATCATCTCGGCGATGTAGCGACCTTGGATGAGGCGGTACAACTGGTTCACGAGGCGATAGACGCAGGCGTAACTTTCTTCGACAACGCCTGGGAGTATTACAACGGCAAGACGGAGACCATCCTGGGCAGGGCGCTGCGGGGCGGGCGCCGCGACAAAGTGTTTCTGATGACCAAGGTTTGCACGCATGGACGAAGCGGCGAATTAGCGATGCAGATGCTCGAAGACTCGCTGCGGCGGTATCAAACCGATCATCTGGACCTCTGGCAGATCCACGGCATCGTCTACGACAACGACCCAGAGTTGGCCTACGCCAAAGGCGGCGTCCTGGAAGCATTTGATCGAGCCAAAAAAGAAGGGAAGGTCAGATTCGTCGGCTTCACCGGTCACAAGGATCCTGCATTTCACCTGAAGATGCTGGAACTCGGTTATCCGTTCGACTCCGTGCAGATGCCGCTGAATCCCTTCGACGCCAACTTCCACAGTTTTGAGAAGCAGGTCTTGCCGGAGGTGAACCGGCGAGGCATGGCGGCCCTGGGCATGAAGAGCATGGGTGGTACTGCCTGGGGGATAAAGGCCGGCGTTGTGAAGGCTGAGGAAATGTTGCGTTACGCGATGAGCCTGCCTGTCGCGACCACAATTTGCGGGACGGACTCGTTGGACGTGCTACACCAGAATTTGCGCGTCGTGCAGAGCTTTCAGCCGATGACGCAGAGCGAGATGGAGGCCTTGCGAGTTCGCTGCGCGCCGACGGCGGCTGACGGGCGGTTCGAGCCGTACAAGGTGTCGCTGCGATACGACAACCCGATGACCCGCATGCCTCACGGGTTCCCGTTCGACCACACGCAAAGAGAAGTCACCGAGATGTTGGACAATGCGGACGGCCCTTGGTTGGTGCCAGAGACAACGCCGGAGACGTCCAGGAGATGAAGAATGGCAGATCAACGTCAGCCGAACGGGCAATCCCAGGCAACTGCCGAAATCGAACGGCGGTGCTTCCTACAGGCAGGCCTGCTATCCGCAGGGACCGTACTTGCGACTTCAGCTTTGCACAGCCAAGTCGCATCGGCTGCACTTCCGCCACAACAAATGTCGAACAACCCCACTGACCTGATTCCTCGCAGTCCGCTCGGAAACACTGGCGAACAAGTCTCGATCATCGGTCTGGGCGGATACCATCTGGGGACGGTGCAATCGCGCGAGCTTGCAGTGCGCCTGGTGCAGGAAGCAGTGGACGCCGGAGTCACCTTTTTCGACAACGCATGGGAGTACAACGACCACCGCAGCGAAGAATGGATGGGGCTTGGGTTACAGGGGAGGCGGGACAAGGTTTTCTTGATGAGCAAAGTTTGCACCCACGGGCGAGATAAGAATGTGGCCATGCAACAATTGGAAGAGTCCCTGAAGCGATTGGGCACCGACCATTTGGACCTATGGCAGATTCACGAGGTCATCTACGAGAACGACCCCGACCTGCATTCCGCAAAGGGTGGAGTGGTGGAAGCATTGGATGAAGCGAAAAAGCAGGGCAAGGTTCGTTTTGTTGGTTTCACCGGACATAAGAGCCCGGCGATCCATCTGAAAATGCTGGCGCACGATTACCCGTTCGATACCGTCCAAATGCCGCTGAACTGTTTTGACGCGACCTATCGTAGCTTCGAGCAGCAGGTGCTGCCGGAACTTCAGCGCCGCGGCATTGCGGCTCTCGGTATGAAGAGTCTGGGGGGCGACGGGCAGCCGATCCAATACGGCGTGGTGAGAGCGGAAGAGGCGCTGCGCTATGCGATGAGTTTGCCGGTGGCGACCACAATTTGCGGCATCGATTCGCTGGACGTGTTGCGTCAGAACGTGGGAATCGCGCGCGGCTTCCAGCCGATGGCGCCTCAAGAGATGCAGGCGCTCCGCGAGCGATGCAGACCTTCTTCGGGTGATGGCCATCTCGAACTATTCAAAACAACAAAAAAATACGACGGCAAAGTTGGGCGAGAGCAGCATGGTTATCCGCCGCCGGAACAACTCCCGATCTGAAGCGCTCCGATCAAATAACGTCCGGGCGTTCTTGCGCGGATTGCAGGCTAGCACTTAGGTGCCGTGCGGCTGGAGCAGATCGTACAACCAGGCGGCCCAGCTTCCTTCTTCAAGGCTCACGTGCAAACTGCCCCGCGGGCCGCGAATAAACCGGAGAATCGTCTCGGCTTTCGTTTCGAGGATGGCTTCCATCACAAGATTCCCGCGCCAAAGGCTCCCTCAAAATGAGGGAGTACCTCAGCTTTCGCCATATTTCCGTAGAAACCCAACCACATAAAAACTCTACGGGTGACCGGAACCAGGCGCCGCCGCGTCTGGGGCCAGCGCGATTGCGCGCGCGGAGTCGCGTGCCGGCGACTGTCCGGCGGGATGCAGCGTCTCGAGAAATGCGACTAGCGCCGTCGTCTCGGCGGGGCTCAAATTCTTGCCGTACGCGGGCATATTTCCGCCACCTTGAATCACCTGCCGAATCAGTTGATCCTTCGTCAGGCGCACCGCCACAGCGTCGAGAGTCGGGCCGCGCTTCCCGCCTTGATTATCGAGTGAGTGGCAGTTGTGGCATTGCTTTAGCTGGAAAACCAGCGCGCCTTGTCGCTCGAGAGCAGTGCGGTGGTTTAGAAATTCGGAGGGAATCGGGATGGCGCTCCAGGCATCCATCACCGGGCTCCATGGCGCGAAGGCAGCGAGACGCGTAAACGTTCCCATGGCCACGGCCGTCAGCAAGATCGTGAGAACCGCGACGGGTCTGCGCCGCCAGCTCTTCTCGCCTTCGCCAAAAACGAATGGCAAGCACAGGAGTCCAAGAATTACAACCACAGGTCCAATCAGCAACGCAGGGGTTTCCATGGAAGGCGGCAACAGCGAGAGTACGGCGTAGAGCCACAGGAAGAAGAAATCCGGGCGCGGCGCGGTTTGTATGATCGTGGGATCCGGCGGACCAGAAGGGCCGAACGGACCGAAATAGACGGCGCAGGCGGCGACGGAAAGCAAGACGAATGCGCCGAAGAAAAGGTCTTTGTAAACGGCGCCGGGGACGAAGGGGATGCCGTCCTTTTTCGTCAGCGCGTGGTAGTCCTCCATATATGTGGCCTTGCGCACCACTCGGCCGGGCATCGGCCATTCGTTGATGCNNCCGAAAAACCGTGAAAGAGTTGCCCCAGCGATGATGGGGCCACCCAGCATCAAGTTGACGATCGGCGGTCCCATCAGAGGGACCCGACTAGCGATCGAAGCCCCAATGCCCAGGCCCCAATACGCGTCCTGATCGAATCTGAGAACTTGACCCGTGAAGGCCATCCCCAATGTGACGAGCAAGAGAAACACGCCTACGATCCAGGTCAATTCGCGGGGATATTTGTACGCGCCAAACAGAAATACCTGGACCATGTGAATCAGGACGATCGCGACCATGAAAT
>PMAA01000227.1:4916-5926 GCA_003152355.1 Acidobacteriota bacterium | reverse complement strand
CGTTTCTAATCGTTTTGGTGTGTCGATTAGAAAGCGGTAGATCGCGTTCGGGAAAGGCCCGATTTTTTCCGGATTAGAAACGGTCTCGGTGATTTGTTTTGTTTGGATCACGCGCGTTTCTAATAATTTCGGGTATCGATTAGAAAAGTGGTGGCGAGTGACCCATTCGGCCGAAGCGAGCTCCCTTCGAGGCTCCGGGTAAACGCTCCTCGCCCGCATAAATGCGGGAGCTCCCACCGAGAGACGAAGAGGCTCCCACCGAGAGGCAAGCTTCGCAAGAATGACAAACGGAGGGAAGAGGTGAGGAAAAAAAGACGCGGGGAGGATACCCGCGCCTCGAAGAGAAACCGCAGATTCCTCATCGGGTCCTCGTCGGAATGACGATGACCATTTTAAGATTGGGCGATCTTTCGCTGGGCTAAAGTCCAGCTCCCCCCTGCTGAAGCAGGGGACTCCCACCGAAAGGCGAGCACGCGGGCAGGATGCCCGCGCCACGAACTGCAGGGACGGCATTTGCGGGCAAAACCTTTAGTACCTGTCACTTTTTGAGACAATTTTTTGCGCGCATGGTCCTGGAACCTCGCAACTTTCGGGGTGGCTCCGTGTTCGAAATGTAGAGGGGAACGGCCACCTAGAAGGCCGCCCTTGGCTGTGTCGAATACGAAATCATAGGAGCGGACAATGCGTATTGATAGGTGTGTTCGAGCTTTATTCGCAATATTACCTTTGGTGTTGTTGGCTAGTTGTGGAGGCGGAGCGGGATCTTCTTCGTCAACGGGCAGGAGCGGAACGCAGACTGCGTCGGTTTATACGATCGGCACTGACCAGCCGCTGCCAAGCGTGATTTCGTGCCAGCTTACGGTGACGGGCGTGACGGTTTACAACAGCACGACGAGCACGAACGAGAGCGTGTTTTCGGGCTCGCAGGTGATCGATTTTGCGCAGTTGAGCGGCTTGCACCAATTGATGGATCTCAATTCGGTGCCGACGGGAACTTATACTTCGGCGAC
>PMAA01000227.1:0-4828 GCA_003152355.1 Acidobacteriota bacterium | reverse complement strand
TTGCGGCAATCGCTGGCGACAGATAGCAACGGCAACATTACGGGTGTAGTCAATCCCGTATTCAACATGGCGCTGCTGAACTCGACGAATGCGGACGTATCGATTGACGATTTTCTTGCGGGCTATGTTGAGGCATCCGGCAACGGCAATTTTATCGTGCAGGGGCCGCACGGGCGGCAGTGGACGGTTGAGACGAACGACAACACCATTTTCGATGATTCCGATGTGGCGATGAGTTCTTACACACCGAACACGATTCTGGCGATCACGGGCTCGCTCGATCCGGTGTCAATGGGCATCGTGGCGTCCGAGATTCAGGTGGTGTCGAATAGCGGCTTCTACTTCGGCGGGCTATTTACGTGGATCAATCCAGCGACGGGGCCGGCGACGTCGGCTGATGTGTACGTGCGCGACGAGCTGCCTGTGGTCAGCGGCGTGGAACCGGGCGATATCACGACGCTGCCTTTGAACGGGAGCGAAGTTTACAAAATCGGGCACATCAATCTGCCGCTCACCACGCTGCTCTTCAATAATTCCGCGCTTGCGGCGGGGCAGCGCGTGGGAATCGGCGGCACGCTCGATACTTCAGGTGCGACACCGCAATTGACCGTGAGCCGAGTGGTGCTGCGGCGACAGGGGCAGGCGGGTACATTGGCTGGGAACGTCGTGGTCAACAACGGGAACAACGGCAGCTTCCAATTGACCGACAATTGGACGGCTGGCGTGCTGTTGCCGGCACCGCTGACGGTGATGACGACGAACGATACGGTGTTCATCAATCTCAGCGGGCTTTCGGCGCTGCAAGGAGCGGCGACCACTACGCCGTTGCGCGTGGTTGGATTCGTCATCGTTGATCCGGGATTGAGTCCGGCGGCGCCGGTGCTGGTGGCTCGGTCGGTGGAGCAACTGCCGGCGGATTAGTGGATCGGAATTAATAACTCGCGGCAAGTTACTGCCGCTTTATTCTGCCGCTGTCCCGCAAAGCGCAAATCGCGGGACAGCGGCGTTTTTATTTGCGCATTTTTAATTTGGGGCATGTTTTAGTTGCGAGATTTTGAAGTGGTATAGAATGTTGCGCATGAGCGGGTCCCCAGCGAGTTTCGCCGAGTTCTGGCCGTCTTACGTTCTGGCGCACCGGCAGGTCGCGACGCGAATTTTTCACACGATTGGGACGCTGGCGGGCTGGACGCTGCTCATTTCGGGGATTTTGCTGCGGCGGCCGTGGTGGATTTTGGCGGCGCTCGTTGTGCCGTATGCGTTGGCGTGGTTCTCGCATTTCTTCGTCGAGCACAATCGGCCGGCGACGTTCGGGCATCCGCTGTGGTCGTGGCTGGCGGATCAGAGAATGGTGGCGTTGGTGGTGAGCGGGAGGATGAAGGCGGAAGTGCAGCGATGCGAGGCGATCGAAAGATAAGAGTCGTTCGAGACTTTCGATCGCAGGCGTCGCATCGCGATGTGGGACCTGGAGGCGGGAGCCTCCGGGCTCTGACTCTTTGAGTGTTGCGGGCACTCCGTTTTGTGAAGTGAAAACGCGGTTCCGCAGCCTGACTTCAAGCTAGAGATTATTCCTCTTCAGGATTATTCGCGATTTATTTCCAGAGATTATTCGTGGCGGGCCGCGATGATTTTGTGGCCTTCGACTTTGATCTCGATGGCGATCGGAGGGCGCAGAGCCGTGCCGTGAACGACGGCGCCGCGCACGATGGCGTTGTCGCTCGTGGGGCCGTACTTCAGCAGATCGAACACGCTGTAATCGCACGGATCGCCGACCATGGGGTGATCGCCTTTGAAATTGTACGTGCTCTCGAGGCGCTTCAGATCCGTGACGTATTCGAGGCGGCATCCGCCGAAGGGCTCGCGCAGAGAGAATCCCCAGTAGCCGCCGCGAGGAAGATGAACGACCAGAGCGGGAACCGTAAGGCTGGTATCAGGATCCACAAAATCGAATCGCTTGAAGGCCCATGGTTTGGCTAGTTCATCCGTTGTCGCTATTTCCCCTGGGGCGACGGGAATGGTTACAGCGGTTGGAGCGGAAGCGGCATTGGTTGAATCGGACGGAGTGGCCGCGGCTTCGATCGGTTTCATTGGGTGCCGCGAGTATAGCCAAACGGAAATGCCGATGAGAAAAGCGAATGTCCCGAGGAAACCGAGGACGACAGGCGGCTGAAGCAGAGCGGCCACCAGGCCGTGCGAGGCCGCGCCTGCGGACGATTCGGACGCGGGATGCGGCACGCCGGGAATATGCGGCTGCGCCGGCTTAAAAGGGTCCAGCTTTGGGTTCTGCTCTGTCATGGATGACTCCGGATGCAGAACTCAAGCTTGGGGGTGCGAAACGAAAAATTCAAGATGACGAGTCGGGTGGGGGGTTACGCTTTCGCATGCGAATTTCTGTGCCGCCGCGATCGAAGGAGACCTCGTCCATTAACTGATTGATGAGGTAGATGCCGCGGCCGTGGTCGGCGTAAATGTTCTGTCCCATGAGGGGATCTTTCACTTCGGTGGGCTTGAAGCCGGGGCCTTCGTCGCGGACGATAATGAGCAGGCCGTGCTCTTTGTCGCAGCCCATACAGACTTGGATAACTTTAGAGGGATCGCCCTTGCATCCGTGAATCATGGCGTTCGAAATGGCCTCGCGCAACGCGACCTCGACTTCCCACTCTTTGCCGACGGCGCAGCCCATGTTTTTCACAGCGTCCATGGCCCAGGCGACAACGGGATTGATGGTGGCCACGTCGGCGGGGCCTGAAAAACTCAGGCTCATGATCATGTCGTCGCTAAATTCGCAGGACGGTTTCGGATCGGGTTCGGAAGTCATCTCAAAATCCATTCTAGGCTGAGTGAGCGGGTAGGGCAAGAACGGCGAACCGTGAGCGGCAGCATCGAGCCCGCGGAGCATTCTGGTCCGTTCGTCATCAAGGCGTCAAGCCTGCGTTGAGATCTAGACCGAATGGTGCGCGATGTAGTCATTTAGATTAGCGATGCAGAGGAGCAACTCGAGGATGCGGCTTTGCTGCGCGAGGTCGTACTTCGCGGCAACTTCGGAGAGTGCATTGAGCGTGCCGTGCGCATCGGCGAGCAGCCAGTCCAGGGTGGCGCGGTCAATCGTTTCGCCGCGCTGGCAACGGTCGAGAGCGAAATCGGCGCGGGTGAACGATTGATCGAGAAAGTGATCGAGGCACAAGGATTCAGCAGCCAGTGCCGGGGGCACTCCCTCCGCGCATCGGTCAACGCGGCAGCTTCTGGGGGCAGCCGTCGCCATGACACTTCCTTCGGCCCAGCGATTCGATCTCCCAAGCCGAGGCAAATTTATCATATTTCGGCGCGCAATCGGACAGCTTGCCGCGTGAACGTTCGGTTTCTATTTCGGGTTAGTTATGTCCGGTTCGTCGTCAATTTTTAGCGCGCCGCAGAAAAGCCTCACGTCTTCCCGACGGAGTCGGCGACCCATTCGGGGCTCAGGGTAAAGGGACGTGAGCTACATGTTAGTCGATGCGAATCGAGCCGGAACTTGTGTGCAATTCGACGAGGACGCCGCCACCGTTCACTTTGCCGCGAAGCTCGTGCGGATTGATCGTGCCCGACATCACGATTTCGCGGTCGCTGTGAATCGAGCCGGAACTTGTCGCGGCCTCGAGTTCGAATGCCGCAGAGCTCGGAAGCTTGATGGCAACGTCGCCGGAACCTGTATGCAACTTCCACGGGCCGGTCGGTTCGCCTTCCGCATGAATATTGCCGCTGCCGGTTCGGACGCGCGCTCCGCCCTTGATGTGATCGAGAGTCACTTCGCCTGAGCCGGTCGAGACGTCCACGTCTCCCGCGGCCGTTTGTTCGAGCTTGACGTCGCCGCTGCCAGTTGACGCAGTGAGCGAGCCGGCAATGCCGGTGGCCTGGAGGCCGCCGCTGCCGGTGGAGATTCGCGCGCTGCCGTGAACGTTCTGGACGTCCACATCGCCCGAGCCAGTGTTGGCGCGAACGTCGCTGCCGATATCGTGAACGTGCAAACCGCCGGAGCCGCTGGTGGTTTCCACGGGGCCGGCGATGCCGTCAATCTTTTCGTCGCCTGAGCCGGAGGTGGAGTGCAGCTTGGTTTCTTTCGGCGTGATGATTTCGTAGCTGATGGAAACGTGGCGCAGCAGGTCGCGATCTTCCACGTGGCCGATGCGAATGGTGTTGCCCTCCTGCTGGATCGGAGGATTTTTCTCGATGGCTTCGATTTGCGCGCTGTTGCTGCCGAAGTGCCAGTTATCGGCCTTGATCTTGGCGTGAATCTCGACGCTTCCGGCGTTTCCGGGGCGCACGGTGATGTCACCGGAGCCTGTTTGAACATCGAGATCAACTGGGCCCGAGACAGTGAGAGTTCGATCGAAATGTCCTTCGTCCGCGGCGACGGCAGGCCGCGGCGTGAATGCGGCGAGTGCGGCCATGGCCGAGACGACAAGCGCGGCCCGATACCAACGCAAGCTAGTTCTCATATTTCTCTCCTTCGGAATGGAATCTACTGCACCCCAGGATAGGTACGCAATGCCGGCCCAATATGTTCAGACGGTTGGAATTCGGCGAGGTGAGCGACGAAGGAACTAAACGAGGAATGATACCTGAGTGATGGACCGAATTTCCGTTCTTAAGTTAAAACTCCAATGACTAAACGCGAAAGAGAATCAGGCGGTGGCGCCGTGGCATTTTTTGTATTTTTTGCCTGAGCCGCAGGGGCAGGTGTCGTTGCGGCCGACTTTGGCGCCGGCGCGAACGGGCTTGGGAGTTTCGGCCTGAGCGGGACCGGCCTGGTATTGGAGATTTTGCTGGGTACGTTGCTGGCGGCGTTCGATGC
>PMAA01000069.1 GCA_003152355.1 Acidobacteriota bacterium | reverse complement strand
ATGTTCGTTATGCGTTGCGTCAATTTGCCAAAGCTCCTGGCTTCACGGCGACAGCCATCCTCACTCTCGCGCTCGGCATCGGCGCAACGACTGCAATCTTCACCCTCGTCCATGCGGTGTTGTTGAAGTCTCTGCCGGTCACCAAACCCGAAGAGCTCTACCGGGTTGGCAATGAAGAGAATTGCTGCGTGAACGGTGGCCTGCAGGACGATTGGTCGCTCTTTTCCTACGACAAGTACAAAACTTTCCGCGATAACACGCAGGGATTCCTCGAACTGGCGGCCTTCCAAGCCGGCGGCGACCTGGTCGGCGTACGCCGCAGCGAAACTAGCCAGCCCGCTCGCTCCATGAGAGGCGAATACGTCTCAGGAAACTACTTCTCCATGTTCGGCATTGGGCCCTATTCGGGCCGCATTATTACCCCCGACGACGACCATAAGGGAGCCATCCCCACGGCCGTCCTCAGTTATCGCGCGTGGCAAAACGATTTCGGCGGCGACCGATCCGTCGTCGGATCGGGCGTAACGATGAACGGCCAGCCCTTCACAGTCGTGGGAATCGCTCCGCCTGATTTTTTCGGCGATCGCCTCGAAGCTCCGGCCGCGTTTTGGATCCCTATTGCCGATGAGCCGCTCATCGACGGCGCGAGCGGCATCCTAGAATTTCCCCAGCAGGACTGGCTGGACGTGATTGGCCGCATCGCGCCGGGCGCCAACCCAAAGCAAATCGAAGCACATATGCAAGTCGAGCTTCAGCAGTGGCTATTGAGTCCTATCGCCAAGCTTCAACCCGGTGAAGAGTTCATGGTCTCGAAACAAACGTTGCATCTCTCGCCCGGCGGCGCGGGAGTCCAAATGCTGCGTGACGAATACCAGTCCGGCCTGCACCTTCTGATGTGGATTTCCGCGCTGGTCTTGACGGTCGCATGTGCCAACGTCGCCAGCCTCATGCTGGTGCGCGCGACAAACCGCAAATTGCAAACTTCGATTCGCGCGGCACTCGGGGCGCCGCCCTCGCGTCAGATCCGGCAGGTGCTCACGGAAAGTCTCGTGCTGGCTGCGCTCGGCGGGATCGCCGGCATTGCTCTGGCGTTTGCCGGGACAAGAAATATTCTTCGCCTGGCGTTTCAAGAGACCTACGTGGCCATCCACGCGTCGCCATCGCTGCCGGTTCTCGCGTTTACGTTCGCCGTAGCCATGCTCACGGGAATTTTGTTCGGTGTGGCCCCGGCATGGATAACGGCAAAGACCGCTCCGGCCGATGCTCTCCGCGGCGCGGGGCGTTCCACCAAGCAAAGCGGGGGGTGGACGCAAAAGTCGCTCGTCGTAGCGCAGGCAGCCCTGTCACTGGTGCTGCTGTCCAGCGCGGGATTATTGGCACAAAGCTTGCGCAACATGCACAGCCAAAATTTTGGATTTGAAACGCCCAATCGCTACATTCTCCACGTTGATCCGCAGATGGCCGGATACAAGCCGACTCAGCTTGAGGCCCTCTACCGCCAGATACACGAGTCACTCAGCGGCATCCCCGGCATTAGCCAGGTGAGTTTCTCGCTCTATAGCCCGATGGAAGGCGACAATTGGGGTGAAACGGTTTTCGTCGAGGGCCAGGCGCCGCCTCCGCCTGATTCCGACGTGAACAATGCTTCGTGGGTCCGGGTTAGCGCCGGATACTTCGAAACGCTTGGTACCAAGATCATTCAGGGCCGCTCCTTCAGCGAGCAAGATTCACCAAGCTCGGAGCGCGTGGCTATGGTAAACCAAACCTTCGCGAATAAATTTTTCAAGGAAGACAATCCGATTGGAAAACATTTCGGCGATCTCGACATGAAACATGCGGGAGAATTCGAGATCGTCGGCGTCACCGAAGACACTCAGTACCGCGATCCGACTCGTAAAATCCCGCCGACGTTTTTCCTGCCCGCCACGCAGCGCGTGGTCTACGATGATCCGCGTTTCCTCACCTTTGAGGATCGCAACCATTACCTGAACGCCATCGAACTTAAAACGCGCAGCAGTGTGCCGGGGCTCGAGTCACAGGTGCGGCACGCATTCGCCGACGTGAACCCCGACCTTGCGGTCATCGATTTCATGACATTCGCAAAACAGGTTGACGGCAACTTCACCCAGCAGGCCATGATCGCCAAGCTTACTTCTCTCTTCGGATTGCTGGCCCTNNTGCGTGGCGCGCTGCTGCAAATGGCAGTGGCGCTGGCGATCGGCATTCCGGTGACGATCGCCGCCGGCCGCGCGATGGCCGCACAACTGTTCGGCGTGAAACCCTACGACCCGCGCATCCTGTTACTTGCCACGGCCGCGCTCGTTGGTGCTGCTTTCCTTGCCGCAGTCATCCCGGCTGGCCGCGCGGCGACTCTCGACCCGATCCGTGCCCTGCGCTCCGAATGAAAACCACTATCACTCGACGGTTGCGAGTTCTCCAGCTTGGCGAGTAATGCCCGATTTACGCACTAGTCGAAAACTAGCCCTCAATGTCCGATTACCCGACTATACGTCCACTGACCCACGGTGCAGGCTCCGAGGTTAGCTTGTAGCATAATTAAAGCATGGGCCGACGGCTCCTGCGAGCGTTTCTGTGGCTGCTGATTTTCGCGGTCGAGCTCGCCTTGTGTCTCACGTTGTTCATCGCTGCGAGGGCTTTCCTGGCCGTGCGCCGACTCGATGGGGACGCGCGCCAAGTCCGCGTCACCGCCCCGCCCGAGCACCCACAACTGAATTTTGCATGCCAAATGGAAACGGCCGCGCTGCAATCGCTCTTCTCTGATCCGGATGTGATTCGCGATCTGCGACAGCTCAACGCCGGAGTCACCCTTTCGCTGATCGATCTCAGCGCCGGCCGCGCCCAGGTCGTCCGCCAACTGAATTCCGCCGGCATTCCGGTTACGGCGTGGCTGGCGCTGCCCGGCCAGCAGGGCTATTATCTCAACGCCTCGAACGCCGCACAGGCCGAGGTGCGTTTCACTGAATTTCAGAAGTGGACCACTGATTCGGGACTACGCTGGTCCGGGATTGGTCTCGATATTGAACCAAGTCTCCAGGAGTTCACCGGTATTGGCCGCGCGGCTTCGGCCGCGTTCAAACGGCTTGTCGATCCAAATACCGTCACTCGCGCCCGAATCGCATATAGGGCCTTCGTCGCCCGAATCGAAGCGGCCGGCTACCGCGTCGAAACCTATCAGTTTCCCTTCATCGCCGATGAACGCGAAGTCCACTCCACGTTACTAGAGCGCCTGTTCGGCATTGTCGATGTGCGCGGCGACCGCGAGGTTCTCATGCTTTACTCGAGCTTCAACCGCACCGCCGATTCCGCGCTCATCTGGCAGTACGGTCCGTCCGCTCAACGCATTGCCGTAGGCATAACGGCCGGCGACCCGCAGCCAGGAGTGCGTATGGGTACGTTGAGCTGGGAGGAGCTGTCGCACGACGTGATCGTCGCTAGTCATTTTTCGCCGGTGGTGAGTATCTACAATCTCGAAGGCTGCGTTCGCCGCGGACTGCTTGCGCAACTGATGGCACTCGACTGGAACCAACCGATTATTATTTCCGCCGATCAAAACCGCCAGGTGATCCGCTTCCGTGCGCGGTTGCAGGCCGCGCTGTGGACGCTGTCGCGCCTCCCTTACTTCGCGCTGGCGATCTTGCTCGCCGACGCGTGGTTTTTTTTGCGCCGTCGCCGGCGTGTGGACGGGCATCAGAATAGTTAGCGCGAGGGTTTTGCACGAGATGGCATCTGTGACTCCTGAATAACTCATTTACCGGAAAAGTGAAGTGCCACCTCAAATGTCCGATTACCGGACTACACGTCCACTTGGGTCTTAAACGGCATGCAACGCGCACAAACCGTGAAAATCACTCGTATCTCAGCGCGACCATGGGATCGACCCGCATGGCGCGGCGCGCAGGAATGTAGCAGGCCAGCAGCGCGATCAGGATCAACAGCACGGCGACGGCGGCGAACGTCAGCGGATCGTGCGCCGTGACTCCGAACAGCAGGCTCGCGATTAGTTGTGTGAGCCCGAACGCGGCAGCTATGCCGAAAACCACTCCCGCGCACGCCAACTTCGTGCCCTGTCCCAGTACCATCTTCAGCACGTCCGTGACGCTCGCGCCGAGCGCCATGCGAATGCCGAACTCGTGGGTTCTCTGCGCTACCAAGTAGGTCATCACGCCGTATATGCCGATGCTGGCGAGCAAGAGCGCCGCCGCTGCAAAGCAGCCCAGAAGAATTACCGTGAACTGTCGAGATGCAACGGATTGCGAAATGACATCGTCCATTGTGGCGAAGTCATAAGCAACCTGTTCGCTATTTATTTTCGCGAGCGCGGAGCGGATCACGTCAGGAGTGGGGTAATTGGGTGATTCGGTGCGCACACCGAAGGAAGCGTAGGCTCCCAGCCACGTCATCCAGGGGTCGGGCATCTGCGCTGCAAGCGTGTAGAGCTGCGTGTCAACCGGTTCGGCGCCGGTCTCATCAAGGCCCCACTGCTTCACATGGCCGACAACGCCCACAATCTGAATGGGGACATCTTTGTATGCAAGGTGAATGTAATGACCGAGGGGGTCCTGATTGGGAAAGTAGGTTCGCGCGAAAACGTTGTCAATCACGCCGACAAGCTGAGAGTGCGTAGCGTCGTCTGGCGAGAGGAACCGCCCACGGAGAAGCGGGATTTTCATCGTTTTCAAGTAATCAGCGCTGACGAGATAGGAGAGCGTCATGGGCATCTCGGTTGCCGCATGCGGCTTCGGGCGGCCTTCGACCCAGAAATAGAACTCGTTGTCGCCGCTGAGAGGTTCGGCCCCGTCGGAGAGCGCGACGTCTTGCACGCCGGGAATTTTGGCTACCTCATCGGGTAAGGCGCGAATGTATGCGCGTATCTGATCCGGAGTCTCTTTTGCAACGGAAGGAGGAAGCGACAAATCGAAGGTGAGGATGTTGTGCGGGTCAAAGCCGGGATCTACCTTCAAGACGCGCCCCAGGCTGCGGATGGTAAGTCCGGCGCCGATGAGAAGGAGGACGGCAAGAGCGAGTTCGGCCACGACGAAAATCGACTGCGTTCTGTGATGACGCGCCCCGCTTGAGCCACGCCCGGCTTCTTTCAAGGTGTCGTGAAGGTCGGGATGTAAACACTTGAGAGCGGGCGCCAACCCGAAAAAGATGCCGCTGAGAATCGAGACCGCTAGCGTGAACGAGAGAACGCGGAGATTCATGCCAATGTCGTTTGCGCGCGGCAATGCTTCCGGCAAAGCCCTTAGCCCTGTCTGAGTGCCCAACCAGGCCAAAAGCACGCCCAACGCTCCACCGGTGATTCCGAGGAGCAAGCTTTCTGTAAGGAGTTGACGAATCATCCGGCGGCGCGTCGCGCCAAGCGCTGTGCGGACGGCAAACTCCCTCGCTCGGTTGCTTGCTCGGGCGAGAAGCAGGTTTGCGACGTTTGCACAAGCAATAAGCAGCACGAAGCCGACCGATGCGAAAAGTATCAGGAGCGTTTTCTTGACTGAATGCGCCATGCGCTCGACGAGCGGAATCACGAGGACGCGAGAGTTCTTGTTCGTATCGGGGTACGCTGCGGCAAGATTTGCCGCCACCGCGTCCATGCCCGCGCGGGCCCGTTCGAGCGAAATGCCAGGCCTTAAGCGGCCTATGGCGAAGATCCCCGGATGATCGCCGCGATCGGTGACCCAATCGGCTTTTTGGTTGCCGATTGGGATGTATGCGTCGCCGAGTTCGAAATTCATTGATTCACAGCAGAAATAGAAATTTTGCGGGACGACACCGACGACGACATAAGCCGAGCCGTTCAAAGTCAGAGTCTTGCCCAAGATTCCGGGAGATGAGCCGAATTTTTCACGCCAGAGCTGCTCGCTCAACATCACCGAGCGAGTAGCGGAGACTTTGTCGTCGTCGGAGGTGAAAGTTCGTCCGATGACAGGCTGAATACCCAGCAACGGGAAAAAGGTGAAAGAGACCTCCGTTACTTTCAGATGCTGGGCGTCGCCAGAGCCAGTGAGATCGAAGTCGCCATGTCGATAGGCGGCCAGAATATCGAAGGTATGATTCATCTTCGTCCAATCGAGGAAGTTCGGGTAGGCAATCGAGCCGAACGTGAACTGCTGAAAGCTTTCGGAAATAGCAACAAGGCGGTCCGGATGCGGGTAGGGAAGCGGCTTGAGTAGGACGCCATTAATTATGGAGAAGATGGCGGTGTTGGCGCTGATGCCAACCGCGAGCGTCAGCAACGCGACGGCAGTGAAGCCGGTTGATTTGCGGAGCATGCGGGTACCGTAACGAACGTCCTGCAAAAGGGATTCGAGGAATGGCAGCCCGCGCTGGTCGTGGACCGATTCCTTGATTTGGTCGGAGCCGCCTAATTCGTGGCGGGCAACTCGGCGCGCTTCCTCGGGAGTCAGGCCCCGCCCGATGTTCTGCTCGACGAGCATATCGAAGTGCGATTGCAACTCTTCGTCGAGCGCACGATCCATTTCTGGTTTTGCGAACAGCGCGCGAAGTCGCATCGCCAGCAATCGCAGACGAGTCATGTCACACCTCCTCGGCGCCGCGGAGCATTCTAGTGATCAGCGACGCCATGCGCTCCCAATCCCTGGTTTCGACCGCCAACTGCTTCTTGCCGAACTTGGTGAGCGAATAAAAGCGGGCGCGACGGTTGTTGTCCGAGACGCCCCATTTCGACCGAATCCAGCCACGTTGTTCGAGGCGCACAAGCGCGGGATAAAGCGTGCCCTGATTTAATTGCAGCATGTCTTCAGAGACCTGCTGCATGCGCCTCGCGATTCCGAAGCCATGGAGCGGCCCCAGCGTATCGAGCGTTTTCAGAATGAGTAGGTCAAGAGTGCCCTGCAGTACTTCGGCTCTGCTTGCGGTGATCATCAGTCTTCCTGTAGATGCTCAACAGAAACAATGGCGCGATTCATGTAGATTGTCAACAGGGATTTGCTGCAAGCTGCGTGCCCATTCGAGAGACTCCACGGCATACGCCTGATTAACGCGGTGGTCTCAATAGGTCGATGCAACATTCAATGCGAACCCGATTTGCATTGAAAACAAAGGCAAATCGCTCGGCAGGGTTAAATCAGCCGGAACACTCCCCTGGCTAGGTTTTGACCGAGGACAGCCAAACAGATCACTTCTTCCGGGGAAGCATTGTCGAATTAACGTATTGGATGGTGTTGCATCGACCTATTGAGACCACCGCGCAAACCGGACATCTCCGGTAATCCGACTAATCAGGAGTTTGCCGCACGGCCTCGGGCCCCTTGAGCCGGACAATCACTTCCGAGTACTCGACCAGCCAAGACTTGATCCTCAGTCCAGACAGCGCCGTCTTCCGCTACTGCACCTGAGAATACTTAGAAAGTGCAGTAGAATTGAGAACATTCGTCACCTTGAGTTGAGACCAATATGTTTAATTCCGAAGAACGTGATCGCCTGCGCTCCGACCTCCTGGAATATGCCGCGAAAGACCAGCGCATCACCGGTGCTGCGATCACTGGCTCTGCAGCAGCCGAACGCGAAGATCGGTGGTCGGACATAGATCTCGCTTTTGGCGTCAGCGGTGCAGCCGAGTTACCAAATGTTCTTTTGGATTGGACTGCGCACATGTACCAACAGCATCTCGCCGTACATCATCTTGATATCAGGTCCGGCGGGTGGATTTACCGAGTATTTCTCCTCCCTAGCACTTTGCAAGTCGATCTCGCCTTCGTTTCCGGGACAGACTTCCGAGCTTTGGCACCCACGTTCCGGCTTATATTCGGCGAGGCGAATGAGTCCCGGCATGTTCCACCAGCACAGACTGGTGAAATCATCGGCCTTGCCTGGTTGTACACACTACACGCGCGGAGCTGCATCGCCAGAGGAAACCTGTGGCAAGCGGAATACATGGTAAGCAATATCCGCGACAACGCGCTTGCGCTGGCCTGCATTCGCCATGAGCTTCCTGCTGCTCATGGCCGTGGCCTGGACCTCCTGCCAAGGGGAGTGACCGCGCAATTCGAAGGCTCACTCGTCCGACAACTGGATATCGTCGAGCTCTCGCGGGCTTTCCGCACTGTGGTTCACGGACTGCTCAGCGAAATCCGATCCACGGATGAAGAACTTGCAGGACGGTTGCAAGACGTGCTCATACGCTTGATCGAGACTTCGACCTGAAAAGTAGCCACTAGACAGTATTAGTTTGGCGATTCCCTGTGGGGCGTGGGTTTTGTCCGGTGCTGGCGAACTCGGAAGCAATCCGCATGTTTAATTAATGCTCTTACCGGACTAGTTGGCCACTAGAGCGATTTGTTCGGTAATCCGATTCACAAGGCAACCGGAATAACCCCCGGTTAGTCCGTCAGTCGTGACACTCCCAAAACGCACGCGGTGCCGATGTACCTGGATTTGAGGCGCGCCTCGTATGTCCACGGATCAATGGACACTCGCTGCCGGCAACCCAGCTCCCCAGACTGGATTTGTGACCGCGATCTTGTCGAAACCCGAAACGAGCGCTTTGCCCCGAAGCATGGCGTTCTTCACAGACGGCAGTGATAGAGATGCATCATGACTGGCAACGCTCTCCCACACCTCAGTAATCCAGATGGCGTTTTCGTCTGAAGAGTCTTTGGCCACAACGTAGCTGAAACACCCCGGCATGTCGGCTGCGCTCTCCTTCAATATTCCAATCATCTCGTCGCGCTTGCCGGGCACCACCGTTAGCTTCACGATTAATCCATACATGCCGCCCGCCTCCTGTGAACTCGCTAAAATGGGCGTGACTGCGACGGCGCCCAGATATCCCAGAAATTTTCGTCGGTCTATTCGCACATGTTGAAGATACACCTTCTGACCTGGGAAAGGGGTGCGCGCTCCGAGCGGATGGTCGGTTACACGGAAGTTATCCTTAAACGAAATTCTGGCGTGTCTGCCGAATGCCATAAGTCCCGATTAACGCATTAATCGGAAA
>PMAA01000103.1 GCA_003152355.1 Acidobacteriota bacterium | reverse complement strand
AAGCGCTCGATGCCACGGTTTCCGCGCGCCAGGGCGAATTGCTCGGCGTGCTGTACCTCGATAGCCACGTCGCTTCGAGCGCCTTCTCCGAACTCGATCGCGAAGTTCTCAGGACGCTGGCGCGCGAAGCGGCCAACGTCATCGAAAATGCGCGCCTCTTTTCCGCGTCACGCGATAAGGCCCGGCTTGACCACGAAGTCGAAATCGCCAGCCAGATTCAGCGCCAGCTTCTGCCCAAAGGATTTCCGTCGAAGCCCGAGTTCGAAGTTGACGGTTTCTCGCTCGCGTGCCATTCCGTCGGCGGCGATTGTTACGATTTCGTAGAGTTGACTGGCGGCCGCCACGGATTCTTCGTCGGCGATATTTCAGGGAAGGGAATTTCGGCGTCGCTGCTGGCAAGCGTGCTTCAGGGCGTCATTTACACCACCGCTGCGCTCGACGTTTCGCCGGCCGATCTCGTGGCGCGCGTGAACCAATTTTTCAGCGAGCGCAGCGCCGAGGAGCGCTACGCGACCCTTTTCTACGGCGTCTTGGACATGGCCGGCAAAATCAAGTACGTGAACGCCGGGCACGTTCCGCCGCTGATCCGGCGCAAAGATCGTTCGCTCGAGGCGCTCGAATCCGTGAATCTTCCTGCGGGACTATTTCCTGACACGGAGTTCACCGGCGCGGTCGCTCAAATGTTTCCGGGCGATTTCATGGTCATCTATACGGATGGTGTCACGGAAGCCACGAATGTTGCCGGCGAGCTTCTTGAAGATGCCGGACTGCGGAAGCTGCTTCAGGAATTCAGCGGCCAGACCGTTCAGGAACTCTCCGAAGCCATCCGCGCCGGCGTTCAGAATTTCACCGGCGGCGCGCCCCAATCCGACGACATCACCCTCGTCGTGATCCAGTTTCGCGGCAAACAGGCCTAATAGCCGCGATACCTCTGCTGTGATTTTCGTCGGGCCGGCCATCAGGTTGCTCGGAATTTCGAGATTCCGCTTAGGTGGCAACCACGCAATCGTAGCGCCGGCATCTTGCCGGCGACTTTCCGCGCAGTGACGCAACACAAAAACGCCGGCAGGATGCCGGCGCTACGAACGAATTGTCCGTAGCATTCGCGTGATTGCTAAGCCTGATTGGGTAGCAATTCTTCCAGGCGAGTCACAAGTTTCCTCAGGGCCTTTACAAATTATGATCCCGTAGATGTATAACGCCGCGAGCCGAAATTCCATGCACAGATCGCGATCGTGAGGCATGCTGCCGCGACGAGTGGAATAATCGGCGCGTAGCGCGCAAACTCCGCCCGCCCGAGGAGATGCACGCTCGGGTAGAACGTCGCGAAGCCGAAGGGAATAATCCAGCTCAATATAAATTGTATGTAGCCGCTGTAGATCGAAAGTGGATAACGTCCGAACCCAATGACATTCCAAAATGGCGGATGCACTCCAATGCGATCTTCGAACCAGAACGAAAACGTGCTGAGTAGCAGAAAAAAAGAAACGTAGATGACGCCGCCGCAGACAGCCCAGCTCATTAGAAGCGCCGTTTTCGCGAGCGTCCAATGGATTCCCAAGCGCTCCGCGGACCAGACAACAACGACTGAACCAATCACGACTTCCTGAAGCGATTCGATCCGAAACGTCTCGAACAACACCTGAAATAGCGAAGAAATCGGCCGCAGCAGAACACGATCGAATTTCCCCTCCATGATGTAAGTGTTTCCGAACTCGTAGAGATTCAGGCTGAGCACGTTGAACAGCCCATATGGAATCAACCCGAATCCGTAAAGGAAAGTCACTTCCTCAAATCGCCAGCCGGAGAGGTTCTGAACCTTGCTGAACAGCACCACGACGAAGGTCAACCCGAAAATCGTTGCGGTAATGCTTGCCGTGACGCTAACAAAAAAGTCACCGCGATAGCCCAAACGAACCTTCGCGTACTGCGCAAAATAATCCCAGAGCAGCCGGACGTGCAGCCACACCTGCCGCGCGAGTGTCGCGCCCTGCCGCGATTCTTCTCGAGAATCTCTCGCGAGTGAATTTACGTCCACATCAGCCGCCTTGAATCGTGATCTTGCGCACCGCCCGATTCCACCACGCCTCCGCCAGCCACAGCAGCGCGAATACCCAGAGCCACTCGCGCCCGATCATGACGAGCGCATCATGCGTATTGAGCTTGCCAAGATAAATTTGCAGCGGCGTATACGCGATGTGCTCGAACGGCAGCCACGCCATGACTTTCTGAATGGACACGGGGAAAAATGTGAGCGGAAGCAAAAGTCCGGAGAGCAGCTCGATCAACCAATACTTCGCGCGAATCAGCGCAAGTATGGACTTCAGCGGAATCGCGCACGTCCCGATCATGAAATTGAGTGCGCCCATGATGGCGAAGCTGCCGGCGGCGGCGAGGCAAAAAAGCGCAAGATGAAGAGGCGACGCCGGGCCGCGAACTGGAAATATTAACGCTACCACCACCGCCGTCGGCACCGTCAGCAGCAACAGACGAAACGCCGACTCACCCATCGCCCGGCTAAACCACATCCAGAGGACATTGACCGGCTTGATCAAATCCATCGCGATCTTGCCTTCGATCACCTCGTACGCCATTTCCTGATCGATCGTGTTCCAGTAGAACGACCGCAAAATCCATCCGACGCTCACGTAGGTCACCATCTGCGGCAGGTCGTATCCCGCAATTTGCCCGCCCGCTGAGTACACCGACGACCAAATGAAGTAGTAGATCGTCACGTTGATGATGTACGTGAAAATGCCCGTGTAATAGCGCAGGCGGAACGCCAGGATATTCACGAATCCAACGCGCGCGAATTCGAGATAAGGCGCGAGCGCGTTCATGCCGGCACTTCGAGCGTCGCTTCGCCCGCATAGATGCGCTTGATCACTTCCTCGATGGGCTCGTCTTCAATCAGCAGATCGCGCACCTCGACGCTCGCAAGAATCTGCCGGATCAAATCGGCGGCTGAAACTTTCGTCCGGTCGAAGCGAAAGCGGTACGTCAGCTCGTCCACCGGTTGTAGCTCGACGCCATCCACCGCGAACCGGCTGAGTCCTTCGCCATCCGCACGGTCCTTCACGACAAACTTTATTTGCTTCGTGCGCAACAGCCGCTGCTTCAACTCCCGCAGTTCGCCATCGAAGAGCACCTTGCCGTGATCGATGATCAAAATCCGGCGGCAAAGCTCTTCAATGTCGTCCATGCCGTGCGTGGTCAGCAGCACTGTCGTATGAAATTC
The DNA here is from genome assembly GCA_003152355.1 of Acidobacteriota bacterium. Taxonomy (GTDB): domain Bacteria; phylum Acidobacteriota; class Terriglobia; order Acidiferrales; family UBA7541; genus Palsa-147. The sequence continues at coordinate 16,140 of PMAA01000103.1, read as the reverse complement.
GCGATTGATCTCGCGCAGAAATTCGCGAATGTGGTGCTTGGCGACGACGTCAAGTCCTATCGTGGGTTCGTCGAGAAACAGCAGCGGCGGATTGTGCAGCAGTGCAGCCGCAAGATCGCAGCGCATCCGCTCCCCAAGCGACAGCTTCCGCACCGGAGTGTTGAGATAATCCTTAATTCCTAAAATGCTGTTGAAGAGCTCCATCCGCGCGTCGAAATCCGATTGCGATACATCGTAAATTCTGCGCAGCAGCTTGAACGATTCGATCACGGCGATATCCCACCAAAGCTGCGTCCGCTGACCGAATACAACTCCGATGGTCTTCACATATCGCCGCCGCTGCCGGTAGGGAACGAATCCGTTGACCACAGCTTCGCCCGAAGTCGGCACGAGAATCCCGGTAAGCATTTTGATGCTCGTGGATTTTCCCGCTCCGTTCGGTCCGATGTAGCCGACCATCTCGCCGCGATCGATCGTGAAGCTCACGCGATCCACGGCCGCAATCGTCTTGTAATCTCGCACAAAGAGATTCTGAAGGCCGCCCCAGATGCCTTCGCGGCGGTGATATGTGCGGAAGTGTTTGGAAAGTTCGCGAACCTGAATGAGAGGCTCAGCCATCGGATTGATGATTCTATCTCACACGGCGGGCAACTGTAGAATCGCAGTGCGCAAAATTTGCACGCGCGCAATGGCGATCGAGTTCGAGCTCCGGAAACTACGCGCGGAAAAGCACGCTCTCGCGATTAAACATCGTCACCGCTGCAGCGATCGCAAGCGAAGCATAGACGCACGACGACAGAAAAATGAGCATGATGAATCCCCACGGATGATTGCCGGCCATCAGTTCCTTGCCCACCAGCGTCGTGCTCAGAATCGGAATCAACGCCGTCCGCGTGTTCAATTCCACGCCCGGCAGCAGCGCCGCAACCGCCGGCATGATGACGATTACAGTCAGCGGCGAAAGATACGTCTGCGCCTCGCGGAAACTTTTCGCGAAAAGCGCGATCGCGAGCAGCGTCGCTGCGAACAACACCGACAGCGGGAGCACCATAAGCAGCACGGCGAGGATTCCTACAGGGTCAATCGCATAATGAACCGTCGGATTGTCCTCCGACACCAGCTTGTCAATCATGTTCCTCGCCAGGAAAAACGAGACGGCCATCGAGGTCAGCGACAGCAGCGCTGTCGCGAGTGACGCCGTCAGCACCATGAAAAACTTTCCGAGAACCAAATCCGTTCGCGACACAGGGCTCGTCAAAATCGTTTCCATCGTGCCGCGCTCTTTTTCTCCCGCGGTCAAATCCATCGCCGGATACATCGCGCCGGTCAGCGAAAGAATGATGACGAAGTAGGGAATCAACCCGCCAAGCGTGCTTCCCGCCACTTTCTCCGGCGGCGCCACGTTTGTTTTCTCCACCTTGAATGGCTCGACGAGATTTCCCGGCACGCCGCGTTCAGACACCAATTGCCTCGCCAGCGTCACGCGGTAGTCCTTCAAAGACGTTTCCGCCGTGTCCAACGCCAATTCCGACTTGATGTCTCCTTCGTAGTAATCCACGCCGACCGTCTGTGCTTCGCCATGCTCGGCCGCCGCATCGAATCCCTTCGGAAGAATAATCGCCGCGCGCACAGTTTTATTCGACACTTGATCGGCGAAATCCGCCGAACCGGGAACGACCTCGATCTTTTGGTTCTTCTTCAGCGCCTCCACCACGCGCGGCGAATCCTCGCCCCCGACCACCATCACCAGCGGCACCTCGCCCTTCGCCCGGCTCATCAGCGTCGCGCCAAGCAATCCCATGCCCAGCGTCAACGCTGGAAATAAGAGAAGCGGGACGACCGTCATCGAAATCACCGTGCGGCGGTCGCGCAATGAATCAACCAGTTCTTTCCGGTAGACAACGCCGATATTTCGCAGGCTCATGGCTGATCTCCCAAGACGTCCACGAAAATATCTTCGAGGTCATGCTTTCCAAAGCGATCGCGCAATTGAGCCAGCGATCCTTCCGCCAGCAAGCGGCCGCGGTGAATGATGCCGATGCGGTCACACAGTTTTTCCACTTCGGTCATCACGTGCGTCGAGAAAATCACCGTTTTGCCTCGATCGCGGCACTGCCGGATGAACCCGACAATCGTCCGCGAAGCAATCACATCGAGCCCCACCGTTGGCTCGTCGAAAATCATCACTTTCGGATCGTGCACCAGCGTTCGCGCGATGGACACCTTCTGCTTCTGCCCCGTCGAAAGTTTCTCGCAGCGCTGATTCCGAAAATCATTCATGCCCAGCATCTCGAAAAAAGAATCAATCGCTTTGCGCAGAGGCTCGCCATCCATGCCATGCAGCCGGGCGAAGTACTCGACCATCTCTTTTGCAGTCAGCCGCCCATATAGCGCCGTGGCCGTCGAAAGAAATCCGACGTTCGCCCGGACTTTTTCTGGCTCTTCGATGATGTCGTAGCCCGCGACATTCGCGGTTCCGCCGGTCGGCTCAAGAATCGTCGCGAGCATGCGCAGCGTGGTCGTCTTCCCCGCTCCGTTTGTTCCCAGCAGGCCATAAATCTCGCTCGGCTTGCAGTCGAAGCTCACGCCGTCCACCGCGCGAATCTCTTTGGTTTTCTTCGTCGCCGGGAAAACCTTGCTGAGGTTTGTTGCCTGAATCATCGCTACATTTTCCATCTCGTCCTTGAGTTTACTCGCCGCAGAGATCCCGCAAGCCCTTCCATCGTTCTCGTACGCAAACCACCGCGGAAATATTGCAGCGCGATCCCGAAATGTTTCGCAGGGTTTCGCTACTCGCCCATCGCCTTGATCACCACGCGCTTCGGCCGCTGCCCGTCCAGCTCCGCGAACAATACGAATTGCCACGGCCCCAAATCGAGCCGCCCCTCCGTGAATGGCACTACCACCTGGTGATGCAGCAGCAAACTTTGCAAATGAATGCCGGTGTTGCTCTCAAATCGCCCGCGGTGCTTGTAATCCTCTCGCTCTGGAGCCAGTTGCTCGATCCACGCTTGCAAATCTTCGAGCAAGCCGGGCTCGTCATCGCTCACGATAATCGCCGCGTTCGAATGCGTCACGGACACAAGAATGATCCCGTCGCGAAACGCGCTCTTTTCAAGCGCGAGTTTCACCTGCGGCGTGATATTTATGAACTCGCGCTTTTTCGCCGATTGAAACGTCAAAACGTCCGTGTAGATTTTCATTCGCGTCCCTCAGGATGGCGGAAACATTCTAGCGGAACTGTGCGGGGAGTAGAAATCGCTCTCAATGCGCCAGCGCTCGGTCCGTCGGCCCTGCTCAGTTGAATCACCGTATCAGCACACAAGAAAGATATGGCAATTGTAGCGCCGGGCTTTACGTCCGGCATTTGTGGCACGAGTTCAATTTGCGATGCGCGGGAAAAGCCAAGAATCCGCGGCCAAAGCCGTCCATCAACCCTTGTGGCAGACCGGGCAGTGCTTCGCTTCGTAGTTGTCGAGCGTCACTTCGAACATATTATTGCAGCCGATGCACACTCGGTGAATCTTCGGTTTTGGCTTGCCGTCGCTCGTCGTTTCGGCGTGCTCGTTGGTGGCGTGCGTCTCGCTCATAGCGGGATTTTATCACGGCTCGCGCAGCCGAGCGCGCCGGATTCGGTCTCCGTCGGCGTTGGCATCCCCAGAACCGCAATAAAGCATTCGTTTTGAATGCTGCATCGAATTCGACACAACGCCCATGAGGGCTTCGTAGGCAAGCATAAAGCCCTCTGTTACAATCCAGTGTTTTTGGAGGAGATGCCGGCGCACCGCGCAAACCGGCGCTACATGGCGGGATTGACAAAACGCTCCTGGTCACTGCTCAGCGCGCTTCTCATTCTGATCGTTCTCGTCGTCGTCATCATCGCCACGCGCGATCGGCCGCCAGATGTTCAGGTTGTGCGCGTCACTCGCGACAATCTCGAGGCCTCGATCACCAGCAACGGCAAAATCGAGCCGATCAACGCATTCGTTTTCCGCGCGGAGTTTCCAACGTACGTCACCGAAGTCAGCGCGAAAGAAGGCCAGCCCGTCCATCGCGGCGAAAAAATATTGCGCCTCGACGATGCCGACGTCCAATCGCAGCTCGCCGCCGTCCGCCAGGATTTGCTCGCCACGCAATCTCTCCTCAAGAGCGCCCATGCGGGTGGCTCGCCCGATCAAGTGGCTGATTTGCAAGGCCAGGTCCGCACCGCCGAAGGGCGTGTGCAAAGTCTCGAGAAGTTGCAGAAATCTCTCCGCGATCTCTTCGCCAAGCAAGCCGCAACCCAATCCGAGCTCGATCAAAATTCGCTCGACCTCGAAAACGCGCGCACCAATCTCCGAACGTTGCAGCAAAAGAAAACGCAATTCGATACGCAGGCCGGTCTCGACGTTGAGCGTTTGAACCTCCACGTGCAGCAGGATTCCGAGACCATTCGCTCTCTCGAGCACAAAGTCAGCTCCGCCACCGTCATTTCGCCCGTGGACGGAACGCTCTATTCGCTTCCCGTGCGCGCCGGCGATTACGTTGCCGTCGGTCAGGAACTCGCGCAAATCGCGGATTTGCGACGCGTACAGGTCCGCGTCTTCGTCGACGAGCCCGATCTCAGCGGCCTCGAACCCGGCCAGACGATCCGCATCACCTGGGATGCCATGCCCAGCCACGAGTGGACCGGCCACACCGTGCAAATTCCCAAGCAAGTCGTCGCGCGCGGAACGCGAAACGTCGGCGAGGTTCTCTGCTCCGTGGATAACGACAAGCTCGAGCTCATTCCGAACACCAACGTCGGCGTCACGATTCTTCTGCATCGCCGCGATAATGTGCTCGCCGTCTCCCGCGCTGCCGTCGTTGCGGATGGCACGCGCCGCGTAGTCTATTTGGTGGATGGCGACCGCCTCCATCAGAGGCAGATCGCAGCCGGAATTGCCAGCGCCTCAAAATATGAAATTCTCTCCGGACTTTCCGATGGCGATCGCGTCGCGCTGTCCGGTGATTTCACGCTGCAGGACGGAATGAAAGTCCGTCCTATTGATGCCAAATAAAAGCACCGCCGGAATAACAACTTCACCATGACACTAAACAAAAAATCCATCGCCACATTGCTATTTTCGTGCTCGCTCTCTCTCTGCGTGCAGCCAATACGCGCGGCAACTCGTCCTGTAGCGCTCCCGGCTCAGCAATCGAATCCGTCAGTTGACTCCGCCCGGCGCCTCTTCGACGTAGGAAATTACGCCGCGGCGATCACCGCCCTGAAATCCGCGATTGCGCAGAACGCGAACAACGCCGACGCTCACTATTGGCTCGGCCGCAGCTACTACGAGGCCAAGGATCTCGATAACGCAGTCGCGGAGGGCGAGTGCTCGATCGCGCTCGATGCGAAAAATTCGGATTACCATCGCTGGCTCGGCGAGTATTACGGCGAGCAGGCCGATCGGCAGCACAGTTTTTTTCTCGCGCGCAAAGTGAAGAAAAAATTTGAAGAAGCAGTGAAACTCAATCCCTCAAATATCCACGCGCGCCGTGATCTGGAAGAATTCGAGATTCAGGCGCCGGGAATCGTTGGCGGAAATAAGGACGACGCCAAAGCGCAAGTGGACGCCATCGCCGCAATCGATCCCGTCGAAGGCCATCTCGCCCGCGCCGTCTACGATCAGGAGGTCCTGAAGAAACCCGACCTCGTCGAAAAGGAATACCAACTCATTCTGGACGCCCATCCTGCCAAGATTGATCCCTATCTCGAAATCGCCGATGTCTATCGCCAGCTCAATCGCCCCGCGGACATGGACCCCGCGCTCGCAGCCGCCGAAAAAGTGAAGCCTGGCGATCCGCGAATTAGCTTTTACCGCGCCGTGCAGCACATCCTCGCCAACAATCAGGCCGCGAGCGCCGAGCCGCTTCTAAAATCGTATCTCGCCACGACGCCCGACCGCAGCGACTGGCCCACGCACGCCGCCGCGCGTTACTGGCTTGGCCGTGTCTACGAGCAGGAAGGGAAGCGCCAGGAAGCCGCCGAGCAATATCGCGCGGCGATTCAGCTCGACAGTACATACAAAGACGCGCGAACGCGCCTCCAAGCCCTCGAAAAAAATTCAAAGTGATTTTCCATCGGCCTATCTGGGCCTTTCGGAGGGAGCCCCCTGCTTCAGCAGGGGAGCTGGACTTCAGTCCAGCGAAAAAAAGCTCGCCCTCGATGGGCTTTTAGCCCCTGAAGACACTCGAAGTTTATTCCACTGATGAATAGTTAATTCGAAGCGCTATTCGCGTCCGGCGCGCTGGGCGCCCGCGGCTGCACCGTAATCGTCACCGGCTGCTCGAGTTGAAAATCCAGCCTCGTCTCCGCCGGCACTTTCACCTGCTGCCCTTTCGTCGCGCTTTGGTAGACGCCGCCGCCCGCCGCTCCCACCGCCGCCCCGATCGCCGCCCCTTTGCCGCCTCCAGCGATTGCCCCGATGATCGTGCCGATCACCGCGCCGCCGCCGACTTTTTTCGCCGTGTCTTGGCCGCGCGATTTTCCGGCAAGCGAATACGTGCCGCTGACGAGCGAATACGACCGCCCCTGAAAATCCATCTTTACCAGTTCAAGATGCAATTCGCTCTTTCCCTTCATCGTGCCGGCCGTGCTCGCGCCCGTCAGCCGGATGTACACGTCTGCGCCGCGCGGCACGATGACGTTGTTGTCTACGATGATTGGCGTATCGAGCGACGCGTGGAAAATTTCTCCCGTGTGATTCACTGACGAGTCAACGCTGTCAATCATCCGCACCGTCAATTTTGCACCCGCCGCAATCTGCACTTCCGTGGGCTCAGGCCCGGGCGGCGGTGCAACTTGCGCTGCAATCGCCGCAGGTTCTGGCGCGGGCGCAGGAGCGGTCACGGCAGGCGGATTCTGTGCGGCTGGCGCTGGCTGAGCGAGCAACGGCTCTGGCGACGCTAGTGGCTGCGTCTCCGGCACGGCGTTTGCTTTCTGCGTTTCTTTTTCTTTGCGCGTACGTTTTTCTGGTTTCGAAGGAGCGGTTGGGGCAGGAACTGGGGCAGGTGTAACAGCCGAAGCGGGTGCCGGAGACGCAGCCGCCTCGGCTACCTGAATGCTGATTTGATCGTCCAGCATCTTGGCCCCGGCCTGCGAAGCCACCCTCTCGGCCTCGGCGCGGACTGCGCTGCTCGCGGCATTTCCTTTCAGCGTCGCCACGCCCTTGCTCACGGACACGTCAATATTCGCGTCCTTCAGCTGCGCATTCGAAAACATTTCCGCTTTGATGCTGGTCTCGAGCGCCGCATCGCTCGGTGCATTCGAGCAGCCCGCGACGAAAATCATCGTGGCCATCGGGATCGCGAGCGCTAGCAAAGTCCGACGCATGTGAGTGCCCCCAGGGAACAAATAACTATGATGCACTCACTCGCGGAAACGCCGCCAGCGCTCGCGACCAGCCAGCAATCACATGCCGCCCTCGTCCGCCGAAGGCCCGTAAATCGCCGGCACCGGCAAATTGTTCAACCGCAAATACACTCCCAACTGCGCGCGATGATGAATCATGTGATTCATCACCCAGCCGCGCAGGCAGGCGATCTTGGGCATCGCCATAACTTTCGTGCCGTTGTTCAGCAGCGTCCAGGTCTTGAAAAGCTCGGCATCGCTTGCCCCGGCAATGGCCGCCCGTGCCGCGGCTGCGTTCTTATCGAACGTCGCGAGCAGTTCCTTCGATGTTTTGGGGATCGGCGGCGGAACGAATGGCGCGCCACCCGGCGAAAAATCGAATTCGTCCTGCTTGATCGTAACCACAGCCCAGTCGGGAAGGTTCGCGAGATGTCCGGCAAGCCACCCCATCGTTCCGGATTTCTCGTGCGGCTTGTAGGAAAATTTGCCTTCCGGCACGCGCTCCAGCGTCTTGCGCGTATTGCTCATCTCATTGTCAAACTCAGGCAGCAGTGCTTCGCTCAATGTCATAGATGCCTCCTAGGATGTAGTCACTCAGTAGAGTGCGGCCANNATTTTCAATTTTGCTCATTGAAATTTGGTTGATTGTTGCGGCGAAATGAATTGTAGGAGCGATTTCGGGCCATAAATAGCGGTCACTCGGCGATTGACTCGGCCCTGGTAAATCAAACGGCAATTCATTTATCGCACCAGCAGAATTTCTCCCGTCTCAGGGCTCAGCGTGACCGTGGGGCCGGCAGGATTGCCGTTCAGATCCTTATAGGAATTGCCCACTGGCAACGCGACTGTCGCCGTCGTGTCGGTTGGGTTCACCAGCGCCAGGCCGCCCGTAAACATCCGCTCCCATACGCCGTGTGCCTTGGCCATTGGACCGAGTGCACGGCCGATGGGAATGGAGTACTCCGGGAAAATGACGAGGCTTCCATAGTTCTGCGAACCCTTCGTTATGCCGGTGATACTAACGTAAGTGCAGCGTTCCTTCAGCAGAAGATAGTTGGAGAGCACCCATAGGCGCTCTTTCTGCCCGATTTCATTTGTAGGCTGCGGCTCCTCGCCGTTCATCGTATAGCACACGCCCTTCGATTCAACGTATTCGAACGCGGCTACGATCGCTTTCCAATTTTTGAGTGATGGAACGTTCTGCCCCGGTGCGCCATTGTTGGTGAATCCACGTTCGTCGAAGAGCAGGTCGGTGGTTGTCATCAACTGCAAGTTGTCGGCTTGCGGTTCGCTGAACTGATATGAGACGTTCACTTGCATCGTGGCGGTCTTCGAGTACTTGTGGACGTGTTCGTAAGTAGCCGCCTCCCAGCCCAGCACGTCGTGTCGAAAAACGGAATCCTCGGTTCGTCCGGTATATTGCTGCACCCAGTGGCCGCTCCTGTCGAAATGTCCGCAGCGCCGCCAGGCGTTCGTCAGGCCTATATTGTCGACCGCTATGCCGTGGTATCCCCCTGCCAACGGAGCATCTACCCAGTTGGCCCACTGGTAGGCACGCACTTCCGGATTCGCAAAATCCAGTGGCGCACGGGTCGTGCCGCCAAATTGAAAGGCAAGCGTCTTCTCATCGCACAGATACTCCAACCAATCAGGGTGATTCGTCTGGTACCAGGCAACCGAATTCGAAAAATTATCTACGGAGTAGGGAATATAGGACGTGTTATAGACGCCCGCAGGCTGGGTCGCGAAACTCGATCCCCACACCATATCTACCTTGCCTTCTTCAGCGTCCGGTTTCTTTAGGTTGTAATTGAAAACCATTTCGAGATGAATGCCGTCCGTCGTGTCAGGGAAAAATTGCGTGCGCGCCTTTGTGCTCGGGCGGGGAAGACTTGATTCTCGCTCATACCCAATAGACGTTGGGGAAGCCATCAGAAGAGCCAGGAGAATCGTGACCGGGATTTCCATTTTGATCGCCCGGATGCCAAGCTTACACATCTAAGTCTCTTCCGAGTGAACTAAATTGTTTTCATCGCACCCCGAGAGACCGTCAAGCGTTCGCGCCGGCTTGCAATCGCCACAGGTTGTCCAAGTTTACGCCAGCACGCTCAACTGTAAGCGCACTTCGTTGGCGCGGAATCGGCGACAGCACAACCGCGTCCAGCCGGAGAACGAGTGCCCGATTAGTCGCCTGGCCGGAAACTGAATCACTACCCTCCGGTTCAATCCTTACTTGAGGCAGCAAATTGCCTCATGAATTTGACGCTCCACACCGCGCGCCGTAGAATGTGCCGCGTCACATCTCGCAACTTGATTTCTCGCTGTTCCGCGCGAATCACGCCATCCGGAGGCCGCCATGCACACTCGCTTCACTTTGCTGGCCGCAGCACTGATTTTTTTCTTCGCAGTTTGTGCAATCTCAATCGCCGCGCGTGAAACGGCCGTTCCTGCCGCCGATCAACCCGTTCCGCGCTTGCCCTGGCTGCACGAAGGGCTCGCCCTCACTTACACCTGGTATGCCGCGGTCGCTCCCGGCAACGGCTCGTATTACGAAGAAGATGATCACGGCGACATGATTCTGCACAGCACAGGCCAGCGCTATTCGCGCTCGACGCAAACCGGAACATCCGGCTCGGGCTGGACTCAAATTACGGTCACATGCATCGAGGGAGACAAAGTCGTCCTCGAGTTGAGCAGCTACGCGAATGCCGGATCGCTTGGCAAGAATGCACCAGTGCCACAGGGCAATTCGAGTTCCGTCGCCGCGCTGATGGATCCCGGCGACTACTGGATGGATCCCGCCAAGCTCGCGAGCCTGCACACCGCGCCCGCCGAGCACATTCTCGTATCGCGCGTGGCGTGGAAGGCCGGCGACAACACCGTGGATGGAATTCGCGTCCAGGTTGTGAACGGCTCGACCTATTCCGATCACATCTACGACGCGAAGACCGGTCTATGCGTCCACGTTGCCAGTTCTTCGCAGGGCGCGGCGCCGAAGCTGGTCGGCCCAGGTGACTTCGGTCGTGGCGAGGCCACCATCACGCGCAACGATTTCATCAGCTCGCGCGACGTCACATTTCCGTGGGCCGGCGAACTCACTCCCGATTGGGTTGCGACGATCCGCGGGCTCCACTATCGAGGCTCAATCACTTCTCACGGTGCGCTGCCGACCATTCCAAACGTTCTCACGCTCGACCTCGAAGCCACAGCGCACGGCCGCGACTGGGCGCAATTCTCGGCGACTTCAACTCAACGTACACAAGGCGCTCCCGATATTCCGCCCTCGAAATCCGAACTGGCATTCGGCCACAGTGAGCTCGACGGACTGTGGGCGGGCCCGGCGGCTCTCGCGCAACTCCGGCAGGGCCAGGTTCTCGACGAAGATCCCGTGACCAAAATGCGCACGGTCGTTTCGCGTGTGGACAATTCATACGTGGTAATCGCTGCCTCGAACGCAGCCGGCGAAATAGACAATCAATACGACAAGCGCACGGGCATGCTGATCGCATCGAGCTTTTACAACGTTCTCTCGATGCAGCAGCGCACCTTGAAATTGCAAGTCCGCGAATAGAATTGTGTTTATTGCTTCAGCGCAATGGTGTAGTTAGTGACCATGCTCGGCTTTTGCGTCATCGGGGTCTGCTGGTCCTGCGTCAATTCCGGAACGCGATTCTCGATGTAGAGTTCAAGTCCGGTGACCGTAATCCGGCCCGAGCTGCTGTAATCGGCCTTGCCGTTCAATCCCTCGACGAGCGCCTTTGTAAAAGCGCCGTTCGACCACCGCGGATCTTCAATCGAGGATTGCGTTCCGGTCGACGCGGCGAACACCACAGCTCCGTTTTCGGGACTCGCGAGCTCGTTGATCAGTCCGTTGATGTCCGCCCGGCCGTCCTTTCTTCCGCCAATCACACTGCCGGAGTGGCAAGTATCTACGAAGAAGAGAGTCTTGCCGGCAAGCGAAGAAATGGTCGTCTCGATCTCTTCCATCGAAACGCCAGTGCGCAGCAGCTTCTCCATGTTTGCGTCGTGTGGGAGGAAGAAATATTTGCCGCGCTCATCGTTCACGCCGTGGCCCGAGAGCAGAACCATGGCGACATCGTTGCTCTTCGTCTGCTTCCGGAGCCAATCGAGCCCGTCGAGAACATCATCCCGATTCGCGCTTTCGTCGGTAAGCAGCTTGATCTCGACGTCTCGATACAATCCGCCCTTTTGCCGCTCGAGCGTTGCCGCGAAGTCCTGCGCGTCTTTCGCAGCATAGTGAAGCTGCAGCGCCGGGTCTGCATAATGGCTCACGCCGATCGCGAGCACGTACAATTTGGATTTGTTTTGGGAGGCTTCCGTGTTCGTGCCGCGCCAGCGCAGATGAATCGTCGCGGGGGTGCTCGCTGAGAAGCGGTTAATCGCAATCACTGAGACAGTGGTGTCGCGCGGAGGAATGCTGAACCTGGCTTCGAGCACGTCTCCACTTGGCGACGTCGAAGCCGGCTCAACCCCTCGATCAGCGCTCGCGGGCCTGCCGTCCACCAGCACTTTCACTTCGGTCAGCGGCTCTCCCGAAGGAGAACGAACCTTATAGCGCACCGATGCATTCGATGTCGTCACGTCCGTGCCGTCCAGCGGCGAAACAATCTCGACGACCGGCGGCAGTATCTGCGACACGCTGGTTTCGTGCGTTTTGCGTCCCGAATCTTCGTTTGCCGCAAGAATGGCTTTCGCTTCGCCGCCAGTCTCAAGGATTTTCGCTACGATGTCTGGGCGGTAGTAAGTTGATCGAAATTCCCCAACCGGAAAAAAGTCGGCGGCGCTGTCGCGGCCGTTGTTGACCTGCCAGCCGATCAAATCCTCTCCGCCCGACGACGCGTCGTAGTAGCCCGACGGCGTCCAGATCACCCAGCGCTTCCGGTCGTTCGATGGAAAGAATGCAAGCAGCTCCTTGCCGTCGGAATAGCGGTACCAACGAATGGTTCCGTCACCAAATGCACCGGCGGCCAATCTTCCGTCGGCAGAAATATTCACGCACCATGCCTCTCCCGGGGTCTCCACTTTTAATCGCTGCGTCCCATCGGCGTTAAAGAAATAGAGATAAGACAAGGCACCCAGCACAAATCCACTGCGGTCCGGCGCAATCGCGAGGCTGCGCGAAAACCCGTTCGCTGGCAGTGGAAGTCGCTTTCCGTTCAGCTTCGGCGAGGGTGAACTTGCCCAATCGGTGATGGGAAGCCCTTCTACAATCGCGGGCTTGAGGCTGCCCGTTCCTGCGGGCGCGGTATCCAGCCGGCGCTCTGCGAGTGAAAACCGCGCAGGCGATTTTCCCCACAACTCGTACCCGAATTGGACGGTGGTGCCATCGGCGGATAGCAGAAATCGTTGCACGTTGCNNACCGCCGGCCCCACGTACAGCGCCCGGTTGTAGCTGCTATCGATGATTCCGAATGACGGCGAACCGGACGAGAACACAACTCCGCCTGTCCGCAACGGCAGAATCTGCAAGATTGAATTGTCGCTCGCGGCGATATCTTTGTATGGGCCCCGCCCCCCATCGGCCCACTCGCGAATGGGAAAGCTATTGTTGAACTGCCATCGGCCGCCCGCATAAAACGTCCGGCCGTCTGCCGACCAGGTCACAGCGTTCGTAGACAAGCCCATAACGCCGGTCTCGTCGGGAGAAAAAAGAAATGAAAGGTCTTTCGATGAGAGCACATCAATTTTCGGAGTATCGCCTAATCCAATCGCGATTTCCGATCCGTCCGGTGACGCTGCTATCGCAACCGGAAACTTTCCGCTCACAGGTTGCGCTTTCGCGAGCATGTGCAGTGACGAATCTTTGGTTATTTCGTACTCGCGAATATCTCCGTCGGAGCACACCGTAATAATTTCGCTCTGCGCCTCGAACTCCGTCGAAGCTATCGCTAGTGCAAGTTCTATCCTCCGCGATCAGCGCATAGCTGCTGGTGTCGTAAACGATCACGTCGCCGCTGAATAGCGTCGCCGCCAGATAGCGCCCGTCGCCGGAAAATGCGAGATGGTGGGCGAAATCTCTGAGTCCGACGAGCCGTTTTATCAGTTTCCCGGTTTGCAGTTCGAATACGTCGATGCTCGATACGCCGCCCGGCGGGCCGTGCAGCGCTGCGGCAATCGTTTGGCTGGTGGGCGAAACCGCGAGAGCCATCACCATACCGTCTTTGCCTTCGCCGATCGGCGGCCGGATCACTCGCACCGGGCGCCCAGACGGCAATTGCCACGCGCGAATGGATTTGTCCTCGGATGCTGTCACCAAGTAATTGTTTTCGGCGTCTATTCCCATGCCCCAGATGGCCGCGACGTGCATCCCTGTCTCGATCCGCAGGATTGGCTCGCGATGCGAGTCGTTCGTGTCAGAAGCGGCGGCGCGCTTTTCGGCGGCCTGCCAAATGATCACGCAAACGATTGCGACAGTTCCAAGCGCCGCTGACCATCTCCGCGTCGTATTTCTTCGAATCATTATTCGGTTTTATACCACATCGGGGATTGGACTGCGCTGAGGGAGCAGCTTTCCGATGACTCTTACGTCTCCGGCCGGAGGGCCGCGATTGCCTTCTATCTACACTGGTACATAATCTTCTTGCTTAGGGGTCATCTCGTTAATGGCGCGCGTTCGGCGTTGACTTTTGCCGCGCCGGACACTCTCAGGAACTGCAGTTTCGACTCCTCATTCCGGCGCAACGAGCGGCCAAGCGTTAAACAGAAACCTTCGACAAATCGTCGCGGATTGTTGTCACTATGAGCGACCAAAAACGGCCAACTCCTGACTTTCGTGCGCTGTTCGAGTCGGCGCCGGGACTGTATCTTGTCCTAACTCCCAGCCTGCAAATCGTCGCCGTTAGTGACGCCTATCTCCGCGCCACATTGACTGAGCGCGAAGCGATTGTTGGACGCGGAGTCTTCGATGTGTTTCCCGATAATCCCGACGATCCCGCCGCCGATGGCGTCAGCAATCTTCGCTCTTCGCTCTCTCGCGTGCTTCTACGCAAACTCCCGGACGCGTTGCCGGTGCAGAAGTACGACATTCGCAAGCCGGAGAGCGAAGGCGGTGGATTCGAGGAGCGGCACTGGAAGCCCGTGAATTATCCAGTGCTCGGCGTTGACAAAAAAGTCGCGTACATCCTTCACAGCGCCGAGGATGTGACTGAGGTGGTTCGTCTCAAGCGGCAGGGAATCGAGCACGAGAAACTCTCCGAAGAGCTTCGAGGCGAGGAAAGATTTCGAATAGCGTTCAACGCGAATCCGGAGCCGATTACCATCGCGACCATTGAGGAGGGCCGCTACATCGATGTGAATGAAACCTATCTTCGCGTTACCGGTTACCGGCGCGAAGAAGTCATTGGCTGCACATCATTCGAATTAGGATTCTGGCAGCGGCCAGAGGACCGGTTCGAATTGGTCGCTGAGCTTCGGGCGCATGGCGCGGTCCGAGATCGCGAAATCAATTTTCGCACCAAGTCCGGCGAAGTGCGGACGTGTCTCGATTCGGCAGAGATGATCGAGGTGGCCGGCCAGAAATGTGTCATCACGGTTTTCAAAGACATCACCGAAACAAAGATTATGGAGAAACAGCTTCGCCAGGCGCAAAAAATGGAAGCGATCGGCCAGCTTTCCGGCGGAATCGCGCACGATTTCAATAATCTGCTCGGGGTGATCATCGGATACGGCGAAGTGCTCGGCGACGAATTGCCCGTGGCGGGCTCCGCGCACCGGAAGTGCGAGCAGATCGTAAAAGCCGGGCAGCGCGCCGCGTCTCTGACGCGGCAGTTGCTCGCGTTCAGCCGGCAGCAAGTTCTCGAGCCGAAAGTGTTGGATCTGAATGCGGTCGTCCTCGATCTTGAAAGAATGCTGCGCCGCTTGATCGGCGCAGACATTGATTTCAAGACCGAACTTTCCTCGCCGCTCGGGCGCATCAAGGCCGATCAAGGACAAATCGAGCAAGTGATCATGAATTTGGTGGTGAATGCTCGCGACGCGATGCCGCGCGGCGGGCGTCTCACGATCGAAACTTCCAACGTCGATCTCGACGAAGACTACTGCCGCTTGCATCCGCAGCAGAAGCCAGGCCCGCGCGTTCTGCTGTCGGTGTCTGACACGGGAATTGGGATGGACGCCGAAACGCAAGCGCGCATCTTCGATCCGTTTTTCACCACCAAGGAACTCGGCAAAGGCACCGGGCTCGGCCTTTCCACTGTGTACGGCGTGGTGAGTCAGAGTGGCGGGCACATTTGGGTCTATAGCGAGCCGGGGCGCGGCACAACTTTCAAAATTTATCTGCCGCGCGCCGCGGGATCGCTCGAGACCGTGGGAGCCGGCCCGGAGTGGACGCAATCCCTGCGCGGGACGGAAACGATTCTGCTCGTCGAGGACGAAGACGCTCTTCGCGAATTGACGCGCAGCGTGCTGGTCGAGAACGGCTACACCGTTCTTGATGCCGACGGCCCGGCGGCGGCGCTCGAACTCGCGCGGCTGCATCTGCATTCGATTCAACTGATTTTGACCGACGTGGTGATGCCGGGNNTATATGTCGGGCTACACAGGCTCGACGCATCGCGAGCTACTCGATCCCGACGCGGTGCTGTTGCCGAAGCCGCTCACGCGCGCCGTCCTGCTGCGCAAAGTCCGCGAAGCGCTCTCGACTCCCGCCGAAGTCACCACGAAATAAAGCGAAGCTGCCGGGCTTCCCGACAAGTCGGAACGCAGAGTGCGCGGAAGCTTCGGCGTTACATTTGAAGTCAACACCCCCC
>PMAA01000106.1 GCA_003152355.1 Acidobacteriota bacterium | reverse complement strand
TTGTCAATACTCGAGCCTAATGAACCGCAACCGGTCGTTGAGCGGCTCGCTAAAAGCAGGGCTGCGGCTGGAGAAGCGTCGCGACGGGTTCTTGCCGGCGATTTTGATTTATGTCGCCGCGTGGAAAACCGCCGGCGGGACGCCGGCGCTACGAGTACACGGCTGCCGTCGTTGATTGGAGTGGTGGATGGGCGAAGGGAACCATCGGGCGAGAATTTTGCGAAAATAGGGAATCGCGGGCGGGATGCCCTTCGAAAACTCAGGGCAGGCCCGCGCCACGAGGCTGTTTGGCGGCTGGACTACAATTGGGGCACGGAGATGATTATGCGAAGGCGATGAAGCCGAGATTTTTTGCGACGCCTGCCGAATTACGCGCGTGGCTCGAGAAATTTCATCCAGCGGCACAGGAATTGTGGGTGGGCTTCTATAAGAAGAGTTCGGGGAGGCCGAGCATCACGTGGCCTGAAGCGGTGGACGCGCTTCTGTGTTACGGATGGATTGACGGGATACGGAAGAGTGTGGATGAAATCAGCTACACGATACGAGTGACGCCGCGCAAGAAAAAGAGTACGTGGAGCGCGATCAACATTCGCCGGGCCGCCGAGCTTTCAAAGCTGGGGCTGATGAAGCCCGCAGGCGTCAAGGCCTTCGCGGCGCGAACCGACGATAACTCCGCGATTTATTCCTACGAACAGCGGAAGAGTGCGAAGCTGCCGGCGGAATTTGAGAAACGGTTCAGCAGCAACAAGAAGGCGTGGATGTATTTTCGCGCGCAAGCGCCTGGGTATCAGCGGCTGTCAATTTTCCGGGTGATGAGCGCAAAGAGGGAAGAGACGCGCGTGAAACGGCTGGAGACGCTGATTCGCGAGTCAGAGCGCGGCCGGAGGATTGACGCGATGGCGCCTGCACCGGCCAAAAAATGAGACGCCGATGATCATTGCGTCCGGGAGGCGGGAGCCTCCCGGCTCTGAGTTAGATTCGATATTTGCATGGCTCACGTCCAGTACGAACTGCAGATCCCTCACTTCGTCCGGGATGACAACGTTTTCTAGTCTGGCATCGCTTGTCGGCACGACTGAAGTCGTGCCCTGACGGAAATCGCCGTCGCGATCCTGCGGACTAAAAAAAACGGCATGCGGAATCCAAATTGCCGCGGACGGTGTCTAAGTATATTGCGGCGAAAAGACACATAAAGATTTACAAAGCAGATATACAGGAGCGCGATGCACGCAAAGGCACCCCGATTGATTGCGCGGGCATGAATCTATGGGAGGTGAATTGACTTGTCATGAGGCGGCGAATAACATCGGCAGCATTCGGTATCTAAATTCCGACTGCCCAGGGCCCTCTCATGCCACAGACAGAGCGACGCAAGAAACAGCGCCACCCGTATCGAACGGTCGTGGAAATCGGTTGGGGCGCCGAAGTGCTGAAATGCATGTCGCGCGACATCAGCATGAAGGGAATGTTCATTGAGACGGAGCACCCGCTCTGGCTGCGCGCGGAATTTACGGCGCGGATCAATGTTGGGGAGACGATAGAAGTGGATTGCATGGTCCAGCGCGTGGAACCGGGGCGAGGGATGGCTGTGGCCTTCATTGATCTGCCCGAGGCGGAAAGAGACCAGCTCGAAGCGTTTTTAATAGGACTGACGCAGCAGTGACGCGATGCATGAATTGCGGCGCCGAACGCAATACCGAAATATGCGAATCGTGCGGGATGAGCCCGGTGGTGGCGGAACTGGCGCTCCGGAAGAGATTGCTGAACCGCACGGCCATTTTTCTTCTTGGCGCGATTGCCTTCATGTTTGCCACTGGGAAATTTCCCCCACTTGAAGTTGACGGAATTCTGATCTTTATCGGTGTACTGTTTTTTCTGACGCTGGGGCTTGGGATGATCGTCGAGAAGCGCGCACTCGGGCATAAGGAGGTGGAAGCGCTGAAGCGCGTTTATTACGGATTGATTCCGGTGCCGTGGCTTTTGGGAGCGCTCTTGATTGCGAACGGGGCGTTCGATCGCTCGGCGAGGGTTGATAGAGATGCCCGCGTGATCAGCCGGTTCGCGACGATCGGTCCACTGCCGAGCGGACGGCTGGTGGTGGAATCGTGGAGAGAAGGGCACCGGTTCGAGCGCGTGGCGGTGAGCCGTACGGATTACGACCGGTTTCATCCGGGAGATTTTGTTGTCGTGCGAGTCGGCGGAGGGCTCGTGGGAATTCCGTGGGTTGCCGGCGTTGACCGCGAGTAGCGCGGGCGGGAATTACGTGCCGGAATATTGCGCGCGCCGGATGAATTCTCCTGAGCCGGGCTTGCCAGTGAATTTGCCGTTCTCGACGACGACGCGCCCGCGGGATAGCACGATCTTCGGAATACCTTTTACCTTAATTCCTTCAAACATCGAATAGTCCACGCGCATGTGGTGCGTTTTGGCACTGATTACCTGCTCTTCGTCGGGATCAAAGACGACGATATCCGCGTCGGAGCCGACGGCGATTGTGCCTTTGCGCGGGAAGAGGCCAAAGAGCTTGGCCGGCGCTGCGGACACGAGCTGCACAAAACGATTCGCGGAGAAGCGTCCACCATTTACGCCGCCGGAATAAATTAGGCTCAGGCGATTTTCGATTCCGGGGCCGCCATTGGGAATTTTTGTGAAATCGTCCTTGCCGAGTTCCTTTTGTTCCTTGAAGCAGAAGGGACAGTGATCAGTGGAAACAACCTGAAGCGTATCGTGCGCGAGGCCATGCCACAATTTTTCCTGATGCCATTTTTCTCGCAGCGGCGGCGTGAAGACATATTTCGCGCCTTCAAAGCCCGGCGCGTCCATATTTTCGAGAGAAAGGTAGAGATATTGAGGGCACGTCTCGGCGTAGGCGGGCAAGCCGCGATCGCGAGCTTCGCGAACTTTCTCGAGCGCTTCGTTGCAGGAGAGATGCACGATGTAAACGGGAGCGCCAGCCATTTCTGCGAGAGCGATGGCGCGAGAAGTAGCTTCGGCTTCGGCGGTGACCGGGCGAGTGAGGGCGTGATATTTCGGCGCGCGCTTGCCTTCGGCGAGTGCGCGTTGAACGATGACGTCAATGGCGCCGCCATTTTCCGCGTGCATGCAGATCATGCCGCCGTGTTTTGCGGCCTGCGACATGGCGCGGAAAATTGATGCGTCGTCGAGCATGAACACGCCGGGATAGGCCATGAAGAGTTTGAATGTCGAGACGCCTTCGCGAACGAGCGCGCCCATTTCTTCGAGTTGCGCGCCGGTAATATCGGTGATGATGCAGTGGAAGGCGTAATCAATGGCGGCTTTGCCGTCGGCTTTTTTCATCCAGGTTTCGAAAGCGTGGCGAAGCGTCTGGCCTTTGTACTGAATCGCGAAATCGATCAGCGTGGTTGTGCCGCCGTAAGCCGCGGCGATCGTGCCGGATTCAAAATCGTCGGCGCTGGTGGNNAGGGCATGTCGAGGTGCGTGTGGACGTCAATTCCGCCGGGCATGACGAGGCGGTTAGTCGCGTCCACGACGCGCGTGGAATTTTCGGGATTGAGCGTCTGCGCGATGGCAACGATTTTGTCGCCTTCGATGCCGATATCGCTGCGGTAGGTGTCGGATGCCGTAACGACGGTGCCGTTGCGGATGATCGTGTCGAAGCGCATTACTGCCTCCCGGTTAGGCCGAAGTGAGCGGAGAAAGCCTACCATATTCGTTGTTGAGTGGATTGTGGCGGGATTTGGCGGCTGGATGAATGAAATCGCGACGCGGGAATATTGCGAGTGATTTCGAATTTCATCACGGNNTGCGCAGGAGGACACGGGGGCGAAAAGCGAAAGAGTGGCGCGGAAAGCCGGTGCTAAAATCGCCTGATGAATTTGCGGGTGAGGACTGCGACGAATGACGCTGCATGAATCTGCGTCGAAGCTTTCAGCGGAGGAATACGAGGCGAATTTTGCGGATATTTCACCGCTGATGACGCCACGGCAGGCCGCGATCGAAGCTGCGCGATGCCTGTTCTGCTTCGACGCGCCGTGCACAATCGCTTGCCCGACGAACATCGACGTTCCCGCCTTCATTAAGAAAATCTCTACAAACAATTTGCGCGGTTCGGCGCGCGTGATTTTGAGCGCGAACATTCTGGGAGAAAGCTGCGGGCGCGTTTGTCCCACGGAGGCGCTGTGCGAGGGCGCGTGCGTGATGAACGAAAAAGGCGAGGAGGCCATCGAGATCGGGCGATTGCAGCGCTACTCGGTGGATTACGTTCTCGATCGCAAGATCGATCTCTTCAGCGCGGGGGTGGCGAATGGGAAGCGCGTGGGTTGCATCGGATCGGGCCCGGCATCGCTCGCGTGCGCCGCGGAGCTGGCGAAGTGGGGATATTCGGTCACGATCTACGACAAGAATAAATTGCCGGGAGGATTGAACACGCATGGGATCGCCGCGTACAAAACCCGCGCGCGCGATGCGGTGCGCGAAGCGGAGATGGTGAAGCGGCTTGGCGTGCGGTTCGAGCAGGGGGTTGAAGTGGGGAAGGACGCGCCGTTTCCGATGCTCGAGAACGAATTCGATGCGATTTTCATCGGCGTGGGGCTTGGCGAGACTTGGGATCTGCAAATTCCTGGAGCGGAGTTGCGCGGCGTTTATGGCGCGATGGAGTTTATCGAGCAGACGAAGCTGAAATCGTTTGGCGAAGTTGAAGTGGGGCGGCGCGTGGCGTGCGTCGGTGCGGGAAATACGGCGATTGACGTTGTGACCGCGGCGCGGCGGCTTGGCGCGGAGGAAGTCCATTTGCTTTACCGGCGTGGCGAAGAAGAGATGCCGGCGTTTCCTTACGAGCACGAAATCGCGCAGCACGACGGCGTGGAATTTCATTGGAATACGCAGCCTGTGGGAATTTTAGGCGAAGGCGGCGCGGTGACTGCGATTGAGTGCGTGCGGACGCGGACGCACATGGACGGCGAAGCGCACGTCAAGTCGCGCGCGCCCGAGGTGATTCCAGGCTCGGAATTTATGATTCCTGTGGACATGGTCGTGCGTGCGATTGGGCAAAAGCCGGTGACGGAATTTTTGCGCGCGGTGAAGGGCATTGAGCTGAGGAAGGACGGCACGATTGCGGTGAACGAGAGTAATCAGACCGGCAATCCAAAATATTTTGCCGGCGGCGATTGCGTGAACGGCGGAAGGGAAGTGGTGGACGCGGTGGCGGAAGGCATGGCGGCGGCGCGCGGCCTGGACGCGTGGCTCGGCAAGCCGCGAGGAAAGAAGTAACGGACGATGCGAGTGCCGGTCGCATGGTCGGAGCGGCTGCCGGTTCTCGAGACGCTCGAAGACGAGTGGTCGCCGGTGCCGCGCACTGCGCTGGGATTGTGGCTCGCGTTTTACGGGCTGTTTCTCCTTCAAGCCGCGCGAGGAAGCGGGCCGTTTTTGATGATTGATCTCGTCTTCGTGCCGATTCATGAGGGCGGGCATCTTTTGTTCAGTTATTTCGGCGAATTTATTCATGTCGCCGGCGGGACGCTGTTGCAACTACTTGTGCCAGTGCTGCTCGCGATCTATTTCGCATTCCAGCGGCAATTGCAGGGGGTGACGTTTTGCATGTTTTTTTGTTTTGAGCAGTTGCTGCCGACTGCGACGTACATGGCTGACGCGCGAGCGCAAGAACTGCCGCTGCTGACGGTCGGCGACGCCGATTACGTGATCCACGATTGGAATTATTTATTCGGGGCGTTGGGCGTGCTGGATCACGACATTCAGATTGCTGCATTTGTGCGCGCGATTGGATGGGCTGGAATGATTGGGACCGTCGCGTGGCTTGCGTGGCGGAGCTGGCGGGGCGCGAAGGAAGCGAGGTGAGCGATGGCGGATTTGAGAACAAAATTTTGCGGGCTTGAATCGCCCAATCCGTTTTGGCTGGCGTCGGGGCCGCCGACGAACACGGGCGGACAGGTGATGCGGGCGTTTGACGCCGGATGGGGCGGAGCCGTGTGGAAGACGATCGGCGAACCGATTCAGAATACGTCGTCGCGCTACGGAGCGATCGATTTCAACGGCGTGAGGATGATGGGCTTCAACAATATCGAGCTGATCAGCGACCGGCCGATTGACGTGAATCTGAGCGAGATTGCGGAAGTGAAGAAGCGGTATCCGAAGCATTTGGTGATTGCCTCGCTAATGGTGGAATCGAAGCAAGACGTGTGGCACGACATCGTGAAGCGAGCCGAAGGCGCAGGCGCGGATGCGCTGGAATTGAATTTCGGCTGCCCGCATGGAATGAGCGAGCGCGGAATGGGCGCGGCGGTGGGGCAGGTGCCCGAGTACACGGAAATGATCACAACTTGGGCGAAGGAAGCGGCGAAGACGCCGGTGATTTCAAAGCTCACTCCAAATGTTACGGACATCACGCGGATCGCGCAGGCTGCGGAACGCGGCGGCGCGGACGCGGTAAGCCTCATCAACACGATCAATTCTGTGATGGGTGTGGATCTCGAGAATTTTGCGCCGCGGCCGAACGTTGGCGGCAAGTCGTCTCATGGAGGCTATTGCGGCCCGGCGGTGAAGCCCATCGCGTTGCATCTGGTTTCGAGCGTGGCGAAAAAGGTGAAAATTCCTATTGTCGGTATCGGTGGAATTGGAAATTGGATTGATGCTGCGGAGCACATTGCGCTTGGCGCGACGACGGTGCAAGTTTGCACCGCGGCGATGCACTACGGATTTCGGATTGTCGAGGATATGGCCGATGGATTGGCCGCTTACATGGACGATCACGGATATCGGACGATTGAGGATTTTCGCGGCCGTGCCGTGCCGAACGTGATGGACTGGGGCGATCTCGATCTAAACTACAAGATCATCGCGGATATTGACAAGGACCTCTGCATTGGCTGCCAACTCTGCTACGCGGCGTGCGAAGACGGCGCGCACCAGTGCATCGAACGCGCTACGCCGGCGAATTCCAAGCTTAACGTCCATGGAATGGAAGTGCATGTGCCGCGGATCATTGACGACGAATGCGTGGGGTGCAACTTGTGCGCGCTGGTTTGCCCCGTGGACGATTGCATCACGATGCGGGAAATTGATGAGGGGCTCGCGCCGATGTCGTGGAATCAAAAAGTGCACGCCGGGATGTAGTGCTGCTGGGGCCCGCTGCATGGCCGCGGATTCGGTGGCGTTGCCGCTCGTTCAATCAAAAAATGGACGAGTGATAGGAGAACTGGGATATGTGCCGATGTTGATGGGTTGCTGGGGCCGACGGGTGGGACGCTTGTGCACCACTGGCGCGTGGCTTTTGCTCGTGACGGCTGCGTTTTCGATCACTGCACGGGGCCAGGATGCGCCTTTGACCGTTCCTTCGAGCGCGACTTCGAGCGAGAGCACGCCAACCAGGGCGCCGAGAAATGAATTCGGTGTGTGGGGCGCACTGTCGGCAGGCTCGCCGCATGTTATCGGCATCACCGGGGATGTTCAATTGGGTCAGGCCGCATTCCGAATTGGCCGGATTCTCGTAGATAAGCCGGAATTCGCGTTTGAATGGACGATTGATGTCATCCCCGCCGAGATCGTCAGGCAACCGAGAGCAGTTGATGCAATTTATGTCAACTCGAGAATTGCTTACTACTCTTTGGACGGGCATCAGGTTGTGTACGGCGGAGGAGTGAACCCCATCGGACTCAAATTCAATTTCTTTCGCCAGCACCAGTGGCAACCTGTGCTTGCTTCAACGGGAGGATTCGTCACGTCCGTGCTTCCGGTTCCGGTGGATGTCAATGGCGAAGAGCAGTTTAATTTTACGTTTGATCTTCAGGCGGCTTTACAACATTTCAATTCCTCGAATACGCGGGCTTGGATGTTCGGGTACAAGTATCAGCACATCTCAAACGGCTATCGGGGCACGATCAATCCCGGCGCTGATTTCAACGTGATTTTTGTCGGATATTCGTTTTTTAAATAGATCGCCCGCGGCTCAGCGATGGGTTGAGGGGTTCCCGGAGGCGGGGGCCTCCGGGCTCTGGTGAAATTCGGGAGGCTCTTGTGCGAAGCGGGCCCTTCGCCGAAACGGTGCGGCAGCAGCCAGCGAAGTTGCACATAGCCTGCGCGTCGCTTTTGTGACAGACGGCAACCCGTGCATTCGAAGATCATTTGGGGAGCGATACCGGGAGTCCACGGCAAGCGCCCGCGCATCGAATTGTGTAGAGAAGATAATGAAAAGAATCGTCGTAGTCGGCGCGGGATTTGGCGGGCTAGAGGCGACTGTCGAACTGGATAAGCAGCTTCGGCATTCGTCCGGCTTCGAAATTCTATTAATCAGCGACCAGAACTTTTTTATGTTCACGCCGCTGCTGCCGCAGATCGTCTCGAGCTACATCAATCCCCGGCACATCGTTCAGGCGGTCCGCGATATTCGCGGCAAGAGAAGCTATCGTTTTTTGCGCGACACGGTCGAGAGCATCGATGTTGCGGGGCGCCAACTGCGCGCCACTTCGGGCCCGATTGCCTACGATTATCTTGTAGTAGCCGTCGGAAGCCGCACGGAATATTTTCGCACGCCCGGCGCGCGTGAATATTCGATGGATTTGAAATCGCTCGAGGATGGGGTGGTGCTGCGCGACCGGATTCTGGATATTTGCGAGCACGCTGACCACACGACGGATCCCGAAGAGCGGAAAAAACTCATGACATTCGCAGTTGTGGGCGGGGGTTATACGGGCGTCGAACTCATCACCGAGATGCGCGATTTTCTTTTCCGGTACGTCGCCGGGAAATACCGCGGAATCAAGCGCGACGAAATCCGGCTGGTGCTTCTGGAGGCGGGTGCGAACGTTTTGAACGGAGTTGATCCGCTGCTTCGACCGCACGCGCTCAAGCGGCTGCACGATGAAGGAATCGAGGTCCGCGTGAATGCGCGCGTAACGCGCGTTGTCGAAGGCGGGATCAAGATGAACGACAACGAAAAACTCGCGGCGGGAACAGTGATTTGGGCGGCCGGCGTGCGTGCGCACCCGCTGGTAGAAGCATTGCCGGGACCCCACGACCGGATCGGCCGTGCGAGCGTGAACGAGCATCTGCAACTAGAGGACCACCCGGAAGTTTTTGTGATTGGCGATTCGGCATCGTCGACGCTGGCGCCGGATGCGCCGCGGGTCGCGCCGGTGGCAATCACGCAAGGCAGCATCGCCGCGCGAAATATCGTGCACATGGAGCTGGGAGGTCTGCTCGAGAGCTACACGTACGTTTCGAAGGGGATGCTGGTTTCGCTCGGGATGAACGACGCGGTGGTGAGCGTTGGCGGGCTGCGCATCTATGGATTTTTCGCGTGGCTTTTCTGGAACGCGGTGCACCTGTTCAAGCTCGTAGGATTGAAAAAGCAGATCCAAGTGGCGCTCGATTGGGCGCTCGGCACGCTATTCCCTCGCGATGCCGTGATCATTCGTGAACCGAAAACGTGCAAAATCTGCGAGGCCGCCAAGCGGGAGCTCGTTCACGCGAAGTGAACGCTTTGTTGCGGGTTCGATCAGTAGATGCCGCGACGCAGGTCAATCGGGTGCGGCAACTCGACTTCCAGCATCTTCCCGTAATCGCCTAACCTGATTTGGATACGTTCGGCCGGACCGACGTCGCGATCGTTCCATTCGAGCGTGGGAATGAGGCGGCCGATCGCGTCGGGCTCGTCGCTCTCGAAGTCGGCGCCATGCGGCGTGAGCAATTTCGGATCGATTTCATACGCGAGACGGGATTTCAAATCGAGCGCCAAATAGCGGTGCATGAGCAGAACGAGAACGAGATTTTTCTTTTTGTCGGCGCGATAAACGCCCCAAGTGCGCGGAATGTGATCTTCGAGCTTCAAGTGCGCGGTCTCATCGTACTTCCACGAAACGCGACCGGCCGCAAAGAGCGAGCCGGCGATGCAGATCGCGACAATTAAACACAGGAATAGAATGGCAAAACGGCGCGCGTTCATTGTCAGAGCGACCCGAAGCTCAATCCCAACATACAATAACTTTGCGGCCGCTGACGATCGCGTAGCTATTCGCGCGCACGATTTTTACAACATTGCGCAGGGAGACGAAATTCATCTGGCTCAGATGTCGGGGTAGATTTCGCGCGTGAAGACGTCTACTAATAGATGCTCGATTCGCGCTTGCTGCCGGTGTAGTCGATGTAGACGATTTTCAGATCGGTGTAGAAATCGATTGCGGCGTGGCCCACTTCGCGCGGGCCGACGCTGCTGTCCTTGGCGCCGCCGAATGGAACGTGCGCTTCGCCGCCGACGGTGGGCGAATTCACATGCGTCATGCCCGTCTCAATCTTGTCCACGAATTCGAAGATTTTGTTTGAGTCGGTCGAATAAATCGAGCTCGAAAGGCCGAAGCGGACGGAATTGGCGGCATTGAGAGCTTCATCGAAGTTTTTCACGCGAATGACGCTCAAAACCGGACCAAAAATCTCCTCTTGAGCCAACTCGCTATCGGCGCGCACATTATCGAAAATCGTCGGGGAGACGAACCAGCCCTTGTCATAACGCGCGCCGGTAAGGCGCTCGCCGCCGCAGAGTAGCTTCGCTTCCTTCTTGCCGATATCAATGTATTTTAAGACCGTGTTCATCTGATTTTCGTCAACGGACGGGCCCATCTCGACGCCGGGCTCCATGCCGTTGCCGACAACGTATTTCTTGGCGCGTTCAACGAGCGCGGCCAGGAATTGGTCAGCGATTTTTTCCTCGATGACAACGCGGCTGGTCGCGGTGCAGCGCTGCCCGGTGGAGGCAAAGGCGCCCGCGAGAGTGGATTCCATCGCAAGCTGCAAATCCGCGTCGGCCAGGACAACAACGGGATTCTTGCCGCCCATTTCGCATTGAATTTTCTTGAGACGCTGCGCGCCGCAAGCGTAAAGCTGCGTGCCGACTTCGTTCGAGCCGGTGAAAGACAGCCCGTGAACGTCGGGACTCTGAACGAGTTCATCGCCCGTGTCGCGCCCCGAGCCCATGACGAGATTCAGCACGCCAGACGGAAGGCCTGCCTGCGCAAAGATTTCGACGATTTTCATCGCCGTGAGCGGGGTGATTGTGGCCGGCTTGAAGACGACCGTGTTGCCGCAGACGAGGGCGGGCGCGATCTTCCAAACGGGAATCGCGACGGGGAAATTCCAGGGCGTGATAGCGCCGACGACCCCGAGGGGCTGGCGAATCGTGTAGGCAAAATTTTTCGGCAGCTCGCTCGTCAGCGTTTCGCCATTCAGGCGGCGCGCTTCGCCAGCCATGAATTCCGTGATGTTGATGGCGCGCTGAATTTCGCCGAGCGAATCCTTGAGGGATTTGCCTTCTTCGCGGGTCAGGAGGCGCGCAAGCTCTTCCTTTTGCTCCTGCATGATCTGCGTGGCTTTGAAGAGAATCTTGCCGCGGTTCGGAGCGGGAGTGTTGCGCCAGCCGGGAAATGCGGCGCGCGCCGCGGCGATGGCTTCCTTCATCTCCTCGCGCGTTGAGAGCGGAATGCGCGCGACAACTTCATCGGTGTTGGCGGGATTCCGGCGGTCGACAATCTTCGACGATTTCGATTCGACCCATTGGCCGTTGATGAAATTCTTACAGAATTCGGTTGTTGCCACAGCAGTCGCCATGCATAACTCCGGGATTCAAATTCGAAGCGCGATCCGAATCGAAAATGTAAATTACGCCGCTGCCGTGTGAACGGACTCGCCGCGNNTGGCCACGTACATCGAAAGGCCGTGCTCCTGACAGTGATATTGAGTGTCGAGGGCGTTCACCGTGCCGTCAGGCCGCTCGTGATAGCCGCTATAGACATCGTAAAAGAGGCCGCATTTGTCAATCACACAGCGATATCCAGTCATGCAGCTTAGATTCTCGGCGCCCTCGGGTTTCCAGTAGATGTCCACGCGATTCATGGGCTGAAGGTGCCGTGTGCAGAGCGGCTTGAGCTCGGTATCAATCACAGCGAACTGCATAAATCACCTCCGAATATCTTCGAAAGATTTATCGAGCAAGCGAACGCCTTCATCCACGTCGGCCTTCGTGATGTTCATCGGCGGCGCCATGCGAATGACGTTGCCGTAAAGGCCGCCCTTGCCGATCAGGAGGCCGTTGTCGCGGGCGCGTTCAAGGATCTGATTTACGGCTTCGGGCGCGGGCTCCTTGGTTTGGCGGTCCTTCACCAGTTCAAGCGCCTGCATCATGCCCATGCCGCGCACATCGCCGATGAGCGGATATTTCTGCTGCAATTCTTCTAGCTGGCCGCGGAAATAGCCCCCGACGACGTGCGTGTTCTCGCGCAAATTTTCTTCTTCGATGACTTCGATGACGGCGCGAGCGGCGACGGACGTCACCGGGTTGCCGCCGAAAGTGGAAATCGTCGCGCCCTGGAATTGATCGGCGAGCTCGGCGGTGGTGATCGTCGCGCCGATCGGGACGCCGTTGCCCATGCTCTTGGCGCAGGTGATCATGTCCGGGACCACTTCCCATTGCTCTATGCCGAACCATTTCTTGCCGGTGCGGCCGAAACCGGTCTGAACTTCGTCGGAGATGAACAGGCCGCCATATTTTTTCACGATGCGGAAGACAATCTTGAAATATTCAGGCGGAGGCGTGATGAAGCCGCCGACGCCTTGAATGGGTTCGGCGATGAACGCGGCGATATTACCGCTGGTGGTGGTCTGAATCAGATTCTCGACGTCGTTCGCGCAGGCGATGCCGCAATCCGGATATTTGAGCCCGAGCGGGCAGCGGTAGCAATACGGATTGATGGCGTGAGATATGCCGACGCTGATAACTCCGGCCTTGCGATAGTTAGCATGAGCGGTGACAGATTTGGCGAGCGACGAACCGCCGGCATAACCGTGGCGCAGCGCAACGATGTCGTAGCTCTCGCCGACCATTCGGGCAAGCAGGATCGCGGCCTCATTCGCTTCGGTGCCGGAATTCGTGAAAAAGCTCTTCTGTAATTTTCCGGGGGTGATCTGCGCGAGTTTCTCGGCCAGCGCGACGATATGCTCGTTGGGGAAGAGCGTGGAAGTGTGCTGAAGCCGGTCCACCTGCGCTTTGATTTTCGAAGTGACCTTCGGATTGCAGTGACCGACGCCGACGGTGACGATGCCGCCAAAGAAATCGAGATATTTCTTGCCGTCGAGATCCCAGAGGTACTGCATGCTGGCGTGGTCGGCGACGAGGGGTTTCTGATAATAATTCACCACTGCGGGCCACAAGAATTCCTTGTGCTTTTTTATTACCGCGTCGCTTTGCGATGCCATTGCCTGGGGCGTGGTCGTCATTTAGTGATCTCTAAGCCGCTCCTGATTTGCTTTCCGTCGCCGCGCCCAATTCCGGCTTACCGGCACATAAATGTTCAGCCGCGAGCTACGACTCAACGGCCGCACGCGCAGCGCTCGAAGCTAATTCGCCGCTTCGTCCCGGCGTGCGGGGGCGTGCGTTCGCGCGATTTCGCCGTACGAATCCGGACGGCGATCGCGGAAAAACTGCCAGGTAGCGCGCACCTGGTCGATTTCATAGAGATTCAAATCCGCGACGACAACTTCGTCCTTGTCGCGGCTCGCCTGCGCGAATATCTTGCCACGCGGATTACAAAAGTAACTCTTGCCGTAAAATTCGCCCATGTTCCACGGCGCTTCGGTGCCCACTCGATTAATCGCACCGACGAAATAACCGTTCGCCACGGCGTGTGCCGGCTGCTCGAGTTCCCAAAGATATTCGCTCAGTCCGGCGACGGTGGCGGATGGATTGAAAACGATTTCCGCGCCATTCAACCCAAGGATTCGAGCGCCTTCGGGGAAATGGCGGTCGTAGCAGATGTAGACGCCGACGCGAGCGTAGCGCGTCTCGAAAACCGGATATCCCGTGTTGCCGGGAGTGAAATAGAACTTTTCCCAGAAGCCGGGATGGCAGTGGGGGATGTGGTGCTTGCGGTATTTGCCGAGGTAGCTCCCATCGGCGTCAATCACCGCGGCCGTGTTGTAGAAGAGTCCGCTCATTTCCTTCTCGTAGACGGGAATTACCATTGCCATTTTGTGTTTCTTGGCTAGCTTCTGCATACGTTCGACGGTCGGACCACCGGGGACCGTTTCAGTTATTTCGTACCAGCGGGCCTGCTGCTCCGCGCAGAAGTACGGGCCATAGAAAAGTTCCTGAAGGCAAAGGACTTGCACGTCCTTTTTGGCGGCCACGGAGATGAGCTTTTCGTGCTTGGAGATCATTTTCTCGCGAATGTCGGCGAGCGAATGTTTGTCGGGGGACCACTCGCATCGGGCTTGGATAAGCCCGCAGCGGACGGAGCGCGGCATCCTTGCCTCCCTGGCTGAATGCGTAAAGTTTACTCCCGTCAGGAGTTTGCGGCAACAGTCAAAGAACTCGCGGCGGGAGGCGGAAAGACCGTATAATCCGCCCATTCGATGACGGGCATGCTCGAACGACTTCGGGAGGCGTTTGGCCGGGTTTTTCCCGACTGCGTGACGCTTGGCCAGGCCGTCGCCTTCAACATGTTCCTCGCGTTTTTCCCGATGCTGCTATTTGCCATCGGCGTCGTGAGCAGCGTCGCAATGTTTGAGGCGATCGCGCGCGAGCTGCCGGAACGTCTGCAGACGATCGTCCCTCCCGGAAGCGAGCAGGTCATCGTCGAGTATTTTGTGCGCAAGAGCCCGCATTCGTGGCAGTGGACAATACTCGGGTTCGGTGGGTTGCTGATTGCCGGAACGCAAGTGCTGATCGGCTTGTTGCAGGGATTCAGCGTCGTCGAAGGCGCTCAGAAACCGCGCTCCTACCTTCGAATGCAGCTTCGAGCGCTAGGTTTGCTTTGCATCACAATCGTTCCGTGGATGGCATTCGTATTCCTGACAATATTTGCCCGGCCTGCGCGCGGCTGGCTCTTGCATCAATTTGGGCTGTCTCTTTTGGTGCGCGCATTATTTGCCGCGGCATATCACGGGCTGACACTTATTCTTGCGCTCGGAGTCGTCGTGGTGATTTACCGGCTGGGGCAGCCGGCGATGCGCGCGTTTGCGGATGTGGCGCCGGGCGCAATGGTAGCGACGGTGCTGTGGTGGGCGGTTGATATCAGCTTCGGCTTCTACGTGCGCTATATGCCGTACAGCGCGGTCTACGGAGGCCTTGCTGCGGCGATCGGCCTGCTGCTCTTGATGTATCTCACGGCGATGGTGCTATTCGTCGGCGCCGCGTATAACGCGGTCAACCGCGAGATGTCCACAGCCAAGGAGACGTATCGCGTGCTGACGTGAGTTCGGTGTGTCTTGCCGCCGTTCGGCACGATGGCTGCTGGCGTGTTGAAGCAGAACCGGAGGCAGGGCCTCCGGCAACCGAATGAAATTGGAGCCACGCGGGCACTTTGCAGACGACGACGATGAACGAAATTCGCGTCCAGTGTTACGCGGGATTTAAGGCCGATGAGCGGCCGCAGAAATTTACTTTCCGCGGCAGAGATTTCGTCGTCAATGAAGTGGACGATCAGTGGTATTCACCCGCCGCGATTTATTTTCGCGTTCGCGCTGACGACGGAAATTATTATGTTCTGCGCCACGATGAAGTACAGGATTCCTGGACCCTGGACGCTTTTGGAGCCGCGCGGTAGGCGCTGTGCATTCTTCTTAGACCCGCCCGGAATCCCACAAATCCTTTGGTAATCGCTTCGCCGCACGATGCAACTTTGCACTCCGCTTGGGGTTAACATGAATGTGGGCGCGTAAGCGGCACCGGTTCGCGTCTCCCAATCGCCATTGGAGTGTATGCGATGAGAAAGAGCCTTCGGGGTAAGACTCAGCGCGACAGGGTAGGGGGAATTGATTGGCGAACGTGTGCGGCGATTGCTGCTGCTATCGGGTTTGCTTTTTTTCTGCCGGCTTCGCACGTTCGAGCGAACGGCGAAGCTTCTGAATCGTCATCGCTTGTAACTGCTGCGCCCGAACCCGCCAAATCGAGCAAGTCCTTCAAAGGCAAGCTTCCCATCACCGAACTCAGCGAGGATGAAGCCATTCTGCACGCGCTCAATCGGCTCGCGTACGGCCCGCGTCCGGGCGATATCGAAACCGTCCGCAAAATGGGCATCGAGAAATGGATCGACGAACAGCTTCACCCCGAGTCCATTGACGATTCCGCGCTCGATTCGCGGCTCGAACAATATCCGACGCTAAAAATGTCTTCGAAGAAATTGCTGGATGAATTTCCGCCGCCGGACCAGGCCGCGAAAAAAGAAGGCGTGACCAAGGAAGCTTACGAGGAGCAGATGAAAGAGAAGGCGCGCGAGGCTGTGGCGCAAGTGCAGACCACCGGGCCGAACGCGCAGGCTGCGACGCAACTTGCAAAAATTCAAGGACCGCAGCGAATTGTCACTGAACTTTCGATGGGCAAGCTCGACCGCGCCATTTACAGCCAGCGCCAGCTCGAAGCCGTGATGGAAGATTTCTGGTTCAACCATTTCAACGTGTTCGCCAACAAGGGCGCGGACAAGTGGATGCTGACGGCGTATGTGCGGGATACGATTCGTCCGCACACGATGGGCAAGTTCGAAGACTTGCTGGTGGCGACGGCGAAGAGCCCGGCGATGCTGATGTATTTGGACAACTGGCAGAGCATCGGGCCGGAATCGCAGGCGGCAAAGCAGGGGCCGCAGCTGGCGAGGTACGCGCAGAACCCGCAGGTGAAGGCGGCGCTGAAGGACCGCGGGCTGAATGAGAACTACGGGCGCGAGCTGATGGAGCTGCACACTCTGGGCGTGGATGGCGGGTACACGCAGCGCGATGTGACCGAGCTGGCGAAGGTTTTTACCGGGTGGGGGATCGATCGCGCGGACCAGGGTGGAGAGTTTGTGTTCAATCCGCGACGGCACGAACCGGGGCCGAAGGTGGTGTTGGGATCTCGGATCCACGATGGCGGGCAGCATGAGGGGATGGTGGTGCTGCACATGCTGGCGGTGAGTCCGGTGACGGCGCACCATGTTTCGTTGCAGATTGCGCAGAGGTTTGTCAGCGACAATCCGCCGCCGGCGCTGGTGGATGCGATGGCGGCGACGTGGGTGAAGACGGGTGGAGATCTTCGCGAGGTGCTGCGGACGATGCTGGCGTCGCCGCAGTTCTGGTCGCAGGATGCGTATCGGGCCAAGGTGAAGACGCCGGAGGAGTATGTGATCTCGGCGGTGAGGGCGACGGGCGGAGAGGTGGTGCATCCGGCGGCTCTGGTGGAGGCGATTGGACAGCTGGGGATGCCGCTGTACGGATGCCAGACGCCGAATGGCTATTCGTGGAGCGCGGACGCGTGGCTGAACAGCGGGGAGTTGCTGGACCGGATGAATTTCAGCCTGGCGCTGGCGGATAACAATGCGGGAACGGTGATGGGTTGGGACAAGCTGATGGGGATCGACGGGCAGCCGGGTGTGACGGGCGACGCGAAGGAGGCGAAGCTCGAAGGGTTGCTGCTGGATGGGGAGGTGTCGGATCGTACGCGGAACGTGGTCTTGACGCAGCTTGCGCAGCAGCAGGGCTCGGCGGTGAGGAATGGGCAGCGTCCGCAGACTCCGAAACCGGTCAATTTTGTGCGGCCGCGGGAGTTTGGGCAGTTGTTGCAGTCGGTGGCGCCGCTGCCTCCGCCGGGGGACCAGCAGGCGGCTTTGCTGGGTGGTTTGCTGCTGGGGTCGCCTGACTTTCAGCGGCGGTAAAATATTGCCATGCGTAGTTCGCGGATCGAACGCGGCGGCGACGGCTCATCTCGAATCGGTATCGATGCGTGGTTCACGGAGATGGACCGCTTCAGCGGTGTGCCTTTCATGGAAGAGGGACGCAACCAGCCGCCCATGCCTTGTGCCTGGCGCCTGCCGGATCTCGGAGAGTTGCGAGAGAAGAGGTCGGCCGGGAAGAAAAAACCCTCCCGCAGGGGCTGAGGCCCGAGTGATTTGCGGCGTATGGCGCCACTAAAGAGCCTGCGAAAAAGCATTGGGAGAGTTGTTTAGTCGGGCGTGCAGCGCGAGTCCTGCGTCACGGCCTCGACTACGGCGGGTACGACGGTGCGCACGACTGCCGGTACGACGGTTCCTACGACTTTGGGCACAACACATGTGACAACCTGGACTGCGATGATGCTGGAGAAGAGGGTTAACGCTGCAACTCCGGCAATGAGCACACGAATCATAGCTGCCTCCTAAGGAACTATACGTAGGTCAGGGCTGGCTGGTTCCCACGGCTGTCTTTTCGTAGAGGTCGGCGGAGTCGACGCGTTGCGAGGGGCGGCGCGAGGGACGTTTGCCGCTGAAGGCGCCAAGCAGCGTCTGCATCATGACATACAACACAGGGATAAAGAAAAGGTTTAAGACGGTCGAGACCAGCATGCCGCCGATGATGGTGGTGCCGACGGAGCGGCGGCCCTGGGCTCCCGCGCCGGAGGCGATGGCCAGAGGAATAACGCCGAGGATGAAGGCGAAAGAGGTCATGAGGATGGGGCGGAGGCGCAGCTCGGCGGCTTCGATGGCGGCGTCGACGATGGAGCTGCCCTTGCGGCGGAGCTGCTCGGCGAACTCGACGATGAGGATGGAGTTCTTCGCGGCGAGACCGATGAGCATGACGAGGCCGATCTGGCAGTAGATGTCGTCGGGGAAACCGCGGAGGGATTGGGCGAGAAGAGCGCCGAGCACGGCCATGGGGACGGCGAGCAGGATGATGAAGGGGAGCGCGAAGCTCTCGTAGAGAGCGGCCAGGGTGAGATAGACGACGAGGATGCCGAGGCCAAAGATGATGATGGCCTTGCCGGCGGATTCGAGTTCTTCGAGGGCGAGGCCGGTCCACTGGTAGGACATGCCGTGCATCATGTTCTGCTGGGCGACCTGCTCCATGGCGTGGAGGCCTTCGCTGGTGCTGAAGCCGGGCGCGGCGGAGCCGTCGATTTCGGCGGAGCGGAAGAG
>PMAA01000132.1:1635-9911 GCA_003152355.1 Acidobacteriota bacterium | reverse complement strand
ACGCATTCTCATTGATGGTTGTAAGAGCGCGAGTGGGGCTCGCCGCCGTAGGTGCGATGTAAGTCACGGAGCCATCCGAATTGAGCGTGCAGCCGCCCGGTAGACCGCCGCCCATCATGGCGCAACTACCGCGTGCAGCGAAGAAATCAGTCGCGGCTGTAGCGCCTGCCCCGCCCGGAAAGTAGATCATCCCCGAATCGTTCGTATCGCTGTACTGGGAGATGGTTTGGTCCGTGTAGAGGTAGCCGATATGANNTTCAGGTTCTGGCCCAGAAACGATGAAGCGAGTCCCGTAATCACATCCGCGGCCGAGCCTGCCGAGGTAGCAGTCGGACCCAAATGCTGCGGGCAAGTCATCGCATTAGAGCCGACAGGGCAATTGGTAACGTTGAACACCGCTTCGCTCTGTTGCAACCCGCCCAGGCCCGGATAGCCTGTGCCAAAAATATTCGTTTCGTCGAGCGCCCACATTCCCGGGATGCGCCAGTTGTCATATCGAAAGGAATCAAGGATTCGAAACTTGTCGGTCACCGAATACACTCCCGACCAATCCGCATTCACGGAGACGCGCTTCGCATCCGCCGGGCCGCCGGTCGTGCTTCCGCGCTCGCCTGTGCGCGCGGTCCATCCGTTCACCGTTTCAAGGAAATTCGGAATTGTGTTGTTGCTTGTGCTGTAACCCAGCGAGCCGGACATTTCTAAGTTCTTGAAATAGTTCGATTGGAAGCGGAACCGCTCCGTGGGCATAAAATTATGAGGATCGTTGATCTGGTTGTACGACAAAAATCCGTTGCAAGTGGGCGTGGCAATGTTGGTTCCGGCGGTTACTACTGGAGGCGCGCACGGAAGCGCCTCGGCGGGCGTCTGCGTGCTCCAAATGTTTCCCAGGTCCACCGGCGTTCCGTTCGGCGTGCCCACTCCAGAAGGGTTTGCAATGGCGAATCCGAAGTTCTGCGGATTTACGGCGGGGTTATCGGTAACTACGTTGTCCTGCTTGTAGTAACTCAGGAACTCGTCAAAGGACAGCGTCGTCCGAGGAAGGACCCGAAAATCGACTCCAAAGCGATAGGCGTTCGTCGCGTAGCTGGTGGTCTGATTAAAGTCCGATATTGTGCCGCCATCCGTGGTGAAGAAACCGGGTCCCTCGTCGCGATTGCGGGAATATCCCAACCGGATTTGCAATGACGAGTTCGGAAGTAGCGTGAGATCGTAATCCTGCATACGCCGCACAAGATCCAGCCCGTGAAGTGAATTGTTTTGCGCGACGGCGGGACTTGAACAGTATGCCGGCGCGCCCTGCGGGAAAGCCGGTGTGGTGGGTCCTACGTAGCAGCCGGTCGACAGAGATCCAGTCGCGTTCAATCCGGCCGGGTTCAATGGGTTTGCCCACAGGTTATAGTCCCAAAAGTTCTTGTCGCGGCGGAAGAGCAAGCGGAAGTCGTACCATTTATTCTTTTCGATGCGCAGGCGCGTCACGTCGTTTGGGTCGCCGCCGTATCCGAAGTTGCTGAAATTCAGGCTGTCGAAGAAGATTCCATTGTGATCTATCGAGCGCATCTCTAGCGTGTAGTCGAAAAGTCGGACGCCGGAACCGAGGTTCTCAAACGTATCGTAGGTGTTCATGTTGCCGTTGATTTCGCTCGCTCGATAGCCGAATTCGGTTGAGGAGTGGATATTGTAATCACCCGAATTAATTCCTTTCGATTCTGCGGAGGCGTCTTGGGCGCGAGCAGAGGGAGAAAGGCAGAGCGCTGCGATAACCATAGCGAAAGGAATCGAGTGAAGTCCCAAATGGACTTTCATGTCCTTATCTCCCCCATCGAAAATCCCTGCCCTCGTTTACTGTCCGTTTGGCTTGCCTGCCTTCTTCATAATTGAAAAGGAGTTTATGGCGCCTTCTACTTGAAGAAGGTCGCGTCGAAATTGGAGCCGTGGATGGCAACGTGGCACAACACGCACGATTGGAAAAGGCTCGCCTGGTTGTGAAACGACGGCATGCCCGGCGCGCTGCTAAAACTGGATGTCGTGTGGCATTGCAGGCAAAGCAGGTTGACGTTGCTCAGTTTCAACATGTGGGGATTTGGTCCACCGTGCGTCAGATGGCACGACTGGCAGCCCTCAACCTTAATGGGCGCATGTTCGTAAACAAACGGACCCTGCTTGTCCGTGTGGCATTTGAAGCAGACCGCATCCTGCGTGGAGGAAGTCCGCACCTGCTTCGCTTTGACTGTGCCGTGTACGTTGTGGCAATCGCTGCATTGAATCAGACCCTCATTGACCCGGTGGTGAAAGGGCATTTCGAATTCAGCTTTCTTGTTGAGGTGGCAGCCGTAACAAAGTTCAGGCTGAGCTTTCACCAGCAGGAACTCTTTTGTGGTCGCGTGGTGTGGGGAATGGCAGGAGATGCAACTGACGTCATTCCGCGAATGCTCGGAGTTGATCGCGTTCATATGCTGCGTGCCGCCGGCGTGGCAGGTCAGGCATTGGGCGTTGATTTCTTTGGTGGATGNNCTCCTTGGCGGAATGATCCTCGAAGATGAAGATCTTAGTTTTGTCGCCGCCTCCGGCGATGTGGGCAGCTCCAGGGCCGTGGCAGCTTTCGCATCCCTGATGCGATGGGCCGCCTTTTGTATCGAGCGTCGTCTTCCAGTGCGGCGTCTTCTCCCAGCTGTTGTAAATAGCTTCGTGGCAGGTTTTGCAAGTTTCTGCTCCGACGTAATCGGAGGAACCTGCGGGCGAGGTGGATGGCTTGTCCTGGGTCGGCACTGGGCTCGAATGAGTCGCGCTCGTGGTTTGCGCGTACCCGGTTCTCGCCCCTACAACGACGATCGACGCGGAAATGAAAACCATTGCAACGCGGACCCATTGTGCGCGCGAGCCGTTTGGATGTTTCATTTGTTTGAGGATGATTTTTCGCGAATCGATTCAACCGAGAATAAAAACCGTCTTAATGTCGAAATTCTAAAATTCAGCCCAATGAAAAACTGTCTCTTTTCGCACAGTTGCTAATGTCGTAACTGTGCGGCGCTCGACGTTTGAATGTTTCACAACGTCAGTGTGACGACGCCCTGCTTCGCACGAAGGTCGCCCTCTGTCGGGCATCGTTTTGATGCTAACCTCCCGCGTCGAGTTTTCGGCACTTTGTATTCCCAGATCGGAAAGCCTTTTGACATGGACCGACGCTCGGGATGGAATTCCGCTCGTGTCCGGCCCCGACTGAGGAATGCTTCAAGCCGCCAGGCCCCAATGTCGCGGTTGCGATCGAACAGATCGACGTGACCGAGGATTCTTCTAGGAGTGAGGGTAGGGAATCTGCGGATCGTCGAGGGGTTGTTTGCCAGCAGTGCGACGGTCAACGGAATGGAACGCCGGATGAGCGGGCGAAATCGGATTATCGATTGATGCCGGGCCCCAGCGATAACTGATTCGCTGGAGCCCGGCGTTTCTCCACCAAAAGCCTTACGGCTGGCTAGTCAGAGGCTGGTTGAGAGATACAATTCCGACCGTTGTTCCGATCACATCGCCTGAAACGACCATTTCGACGCGGCGATTCTCTTGACGTCCTTCCGCCGTGTCATTGGTTGCAACAGGTTGCGTTTTACCGAATCCCTGAGCCGTCATCGACGTCATAGGAATGTTTTGCTGGGCCAGGTAATCCCGAACAGCTCCGGCTCGTCGTTCCGAGAGTTCCTGATTCATCGCATCGCCGCCGACGCTGTCGGTATTGCCTTCGATGGCTAGCCGTAAGTCCGGATAAGCAAGAACGATTCCGGATATTTTGGCTAGCTTCTCGCGCGCCAGCGGACGAAGCGTGTACTTGCCGGTGTCGAAAAGCACGTCCGACAAATTCACGACCAGGCCACGAGCGGTGTCGCGAGTGGCGAGAATAGCGTTGAACTGTAGCAGCAGTTTAGCGCGAAGTTCTTCACGATCCTGCACTGCTTGCCGGAGTTGCTGATCCGAAGACGCCGCAGCGGCTCGGTCTCGATCCGACTGCGCCTCTGCGTCTTTCTGTCCCAGCTGTGCATCTGCAGCCGCCTTATTGGCGTCCGCAGCAGCAGCACGATTCTGATCCGCGTCCGCTTGAGCATCTTGCTGTTTCTGCTGTGCCGCAAGGGCAGCCGCATCGGCGTCCGCGCGTTTGCGGTCGGCATCCGACGTCGCTGCTTCCGCGTCCTTACGAGCGAGCCTATCGGCGTCGGACTTGGCGTTAGCGACTGCAACCTGCGCCGCCGCCGCGTCCCTGTCGCTGTTCACGCGATTTGCATCGATCGTTTTCACTGC
This sequence comes from Acidobacteriota bacterium, assembly GCA_003152355.1. Taxonomy (GTDB): domain Bacteria; phylum Acidobacteriota; class Terriglobia; order Acidiferrales; family UBA7541; genus Palsa-147. The sequence goes on along the minus strand of PMAA01000132.1, from coordinate 5,627 downwards.
GATTTCGCGAGCGTCGTCCGCAGTCTGCACAACTTCGCGTGACGCCGCGATCAGTGATTTCTTGTCGACGTGTTTCATGGTTGCCAGATCGTCCGCCTGCTTCATCTGACGGACGGCGTTTTCATAGCTGGCGGTCGCGTAAGTCTCTGCTCCGGCTGATTTGGCGATCCGCACGGCATTGCGCGCTTCGAAAAATTCGAGCGGGAGCTTTGCATTCAAGACGACGGGGTCGAAGTGATAGCCCGTAGGAATGTAGCCACCACGATCGATGAGTTCATATTTCGCGTCCACGGCCTCCGTTGCGCCGACGGTGTCGAAGCGAATCGCGTTCTCGAGGACCACGACGTTACTCGGACGGCGCACGGCATAATAAGGTTCCGCAGTGACGATCAGCGCGAAAGCCTGAAGATCCGTCGTGACGTCGAGCTTGCTGCGGTGGTTATCGCCCACTAATACTTCTCCGATGTTTACGGGCCGGCCTTCCGGCGAAATCGCCCACAATACGTAAGTGAGGTATTCGGTGCCAAAACTGGTGGGCCTATCGAGTCCGGAAAATTCCGCTTCGATAGACATTGCCCCGCGTTTGCTTTCGACCTTGGCCTCGCCCGCCGCGGAGGGCATCAAATCGGTCCCTTGGAAATCGATTTTCGTCGAACCGCTGCGGTGTCTGTAGCTCACCGCCCGGGTCGTACGGCTGACTACGTTCACTCGGTAGACGGGTGTCTGATTATTGTCGGACGTTACTGTGGTTTGAGCCTGGACGAATGTCGACGCGCCCAGACTTACGAGGATCGCGAAGAATACTGCAGAAATCTTCAATGAGAGTCTCCTTAAGAAACCGTGAGCTCCCAGTGTCAAACCTCATGTGATTCAATACTGTCCGCAATTGCACGCTGTGCGCAGGCTAGCACGAGGAGCGCACATTTGCGGCTACGGCGTCCACGATGCCACTTTAGCGCCCGGGGGCTCTCGCCTCTGGGTGAACTCGACACTTGCCCGTTGCCAAACTTATTCCAGACGCAGCACAGTGAATCAGTTGCACGCGGCGCGCCCGTAGCTCAGCTGGATAGAGCATCTGCCTTCGAAGTCTTATGGCACGAAGAATCAAGAACTTAGCTACTGATCGTCACCTCGCGGTTTGGAGCATCACATTCCGTTACATATTCAATGCCCTTAGTCACTTCCGACGAGAACTGTTGCCACACGACGACACTAGGTAACCCGCAGTAAGGTTTGGTGGTGCGCACAAAATTGGGCACAGCGGCGGACCTGCTTCGCGTCGTCATCAACGCTCACACGACCGCATGGAGAGGGCGGAGTTTGCGTGCGACGTGAGGCACCTCATTGCCTTTCGTCGTGCACTATCCCAGAATCGCGTGGGTGATCCCGTGCCACCAGGGAAGATTGTTTCGCTAGATGTGAAAAACCAAAAAATATCCTGGAATGGTCAGTTACGCGGCGGACTGGCTGGACAAACACGACCCCGACCGCGCGGCGCAACGGCTGTGAACATGAACGAAGCCATAACCGGCGGTTTGCCGCGTCCTCCGGATTTTCGGGTGGGTTCTCCGGAATCTCGCGCAGCCGCCCGGGCGAGGGCCGCACGCCGGATAAGAAGTTTCATTCAAGTAAGAATTATTTACGTCGGCCTTCGAGGCAGCGAAGGTCTGCCTCCGCCGGAACGGATCGAGTCGGAAGACAGCGTCACAGAAATTGTCCACGTCGCAGGGAGCGAATGATGAAACGAGGAGATTTCCTGATCGGCTCGCCTGAGTCGCGGGCAGCGGCACGCGCGATGCTTCAAATCGCGCATGAGAGGCCGGCCAACTGTTCAACTTCTCAGCAGATTCGAAGGGAAGGACGAGTCGGCCCTAATAATCGGGCCCTGGCAACCTTCAAATAACGGCGGCTTCTGGCTCGGTATCTACAGGTTCCGCGTGGCTCAAGCAAAGAAGCCATTAATCGTTTCCTCGACGCCACCGGAACATTCGCCAAGTAAATCGCATTACCGGACGTGTCCGATTGCTGCGTTATCAGGCAATAGAGCGTCGCACGGTTGCTCAAATTCGCCGTGCTTGCCCTACCATTTCCACCAGAACTTTTCTGGCTTCCTCCGCACTACTCACCTCGCGCAAGAATGCGATGCGGGCGCTACGCGTGCCATCTTGGGTTTTCAACCGTACGTGAAACCCGAGACGGTCGACCGAAGTCATCGCCGATTCCTGAGACTCGATTCCAGCAGATGCCCGCGCAAGCAGGACTAGCGCATCTCCGTGATCGGTATTCATGTGCTGGATGATGTCGATTGCAGTGTCAGCTAGCGGGTCCGATTTCGCGCCGTAGTATTCCGAGTCAGTGACCCAGCCCATCACGCCGAAGCCACCTACGTAGTAAACGTCCACCACCTGCATCCGGTAAAAGGAAAAGTCGTCAAAGTCCACCCAGTATTTGCTGTTGGCGTGTCGCGCTAGGTATAGTTCCCGTGCTCTGGCCACCTCCGGCACAGGTACCGGCAGAACATTTCCTAGCAAGGTGACCCTAGACGATCCCAAGGGATCGCCGATGGTATCAGGCTGGGTCACGAGAAGACTGGAACGCGCGTCTGCCTGCACATTTTGAGTGTGCATGGCCATCGTGCTGATGAGGAAGACAGGATTCGCGTGGTCGTCCAAACCATACGGCATCACGGATCCGAAGGGGAACCCCTGCTGTTTACGTGAAACTGTCGAGAGACTCCCAACTCGGCCTAGATACACCAAGGTACGCGCTCGTTCGGCGAACGAAGGCTCAGCGACCGCGGGTTGGTTACTCGCCCCGCCCGAGCCCGCGTGTTTCCCTGCCGTTAATGAAGACATTCCTCTTCTCCCAAATGAACTCGGCACACGATCCAGGGATTTTTTGGTGTCCCTGGCTCCTGGAACACGCTAGCACGCCGCGGCATGACCTGTCTGTTTTAGAGGGAATGTACCGAATGGGCCAGTTTCCGATAAATGCGTTAATCAGGAGTTCGGCGATTAGACTTGACAAGATTCTGTTGTCTCGGTTTATAAGTGAGCCGCGCTGGCCAAAACGATTCGCACGGCGAAGGGAGACGACCCGATGCTGCGTCTGCTTATGTTGGCTTTTGTCTTTGCGTATGTGACTTTGCCGGCGGCCTCNNAGTGCCAAGGCGATGCACGCGATGATTCGCCGAGATCTAGCGGAAGCGGCAGAGAACATGCCTGCGGATGAATACGCCTTTCGACCGACGCCGCAGGTCCGGACCTTCGGTCAGATTATCGGTCACGTGGTCGATGCGAACTTCTTCTTCTGTTCTCAAGCTGCGGGCGAAAAGTCGCCAGCAACCGCTGACTACGAGCAAATCAGTGACAAGGCGGCGCTCGTTAAGGCGTTGAACGATTCGCTCGCCTATTGCGACCGGGTGTACGCAGCGACCACCGATGCTGCCTTCATTCAGCCGATGCAGATCGCGAATGTTGTTGGTACGGGGTCGACCAATACTGTCCGGGGCGCCGTGCTGATGTACAACATTACCCACAATAACGAGCATTACGGCAACCTCGCCGTTTACATGCGTCTGAAGGCTCATGTTCCGCCCTCAACAGCTCGGGTGCAGCGGCGAAAGAATCAGTGACGCCTGGTGAGTCCCACCAGAACTTGCTGCAAACAACATAGGTCACGTCGATATTCGACGTGACCCATGTTGTCCCGCACAATCTCCGGCCTTGCGCCTTCGCGCAGCATACGGCTGGAATACGGAAGCTCCGAAATACCCTCTACTGCGCCAATCGGCCGGGTCGGAATCTCTGCAAATAGTGGTTGCAAGCATTCGCCGACAAAATGGAATGCGGGTGTGTACGTGCGATTTCTGCCATCGAGGCGCCTATGCGTCCGTCTGCGGGGATCAAAAGATAGGCGTGAATGTCGCCCGCATGCGGCCCGCTGAGCACCGTTGCCATACCCGAGATTTGTCCGCGCTCATTGATATTGCT
>PMAA01000132.1:0-1594 GCA_003152355.1 Acidobacteriota bacterium | reverse complement strand
CGTCCGCGCCGTTCTGCCAAACACCGGCATAGAAGGTTGTGTTGTCGGCACTGCCGACTTGCCCGACGATTTGGCCGCGGTTGCTAACGGCGTAGGCGAAATTGGAACCTGTACCTCCGAGATCCTGAAGCACGAAGGCAGTGTTGTCTTTCCACATTACAGCGTGCGTCGCTACGGTGCAGTTTCCCGAGTAGCCTACGGCTTGGCCTCGATCGTTAATCCCGAATGCGAAACCGTCTGGATCGTTGCCCACCAGAGGAAGAGCTTCGGCGTTGCCTCTTTCCCACAACGCCGGCAACGCAATCCGATTGTTCGTTGTGCCGGCTGGGCAGGAGGAGTCCAAAGCACCGTCTTCGGCAAATCCGACGGCTTCTCCGCGGTTATTAATGGCGCTGGCCTGCCCATTATTTCCGCCGAGCGTCGGAAGAGCGCTCATGTGGGCGTCACGCCAAAGAAACGGAACGCACGTAAGGTGTGTGCCGAAGCCGCAAATGTCTTCGCCGTTCGGATCTGGATTAGCTGTTTCGGACTGACCAACGGCTTCACCGCGGTCGTTGATCCCGCCCCAGTTAATCCAACTGTTGCCGTCGGGTTTTCCAAGCGTGCCCAGGTCGATGTTGAATCCGTGGATGCTTATCACCGCGCGGCCCCTTGAAACTGACGTAAACAAACTATTCTCGGGAGGATTCACGGTCCCATCCATGTTCTCCGTCCACCCCTGACTATTGAGGCCCATGGCCATGCTGAAGTTGTCTTTGGTGTTGTTAATGCCCAAATCGGTAATTTTGTAGCTCTGTTGAGCGAAAGCATCACTGAAGCAACCGAGAACAATCACTGCAACCCACGGTATCCAGAAATTCCGCAACCATCTTAGTGCGCTCATCTCTTCTCCTTTTGGTGAGAACAATGTCTTGAGAGCAGAATTGGCTCACAACTCCACAAGTACCTGCTGAGGGACGAAGTGAGGGAGCATATGATGTTCCACGTTCATAACGATTACGTGACACGACAGGCCGAAAACTTCGGAGTTCGAAAACGAGTGGCGGACTAACAAAATCCTGGGACGGTCCCCAAACGGATAGAGCGACTGTTTCTCCCACTTTTCATACCGTTATTATTGACTTTGGGATAATTATAGTTACCATACGTACTGGTTGGTATGTTGGCAGCTCACAAGAATTCGAAACGTAGAGCAACTCGGCTGCGTGATCCTGAGCGTACACGGGAGCGCTTGCTGCAAGCGGCATCTCGCGAGATCTACAGATCGGGTTTCCAGAGTGCAAGCCTAGACACAATTCTGGCCTCTGCTCGCGTCACCAAGGGAGCGCTGTACTACCACTTCAAAAACAAGGATGCCTTGGGATATGCCGTCGTCGAAGAGATCATCTCCCCTGACGTCCGCGGCACATGGGTGCGGCCTTTAGAGAAAGTCAAGGATCCTATCGACGCTTTGATCGGCATTGTTCAAGGTATATCCGTTCGGCCCGAGGTCGTATGCGGCGGCTGTCAACTGAACAATCTGGCGCAGGAAATGTCTCCTCTTGACGCGGGATTCCGGAAGCGACTGGAGATAATCTTCGATGCCTGGCGCGAG
>PMAA01000194.1 GCA_003152355.1 Acidobacteriota bacterium | reverse complement strand
TTCGACGAGCCGCCCCAGCGCCACATTCAAGTCGCCGAAATGGTCCTCGAAAAGGCGAAGCGGCTCGTCGAGCACAAGCGCGACGTCGTGATTCTGCTCGACTCGCTCACGCGTCTCGGCCGCGCCTACAACGCAGTCACGCCGCCTTCGGGCAAAGTGCTCTCGGGCGGTATTGATGCCAACGCTTTGCAGCGGCCGCGCCGGTTCTTCGCCGCGGCGCGAAATATTGAAGACGGCGGCTCGCTGACCATCATCGCCACCGCGCTGATTGACACCGGCAGCCGCATGGACGACGTGATTTTCGAAGAGTTCAAGGGCACCGGCAACATGGAAATCAATCTCGACCGCCGCCTCGTGGATAAGCGCGTCTTCCCGACGATTGACATCAATCGCTCGGGCACACGAAAAGACGAACTGCTGCTTCCGCCCGATGAATTGAATCGCGTGTGGGTGCTGCGAAAAGTTTTGAGCCCGCTCTCGACCGTCGAAGCGATGGAACTTCTTCTCGGCCGTTTGGTCAAGACGAAGAGCAACGCCGAATTCCTGGGTTCGATGTCCGGCGGCCCCTCCTAAACTTCCGAGCTCGTCCTTCGGTCTACGGCGATTATTCCCGGCGCAACGCTTCCACGGGATCGATCCGCGCCGCCCTTCGCGACGGAATCCAAGCCGCAAGCAGTGCGATCGCCGCCAGAATCGCCATTGATTCCGCGAGCGTGCGCGCGTCTCCGCCGGAGACCTGGTAGAGCACGACCGCCATCACTCGTCCCGCCGCCAGCGAACCGATAAGCCCAAGCAAAATTCCCGCTCCCGTCCAACGCGACGCGCGCGCGAGCACAAGGCGCGTGATATCTCGCGGCGTCGCGCCTAGCGCCATCCGAATTCCGATTTCCTGAGTGCGCTGTGCGATCAGGAACGAGACAACGCCGTACAAGCCGATCGCCGCAAGCAGCACGCCGATCACGGCGAAAATCGTCAGCACCGACGCGTTGAATCGCGGGCGCGCCGCGAGTTTCCCCACTCGCTCGTTCATCGTTTCAATTTCGACAGGAAGTGTTGGATCGAGCGCAGACACTTGCTCACGAATCCAGTTGGCGATCGTCGCGGGAGCAAGGCTGCTGCGGACGATGATGCTCGCGCGCCGATCGAGCGTAGGAGAGCGGTCGCCGCTCGCCGCAGCGCCGATTTCGTGTTTTCGCACGACGTAATACTCGGGATCGGCCTCGGCCAGGACGCCCGCGTTCTTCACGTTTTCAGCGACGCCGATCACCGTGTACCAGGGGCCGTCCGGCTCCAGGCGAATTCGCGCGCGGAGCGCGTCGCGATTTCCCAAAAGCCGCTGCGCCAGCGTCCGGCTCACCACGATAAGACTCTCGTTTGGCGTGCGGTCCGTTTCGTTGAAGCCGCGTCCGCGAATAATTGGAATCCTGAGCGCGCTGAAATATCCCGGCGTCACGATCCGCCAACCGACCATGCCGCCAGCCTCGTCGCCTTGGCGCGGCTCGCCATATACTTCGAGCCCGTTGTAGGGCTTCGCGTGCATCCTGCCGCTTGGCGGAATCTCGTCGCTCAAAGCAAACGCATCGGCTCCCGGCATCGAACTAAGTCGCGTCTCGAGCTGTTCGAAGAACGCCTGGCGCTGCTCGGGCTGCGGATAACTCGCTTCGCCGAGACTCATGCTCGCCGTCAGCACGTGCTCGCTTTGCATTCCGAGCGGCACGGCTTCCACGTTTCGGAAACTTTGGAGCAGCAGGCTCGCCGCAGTTAGTAGGACGAGCGAAACCGCAATCTGCGCCGCCGCCAGCGATTGGCGCAGCAATCCCGAACGGGCATCCACAGAACGTCCGCCTGTTAGCGTTTCCCCGCTGCGACTACCCAGCGCGGGCACAAGCCCGAAAAATAAAGCCGAAATTACGGACGCGCCAAGCGCAAACACAAGAACCCGCAGATTGAGACCCGTCTCGCTTAGCCGCGGAATTCCCTCCGGCGCTATGGCGATGAAGATCCGCAGTAGCCATGCAGCGAGCACGACGCCAGACGTCCCGCCCGCCAACCCCAGCAGAAGGCTTTCCGTCAATGTTTGCCGTACGAGCCGGCCGCGACTCGCGCCGAGCGCGTATCGCAAACTCGCGCCGCCGCACGGCAGCCCGCGCCAGAAGCAGGTTTGCGACGTTCGCGGACGCCAGCATCAAAAGCGCGCCAACTGCGCCCAGCAAAATCCAAAACGCCAGTCGCACGTCGTGCGTCTGCAATTCGCGAACCGACCGCACACTCAACTTCACGTCGTTGCGGAATTGCGGCGGCACGAATTGCAGAGAATCCTCGAACAATGGCTCGAGCGCGGCAGCCGCTTGCGCCGCGCTCACTCCAGGCTTCAATCGCGCGTACACGCGCAGCACCGCGCCCGTGTTCGGCCTGTGCTGTGCCGCAAGATTGAGTCGCTGGGGCAGCAGCACGTCCACCGGAGCGAGCGTCGGTAGCTCGAAGTCCGGGCGCAAAACACCCACGATGGTGGTGGGTTGTTTATCGAGAGAAATTGTCCGCCCGACGACGCTCGGATCGCCGCCGAATTTACTCTTCCACAGCCCGTAGGAAATTAACGCCACTTCCGGGCCATTCGGCTGATCCTCTTCGCGCGAAATATTTCGGCCGAGCAACGGCTGCACTCCGAACGTCGTGAGAAAATTCGACTCGACGTACATGCATCCGAGCCGCGCTGGTTTCTCAGCGGTGAGATCGCAATCGGAAACGCCCGTGGCGCTGAACGACGTCATCGAAGCAAACGGCGACTGTTGATCGCGCCAGACAACGTAGTCTGAGCCCAGCAGAAATTCGCGCTGCTCAATCGGCGCGAGATAGCCGACTGTGACCAGCCGTTCTCCCTCGGGATACGGCAGCGGCCGAAAAAGCGCGCGATCAACCACGCTGAAAACAGCGACGGCGGACCCGACGCCGAGCGCGAGCGCGAGCAGCGCCGTCAGCGCAAATCCCGGCTCACGCAGCAGGCCGCGAATCCCGTACCGGGCGTCCGCAAGAATCGTTTCGATGTGCCGCGAAAAGGGAATATTCGGCATGGCCACTCCCTCGAGATTGTGATTGTGCGGCCCCCCCCTGCGCACACACCCGCAATAATCCGTTAGACTCCGCTCGCTGAATTCAGTTCCCGAATAAACTAACGTCCGACCGGCGCACGCGCTTGAATCGCCGGCAAGATGCCGGCGCCACGAATGCGCCCGCGATCTTCGTAGGGCTGGCCGGCTGGGCGGCCGGTTTTTGCGACTCGCCTAGCTTGCGGCTAACTCTTGGCTTGTTTTTCTTGGGCAAGAAGAACGATGAGGCGCGCCACTTCTTCAGCTTCCATCGCCGTGCTGTCAACGAGCACGGCATCTTCAGCGCGCTTGAGCGGCGAATTTTCGCGCTCGATGTCGCGCCTGTCGCGATCGCGCACTTCCTCAATCGTGCGCTCGAGATTGATCGAATCTCCTTTTTGCTGATGCTCACGCCAACGCCGCTCGGCGCGCACCTCTGCCGACGCCGTAAGATAAATTTTCAAGTCCGCATCGGGGAAAACGATCGTGCCGATGTCGCGCCCTTCCATCACCACGCCGCCGAGTTGCCCCACGCGCCGCTGCTCCGCCACCAGCACTCGCCGCACCCCGGGTATCACGGCGATCTTCGAAGCGGCCTGCGAAACTTCCGGGCCGCGGATCGCTGAAGTCACGTCCAAGCCGTCGAGATAAATCCTCTGCGCGCCGTTTTCGTTGCGCAGATCAATGTGCGTATCAGCCGCCATGCGCGCGAGATCGTCATCGGAGTCGAGCACCATGCCTTTCGGCCGCGCCTTCAACGCCAGCGCCCGGTACATCGCGCCCGTATCCACATAAATGTAGCCGAGCATTTCCGCCACGCGCCGCGCCACCGTGCTTTTCCCCGAGCCGACCGGGCCGTCAATCGCGATAATCAGTTTTTTCATCAATTTAGCTCAGTGTCGCACCCAGGTTTGCAGCACCATGAGAAGCAAAAATCCCGCGATCCCGCAGAGCACTGCTGCCCTCAGCACGCGATTGAGAAGGAGCAAACGCGTTCTTGGATATAAAGTATCGTAATCATCAGCGATTGCGCTTCTCGGATGAACGACACTCGGAATATAGCTCAACGGAAGGATGCCTTTGCGAAATCGAGGAAATCTTTGATCCGGCGACAGCGCGCGGTTGACTCGAGAAATGATGAATTGCTGCAAGAACACGAAAACGATCAGCAGGACCAAGAATATCCCGTCGGAGTACTCGATAGCCAGGCTAAGAGTCATCGCTCAGATGCGCTTGAAGGCGCGCTCGATTTCGCGCATCGAATAGCGCAGCACCACGGGTCGCCCGTGCGGGCAGCTCATCGGATAATTGGTGCGCGAGAGTTCCGCCAGCAGCCACTCCATTTTGGTCAGATCGAGCGGCGTGTTCACCTTGATCGCCGCGTGGCACGACGTCGAGGCCGCGATTTTCGATTGCAGCGAATCAATCGAGATCGCCTGATTCTCGCGCGCCACGCCGTCCAGAATTTCCGCGAGCAGCTTTTCCGCGTCCGACGCCGCAATTCCCGCGGGCGCCGCGTGAATCGCCACGGTCCGAGGGCCCATCAGCTCAGCTTCGAATCCGTTGGCACGCAATTCTTCCGCGATCTGCTCGAAAGTTACGAGCTGCCGCGGCGTCAGCTCGACCATCATCGGCACGAGCATCCGCTGCCCGCCGAGTTCTCCTTCGCGCCGCGCCTGAAGATGCTGCTCGAAGAGAATGCGCTCATGCGCGACGTGCTGGTCGATGATCCACAGCCCTTCGGAATTCACCGCGACGATGAAACTGTTGTTCACCTGTCCAAGCGGCTTCAAATCCGCGATGTCTTCAGGCCGCGGAAGCGCTCCCGGTGATTCAACGCGCTCAAGCGCGGGCGCAGCTGCAGCAGCCGAACCGGCAGCACTCGCACCGCCTGCGCCTGCACCAGCTGCGACTGCCGCGGCGTAGGATACTGCAGTTGCGGCTGGAAACTCAATCGCGTTCTCCGACCCAAATTGCAATCGCTGGGCGATCGGCTGCTGCGGTTCGCCGCTCAATTCGAAACCGTCCGAATAGGCACCCGGCGTCGCAGCCAGCCCGCCGAGATCCGGCATAGGCGGAATGATCGCGCGCGGCGGCCCGATCTGCACCGATCCCGCGCCATCTCCAGCGGCATCATTCATACCGCCGCCTGGCGTCACGGAATGACTTTGCTCCGCGCCATTTCCGCCAACTGCTGCGGCTGCAGCGCGCGCCGCCGGAAATCCCGGAATCGAGCGCGCGTTCGAGAGCGCATGCTTCACAGCATCGCGCGTGAAATCGTGTACGAATTGCGCGTGGCGGAATCGCACTTCGATTTTCGACGGGTGAACGTTGACGTCCACTTCCGGATACGGCAACTCGATGAACAGCAGCACGACGGGAAAAACGCCCGGCGGAATAATGTTGCGATACGCGTCGCCGATCGCGTGAAGGATCAGCCGGTCGCGCACGAGCCGCCGGTTGACGAACACGTAGATCCCATTGCGATTCGTGCGATGAACTTCCGGCCGCGACACAAATCCTGTAACGCGAATTCGCGCCGATTCCTCGCCAGGCTCCATCGCCTGCTCGGTGATGGCCGCGCGCATCGGCCCTTCCGCCGCCGGAATTTCCACCAATTCGCCGAGCGATTGCCTCCCGAACACTTGATACACGCGCTCCGCCAGCTTCTCGACCGGCGCCGCATTCAGAATTTCCTGCGTCGGCGTCTTGAGGACGAAATGCGTTTCGGGATGCGCGAGCGCGTAATGCGTGACGAGCGATGCGATGTGGCCCAGCTCGGTCGTGTCCGACTTCAAGAATTTCCGCCGCGCCGGCACGGAATAAAAAATGTCGGCGACGCTAATGGAAGTCCCCGTAGGCAGCCCCGCCGGCTTGACGTTAATCAGCTTTCCGCCCGCGAATTCGACGCGCGTTCCCTGCTCGTCTTGCGCCGCGCGCGTCTCGAGCACGAGCCGCGAAACCGCGGCAATTGAGGGCAGCGCCTCGCCGCGAAATCCGAGCGTGGCAATCGACAGCAAATCGTCCGCCGTGCGCAGCTTCGATGTGGCGTGCCGCTCGAACGCCAGCAGCGCGTCATCGTGATTCATTCCGCAGCCGTCGTCCGTCACGCGAATCAGCCGCTTGCCGCCGGATTCGACTTCGACTTTGATCGAGCGCGCGTCCGCATCGAGCGCATTTTCGAGCAGCTCTTTCACCACGGATGCCGGCCGCTCGACAACTTCGCCAGCCGCGATTTTATTCGCGACATTCTCAGGAAGGATGCGGATCCGGCTCATCGTGTCGAGTTCACCATTTTTGCATAATTGCAATCAAGCCCACCGCCATCACTTCAGCCGGATGCCCAGATCATCCAATTGCGCGGTATCAACTGCGCTCGGAGAATCGGCCATCAAATCCTGCGCCGCTGTGGTTTTCGGAAACGCGATGACTTCGCGGATGGACTTCTCCCCGGCAAGCAGCGTGACCACGCGGTCTAGTCCCAACGCAATACCGCCGTGCGGCGGCGTGCCGTACGTCAGCGCATCGAGAAAAAATCCGAATCGCTGCCGCTGCTGCTCCGGGCTCAGCCCCAGCGCCTTGAACATGCGCTCCTGAATATCCTGCCGGTGAATTCGGATGCTTCCCGATCCAAGCTCGACGCCATTCAACACCAGATCGTAGCCCTTCGACCGGCATTCCCACGGCGCTGTCTCAAGCTTATCGAGGTCTTCTTCCACGATTCCGGTGAACGGGTGCTGCGCGCTCACCCAGCGCTTGTCCGTCTCGCTCCACTCGAATAGCGCGAAGCCGGTGATCCACAAAAATTCCCAGCGCGTGCGGTCAATCAAATTCAATTTGTCGCCGAGATAGAGCCGCAACAGCCCCGCGACGCCGAGCGATGTATCGCTGTGCGGAATCTGCTCCTTCGCGGTGGCCGCAACGATCAGATCGCCCGGTTTCGCACCAACGGCTGCCGCAAGCTCTTTCAACTTTTCTGCTCCAAGAGTCTTTTCGAGCGACGACGCGACGCCTTCCGCGGTCACTTTCGCCGTGTAAACCGCCTTCGCTCCCGCCGATTTCCCGTATTCCGAAAGCTCGTCAAGTTGCTTGCGCGAGAATGCCGCACCGCCGGGCGCGACGATAGCCTGCACGTTGCCCTCGAAATGAAAAGTCTCGCGAGCTGCTTCAAAGAACGACGTCACGTTCTGCAATTCCATTCCAAATCGGAAATCCGGCTTGTCCGAGCCGTAGCGCCGGAGCGCTTCATGATAATCGAGGTGCCGGAACGGCCCTTTCACGTTCACGCCGATCACCGCGCACGCGCGCGTCATCACGTGCTCGATCGTCTCGAAAATATCCTGCTGCCGCGGGAACGACATTTCAAGATCGAGCTGCGTAAATTCCGGCTGCCGGTCCGCGCGCAAATCTTCATCACGAAAGCATTTCACGATCTGAAAATACCGGTCGAGACCGGAGATCATCAGGATTTGCTTGAAAATCTGCGGCGATTGCGGCAGCGCGTAGAACTGCCCGTGATGGACCCGGCTCGGCACCAAATAATCGCGCGCGCCTTCGGGCGTCGAGCGCGTCAGCATCGGCGTTTCCACTTCGTAGAAGCCGAGTTCGTCGAGCGCCTTGCGAATTTCCAGCAGGACGCGATGGCGCAATGCCAGATTCTTGTGCGGTTTCGGCCGGCGCAAGTCCAGATAGCGGTAACGCAGCCGCGTCTCTTCGCTCGCGTTCACTTCGTCTTCGATCACGAATGGCGGCGTCTTCGCATTATTGAGCAATAACAGCTCGCTCGCCGCGACTTCAATCTCTCCCGTCGCAATTTCCGGATTCGACTTCCCGCGCTTCAGCACGCGGCCCTTCACGGCCACCACGTATTCTGTCCGAAGACCTTCGGCCTTCGCGTGCGTCGTGGGATCCAATTCCTTGTTGAACACAATCTGCGCTATGCCCTCGCGATCGCGCAAATCAATGAAGATAAGCTGCCCAAGATCGCGCCGCCGGTGAACCCAGCCCATTAACACGACGTCTTTCTCCGCGTCGCCCGCGCGCAATTCGCCGCAGTAGTGTGTTCGTTTCAGATTTCCGAGTGAATCGAGCATATCCCTCTCGCGTATGTGGAGCGGTGTCATTTCGAGGACGACCCGACGAGGGTCGGCCGAGAAATCTGCATTTCGGCCTCATTGAATCAAAAGCAGAACTGCAGATTCCTCGCACGCCTGCGGCAGACTCGGAATGACAACTCTAACTAGCTCGCGCGCCGTGCAAGTGTTGCAGCAGGTCGGCCATCGAATACTTGTTTTGCTGCCCATCCGCCAGGCGCTTCAGCGAATACTGCTTCGATGCGACTTCATCTTCGCCGATGATCAGCGCATATTTCGCGCCAAGCTTGTCCGCCAATCCGATGGATTTCTTGAATTTCATTTCTTCCGGCGGCAATTCGACGGCGTATCCCGCGTCGCGCAATTGCCGCGCAAGCTGCACCGCAGGCGCGTATGATTTTTCGCCCATCCATGCGATGAAAACGTCGAGCGCGCTCTCCGGCGCTGCGTCTTTCGTCGCGTCCTGCAGCGATAAAATCAATCGATCAGTACCGATGGCGAAGCCGATGCCCTTCGTCGGCGGGCCGCCGAGCAATTCAACGAGACCATCATACCGTCCGCCGCCGCAAACCGCATTCTGCGACCCGAGTCCCGGCGCGATGATCTCAAACGTCGTCCGCATGTAATAGTCGAGCCCGCGCACCAGCCGCCAATTAATTTCGTACGAAATCTCGCGCAGTTTCAACTCCGCTTGGAGCTTCGCAAAATGCGCACGGCAATCGTCGCAAAGATAGTCTGCGATGTGCGGCAGCGTTTCGATGATTGCCTGCTCCTCCGGCAATTTCGAATCAAGCACGCGCAGCGGATTCGTTTCAATTCGCCGCTGGCTGTCCGGCCCGAGGGAGTCTTTCACTTTGCGCAATTCTTCGCGCAACAGCTCGACGTACTTCGGCCGGCAATTTTTGTCGCCAATCGAATTTACGGAAAGTGTCGCGCCCCTCAGTCCCACGCGCTCGAAAAACACCAGCAGCATTTCAATTACTTCCGCGTCAATCGCAGGCGCGTCCGACTGGCCAAGCACTTCCGCGTCAATCTGGAAGAACTGCCGGTAGCGCCCCTTCTGCGGCCGCTCGCGCCGGAACATCGGGCCGATATTGTAGAGCTTCACATTCCCCGGCAGCGTGTGCATCCCGTGCTCGATATACGCGCGGCACACGCTCGCCGTCGCTTCCGGCCTCAACGTCACCGTATCGCCGTCGCGATCGTCAAACGTGTACATCTCTTTCGCGACGACATCCGTCTCGGCGCCGATCGACCGCGCAAACAATTCCGTCTGCTCGAAAATCGGCGTACGAATCTCGCTATAGCCATACGTGCCGAAAACATCGCGCGCAGTCTGCTCGACGCGATTCCACAGCGCCGAATCCGGCGGCAGAATGTCGCGGGTGCCCTTAATGGCTTGAAATTTCATATCAGTTAACTGCTAACTGCGCGCAAACCGGCTCTCAGCCTGTAGGGGCGCTGCTTGGTGCGCCCTGGTTTTGACGTTTCGAGCGGAAGGGGCGCAGAAAGCAGCGTCCCTACGACGTCAACTTCAACCGCCGCTCGATTTGTACATTTGCTTGTACCCAACGTATCGTTCCGCATACGCATCAATGGACGCCTGATCTTCCACCGTCAGCGACCGCCGGAATTTCCCCGGATGCCCCATAAACAGGCTCCCCGGCGCCACAATCGTCCGCTCAGGCACAAGCGTTCCCGCGGCAACAATGCTGCCCGTGCCAATTTTCGCGCCGTTCAAAATAATCGAGCCCATCCCAATCAGGCAGCGCGCTTCAATCGTGCATCCATGCAGAATCACGCCGTGGCCCACAGTCACATTGTCGCCGAGCACGAGCGGATATTCGTCCCGCATCACGTGCAGTACCGAACCATCTTGAATATTCGTGCGCGCGCCGATCCGAATCCAGTTCACGTCGCCGCGAATCACCACGCACGGCCACACGCTCGCGTCCTCGCCAATCGCGACATCGCCAATCACCACGGCGGCTTCATCGATGTATGCGGATCGAGCGATGGCGGGCGTCCGCCCAAGATACGCGCGAATCAATTCCGAACTCCCCTGACGCGGCGCCACGCACACTGGCAAATTCCAGCGCACTGAAGACGAACAGGCAAATTAGCACACTTGCCCTCATCGCGTGTAGCGCCGTACCGTATTTTGCATGCCATCCTGCCGGACGAAAACCGGTCCGGCGCTACATACCAAGCGGCACTTGTAGCGCCGGCCTTCAGCCCGGCAGGTTTTTCCGTTTGCTCGTAAGGAAGCGTTACAGAATCTGCACAACTGACCCAGTCGAAGTCTTATTCACGATCGCAGCCCGCTCCGCCACATTCCGCGCCATCGCATAAATACTAGGCGCGCCCGGCGCATCTTCGCCCAGCGAAGCAACGGGCTTCCCCGTATCACCGCCGATGCGAATCTGCGGCTCGATCTCAATTTCGCCCAGCAACGGCACACCAAACGCCTTCGCCAAATGCGCACCCTCNNGCCTTGCGCACATCGGCAAGCGCCACAATCGAAGGCGTCGTCACGATAAGCGCCCCAGTCACCGCGACCGATTGAATCAGCGTCAACTGCACATCGCCCGTCCCCGGCGGCAAATCCACCACAAGATAATCGAGTTCGCCCCACTGCACGCTGCGCAAAAACTGTTGAATCACGCTGTGAAGCATCGGCCCGCGCCAGATCAGCGGCTTGTCGCCCGGATTCAGCAGCCCCATCGAAATCATTTTCACGCCGTAGGCTTCAACGGGAATAATCGTCCGCTCGTCCACCGCGCGCGGCTGCTCCGTGGTCCCCAGCATGACCGGCACATTCGGCCCATACACATCGGCATCAAGCAACCCGACTTTCGAGCCCGTCCGCTGCAGCGCGATCGCCAGATTCACAGCGACGGTCGTCTTCCCCACGCCGCCTTTGCCGCTAGCGACAGCAATCAGATTCTTCACTCCAGGAATAGGGGCCTTATCAGGCATTTTGTCCTCGCGCATCCATCATAGAACGCGCGAACCGATGCGGCAAGCTAGCGCCACGCGCACCGAATCTCACCTGCGCTTTGCGCCAGATGCCGCCGACACGCTACAATGAATTGTTGCGCATTGCGGAATTCGACGCGCGCTCCTGCTCGCCGGCGCCGCTTTCGCTCATAATGGAGATCCGGGGTCACGCCACGCGGCAGCGGAATCAACAGGCCGCTCGCGGCATCCAATAGTCGTATGGACATCGAACGCATAATTAATCGCGTTGTCGCGCGCTTCATCGGCACCAAGCACGAGCGCGACATCAAGCGCATCGCGCCAACTCTCGTCGCGATCAACGCCCTCGAGCCCGAAATGAAGGCGCTCGCCGACGCGGATTTCCCCGCGCGCACCGCCGCCCTCAAGACCGAAATTGCCAAGCGCCTCGAAAGCGCCGATCCCACCGCCAAAGACTACAAAGATCAGCTCCAAGCGGCTGTCGAGCCCGCGCTCGTTCCCGCCTTCGCTCTCGTGCGCGAAGCCGGACGCCGCACGCTCAACATGCGCCACTTCGACGTGCAGCTCATCGGCGGAATTGTCCTGCACCAGGGAAAAATCGCCGAGATGAAAACGGGCGAAGGCAAGACGCTCGTCGCCACTCTGCCCGCCTATCTCAACGCGCTCGCCGGCCGTGGCGTTCACATCGTCACCGTCAACGATTACCTCGCCCGCCGAGACGCCGAATGGATGAGCCCCATCTACAAGCTCCTCGGCCTCACCGTCGGCGTGATCGTTCACGATCTCGACGACAATCAGCGCCGCGCCGCCTACGCCGCCGACATCACCTTCGGCACCAACAACGAGCTCGGCTTCGACTATCTCCGCGACAACATGAAGTACGACCTCAAAGATTGCGTCCAGCGCGGCCACCAATTCTGCATCGTCGACGAAGTGGACTCGATCTTGATCGACGAAGCGCGCACGCCGCTCATCATCTCCGGCCCCGCGGAAGAATCCACCGACAAGTATTACCGCATTGACAAAATTATCCCCAAGCTGATTCTCGATATTGATTACACCGTCGACGAAAAGCTGCGCACCGCGACGCTCACCGAAGAAGGCGTTTCGAAGTGCGAGCGCCTCCTCAGCCTCGGCAATCTCTACGACCCAGAAAATATCGAAGCGATTCACCACGTCTATCAGGCCCTGCGCGCCCACACGCTCTACGAAAAAGACGTCGATTACGTCGTGAAGGACGGCGAGGTTGTCATCGTTGATGAATTCACGGGACGCCAGATGCCGGGACGCCGCTGGTCGGACGGCTTGCATCAAGCCGTCGAAGCCAAGGAAGCCGTGAAGATCGAGCGCGAGAATCAAACCCTCGCCACGATCACCTTCCAAAATTATTTCCGCATGTACAAAAAGCTTTCCGGCATGACCGGAACCGCCGAAACCGAAGCCCCCGAATTCGATAAGATCTATAAGCTCGAAGTCGTCGCGATTCCGACAAACAAAACGCTCATTCGTCTCGAGAATCCCGACGTCGTCTATCGCACGGAACGCGAGAAATTCGAAGCCGCCGTTGACGGCATCATTCAGGAAGACGGCACCAAGGTCGGTGGCATCCGCCAGTATTACGAAAAGGGCCAGCCCGTCCTCGTTGGCAGCATTTCGATCGAAAAGTCCGAAAAAATCGCCGAACTTCTGAAGAAGTCAGGCATTCCTCACCAGGTTTTAAACGCCAAGCAGCACGAGCGCGAAGCAAAAGTAATCGCGCAGGCCGGGCGCAAGGGCTCGGTGACGGTTTCCACCAACATGGCGGGCCGCGGCACNNACGCCGCGGGCGCATCGAGCGGTGGAACCGCAACGGCCGTCGCAGACGTCGCCGCGCCCGCGAGCCACGCTGTGCCCATGGTTCTCTTCCAGCAAGAAGGCAAAATCTTCCAGGTCCCTCTCGATCAGTGGAAGCCCATCTACGATCAATTCTCTGACCAGTGCCGCGCCGAACACGATG
>PMAA01000169.1:400-10193 GCA_003152355.1 Acidobacteriota bacterium | reverse complement strand
TGCAACTCGAAAAGCGCGTGGCCTTCCGGCGGGCCATGAGGAAGTCGGTGGATTCGGCGCTGCGATTCGGATGCAAGGGAATCAAGGTTCGCGTCGCGGGGCGCCTGAACGGCGCGGAAATCGCGCGCAAAGAGTGGTACCTGCAGGGGCGCTTGCCGCTGCAGACGCTGCGCGCCGACATTGATTACGGCACCGCCGAGGCGCAGACGACATACGGTTTAATTGGCGTGAAGTGCTGGATTTACCAGGGTGAAAATATTCCGCGCCGCAAGGCGCAGTCTGCTGCGGCCAGCGCGGTCGAAGCGTAACGGGCGCGCAAGCGGAACGATAGGGCAAAAATTATTATGTTGATGCCGAAAAAAGTTAAGTACAGGAAGCAGCAGCGCGGCCGCCGCACCGGCAAAGCGTGGCGCGGAGGGTCGCTGGCTTTCGGCGAGTACGGGCTGAAGGCGCTCGAGCCTGCGTGGATCACCGACCGCCAGATTGAAGCGGCGCGCGTGGCGATCACGCGGTTCATCAAGCGCGGCGGCAAGCTTTGGATTCGAATATTCCCCGACAAGCCGTTCACGAAGAAGCCGGCCGAGACTCGAATGGGAAAGGGCAAAGGGCCACCGGACCATTGGGTTGCGGTGGTAAAGCCGGGCCGGATCATGTTCGAGATGTCTGGCGTGGACCTTGCTTCGGCGACGGAAGCCATGAAGCTCGCTTCGCACAAATTGCCGATCCGCACTCGATTCGTGTCGCGAGCGGGAGGAATTTAATGGCGCGGCGGGCTGAGAAGTTTAACCAGATGAGTGCGAACGAACTGGAAACGCAGCAGCAGGAATTGGGCGAACAGATTTTCCGGCTGCGCTTTCAGTTGACCACGGGACAATCGGAAGGCCTCAAGCGATTGCGCGAGGCGCGCAAAGAACTGGCGCGAGTGAAGACGCTGCTGCGCCAGCAAGAACTGAAGCGAGAGCCACAGCAGGACGTTAAGCAAGAACTAAGGAAGAGCAAATGACGGACGAGAAGACAGGGGCACCGGCGCCAGGCGCGACACCAGCCCCGGCCGAACACAGGGGCAAGCGCCAGGAACGAACCGGCGTGGTGACGAGCGCGAAAATGCAGAAGACCATCGTGGTGAAGGTGACGCGCGCGGTGGCGCACCCGCTCTATCACCGCGTTATAAGATTTTCGAAAAAGTATTACGCGCATGACGAGAACGGCGAAGCGCGCGTGGGCGATACGGTGCGAATCGCGGCATCGCGGCCGCTCTCGAAACTGAAGCGATGGCGTTTGGTGGAAGTTGTCGGACGCTCGACGCGCGTGGCCTAATAGCCTGCCCGGGCGTATTTGAGGGAGCACGAACATGGTTCAGATGAGGACGTGGTTGACGGTGGCCGATAATTCGGGCGCGCGCCAGCTCACGTGCATTTTGCCGATTGGCGGCGATGCCGGATTGGTGGCGGGCTTAGGCGACGTCATCACAGCGGCGGTGAAAGAAGCCGCGCCAGACAGCCAAGTGAAAAAAGGCAAGGTAGTGCGCGCGGTGGTGGTGAGGACGCGAAAAGAGCATCGCCGGAAGGATGGCTCCTACATCCGGTTCGACGACAACGCCGCGGTTTTGATCAACGACGCGAACGAGCCCGTGGGAACACGCGTATTCGGGCCCGTCGCCAGAGAGCTGCGCGAGAAGAAGTTCACCAAGATCGTCTCGCTGGCTCCGGAAGTGTGGTAGCGATGAAAGACAGAACAATCCGAACGACAATGAGTATCCGGCATGGCGACAACGTAAAAGTGGTGGCCGGCAAGGACAAAGGCAAGACGGGGCGGGTGCTTTCCGTCAATCCGTGGAAGAACACGGTGACGGTGGAACACGCGAACATCATCAAGCGCCACACGCGGCCGAACCCGCAGAAAAATATCAAGGGCGGCATCATCGACAAAGAAGCGCCGCTGCAAGCGTCGAACGTGATGCTGATCTGCCCGGGCTGCGGAAAACACACCCGTGCGGGGCACACAACACTGCCGGACGGCACAAAGACGCGAATTTGCCGGCGCTGCAAGACAACATTCGAGAACTAGAGAAAAAGAGGCTGCGAAAAGAACGATGAATAGCCGTATGTACGAGCGATATAACAAAGACGTTGTTCCGGCGCTTACGAAGCGGTTCAACTACCCGAACTCGATGGCTGTGCCGCGGGTGAAGAAAGTAACCGTAAACATCGGTCTCGGCGAAGCGAGCCAGAACGTGAAGCTGCTGGACGTGGCGGCGCAGGAACTGGGATTGATCGCGGGGCAAAAGCCGGTGATCACGCGCGCGAAGAAGTCGATTGCGAATTTCAAAATCCGCAAAGGCATGCCGATCGGGTGCATGGTCACGTTGCGCGGCGAGCGGATGTACGAATTTCTCGATCGCCTTGCGAACATCGTGCTGCCACGATTGCGCGACTTCAAGGGATTGGCGCCGAATTCGTTCGACGGCCGCGGAAATTACACGCTGGGGTTGAAGGACCAACTGGTGTTTCCGGAAATCGATTACACGCGAGTGGACAAGATCAAGGGCATGAACGTCACGATCACGACGACGGCCCGCAGCGACGAGGAAGGCCGCGAGCTGCTGAAGCTGCTCGGCGTGCCGTTCCGGGTACAGGGGTAAAGGGAAGAATCGAGCGTAAGCGCTCGAAGGAGATCGAATGGCGCGCGACAGTCAATTCGCCAAACAGAAACGAACTCCGAAGTTCAAGGTTCGCCACCGCAATCGCTGCCGCATCTGCGGCCGGGCGCGGGGGACTCTACGCAAGTTTCAGATGTGCCGCATTTGTTTCCGCGGCCTGGCGCTCAAGGGCGAAATTCCCGGCGTCGTCAAGGCGAGCTGGTAAGAAGGAAGGATTGAATGCAAACAGACCCTATCGCGGATATGTTGACGCGCATCCGCAACGCATCGCACGCCAAGCACGCGCGCGTAGATTTGCCCGCGTCGAAGATGAAGGTGGAGATCGCGCGGATACTGAAGGACGAAGGCTATCTCGCGAGTTACAAGGTTGTGGACGACACGAAGGTGAAAAAGACCCTGCGCATGTTCCTGCGCTACACCCCGGACCGGCGCAGCGTGATCACCAACCTAAAGCGTATATCGCGGCCGGGCTGCCGGCGCTACGTCGGGAAGTCGGACATTCGCTCGGTGGTAGGCGGAATGGGCATCGCTATCGTCTCCACACCGCGCGGGCTGATGACAGGGCATGCCGCGCGCAAAAGCGGTGTAGGTGGCGAACTGTTGTGCGAGGTTTGGTAACCATATTTGCCAGCCGGGCTTAGCAGGAAATTTTCGGGAAGAGTGAACCATGTCGCGAATTGGATATAAACCGATACCAGTGCCCGCAGGCGTAAAGGTGCAGCTACAGGCGGACTCGGTGGACGTGCAAGGCCCGAAGGGAAAGATGTCGGTCCGCGTGCCGCACGGCATCCGTTTTGAAACGAAGGATGGGGTCCTCTCGGCGCTTCGGGAAAGCGACGATCAACGCGCGCTGCACGGGCTGGCGCGAGCGCTCGTGGCCAACGCAGTTTTCGGCGTCACGACCGGCTTCAAGAAAGATCTCGATATCGTCGGAGTCGGATATCGCGCCGAGGTAAAAGGCAAGAATGTGGTGCTTTCGCTCGGGTTTTCGCATCCGGTGGAGTTTCCAATTCCTGAAGGGATTCAGATCGCCGTCGAGAAGCAGACGCACATGACCGTAAGCGGCGCGGACAAGAATCAAGTGGGACAAGTGGCCGCAAACCTGCGCCACCTGCGCCCGCCCGACCCATACAAGCAAAAGGGAATTCGAATCGCGGGNNTTGAAGAAGAAGGCTGGGAAGGCCGGCGCGGCAAAGACGGCCGGATAATTCGCGGCAAGAACGAGGAAAAATAGCGTGGCTACAGTTCCAGTCAAAAGACTTTCGCGGAGCGCGCATCGTGAGCGCCTGCATTCGCGCCTGCGCCGGAAGATTTCAGGCAGCGCGGAGCGTCCTCGCCTATGCGTATTCCGCTCATCGCGACACATTGTCGCGCAAGTGATTGACGATCAAGCGGGGCGAACGCTGGCATCGGCCAGCTCGCTCGATGGCGAGTTTCGCAAAGGGAACAAGGGCGGCGGAAATGTCGCCGCGTCCAAGGCAGTGGGCAAGGCGATTGCGGAGCGCGCGCGCGCCGCGGGCGTCGAGCGAGTGGTTTTCGACCGGGGCGGATATCAATATCACGGCCGCATTCAGGCATTAGCGGATGCGGCCCGAGAGGCAGGACTGAAGTTCTAACTCTATGCCGAAACAAGAACTCAAAGACATTCTTTCGGTTCGCAGAATTATCGACACGAACCTCGCGAACCTAAAAGACCAAGTCGTGGCCATCAACCGCGTCACGAAGGTCGTAAAGGGAGGCAAGAATCTCAGCTTCTCCGCGCTCGTGGTGGTGGGCGACCAGCACGGCCACGCCGGGTTCGGCATGGGCAAGGCGCGAGAAGTTCCCATGGCTATCCGCAAGGCGATCGAGCAGGCCAAGAAGAATATGGTGAAACTGAACCTCAAGGGCTCGACGATTCCGCATCAGGTGCTCGGGCGTTACGGGTCGGGCCAGGTTTTGTTGAAGCCCGCGCCGGAAGGCACGGGACTCATCGCCGGAGGGCCGGTTCGCGCGGTGATGGAGGTTGCGGGGATCCAGAACGTGCTGACGAAGTCCATTGGCACGTCGAACCCGCACAACGTGATCAAGGCGACGTTTGACGCGCTATTGCACCTGAAGAACGCGTCGAAAGTGGCTGAACTGCGCGGCAAGACAAACGAAGAAGTGGCCGCCGCCAGTTCGTAGCGGACAAGGATAGCGATCATGACGAAGAAAACAACCGAAACCTTGAAAATCAAGTGGGTGCGCAGCTTTATCGGCTGCCCGCGCTCGATGCGTCAGACGGTTCGCGGACTCGGCTTTCGCCGCATGAACCAAGTGCTCGAGCGCGAAGATACGCCGTCGATTCGCGGGATGATCGCGCGCGTGCATCATTTGGTGGAAATTCAAAAGTAGAGGATGAGAATGAAACCCACGCTGTCGAATCTGAAACCGCCGCGTGGCTCGCGGCACCGCCGCGGGCGCGTTGGGCGAGGCATGGGCTCGAAGCTCGGCAAGACTTCCGGAGCCGGCAACAAGGGCCAGCAGTCGCGGCGCGGCTATTCGCGGCGGCGCGGATTTGAAGGCGGCCAGATGCCTCTGCACCGGCGGATGCCGAAGCGCGGATTTTCGAATCCGTTCTCGCGTGATCTGTCTATCGTAAATGTTGAGACGCTCAACGCGTTTGAGGCGGGCGCGGTAATTGGGCCGGATGAGCTGGCGCTTGAGGGCTTGGTTCATGCGCGGCGCAAAGGCATAAAAATACTCGGCGACGGCGATTTGAAAGTCGCGTTGACTGTGAAGGCGCACGCATTCAGCAAATCGGCTCAGGAGAAAATCACTGCAGCCGGAGGGACAACAGAGATTCTTTCATGAGGAAGCTTTTCGAGGCGTTTCGCAACATATTCCGCACGCCTGACCTGCGCAAACGTGTTTTGTTTACGCTGGCGTTGCTGGGTGTGTACCGCCTCGGAGCTTTCATTCCCACGCCGGGCATCAATACGGAGCTGTTGCAGACGCTGTTCCAGCAAGGCCAGGGCTCGGTGCTTGGGATCATTGACCTCTTCAGCGGCGGCAATCTTCGCCGGTTGACGATTTTCGCGCTGGGGATCATGCCGTACATCACGGCATCGATCATTTTGCAGTTGATGGTCGTGGTCTGGCCGTACCTCGAGCGATTGCAGAAGGAAGGCGAGCTCGGCCGGCGCAAGATCACGCAGTACACGCGTTATTTGACGATCGTACTGAGCTGCTTCCAATCATTTACGATCGCATTGACGCTGCAGAACCAGAGACTCGGCGGTGCGTCACTCGTCTATCACCCTGGTCCGCGGTTCATTTTGATGACGATGCTGACGCTTACCACCGGCTCAGCGTTCATCATGTGGCTCGGCGAGCAGATTAGCGATCGCGGCATCGGCAACGGAATGTCGCTCATTATTTTCGCGGGCATCGTGGTGGGATTGCCCCGTGGCATCAAGGACCTTTGGGATAAGGCAACGCAGCAACAGTGGGGAGCATTTACGCCCATTGCGATCATCCTGCTGCTGGGAATGATGCTGGCGGTGGTGGCGTTCATTGTCTTTGTGGAGGGCGGCCAGCGGCGGATTCCGGTTCAATATGCGAAGCGTGTAGTCGGGCGGCGCGTGATGGGCGGACAGATGACTTATTTGCCGCTGCGCGTGAATTCGGGCGGCGTGATTCCGCCGATTTTTGCGAGCTCGCTGCTGACGTTCCCGCAGACGCTGGCGCTGATTTTCCAGAGCAAGTCACCGTTTTTCGCCAAGTTTGCCCAGATGATTCGGTGGGGCGAGCCGCTGTATACGCTGATTTACGTTTTTCTGATCATATTTTTCGCGTTTTTCTACGTGGGAATTATTTTCAATCCCACCGAGCTGGCGGACAACATGCGGAAATACGGCGGGTTCATTCCCGGGATTCGTCCGGGACGGAACACTTCGGAGCACATCAATCGCATACTGACGCGGCTGACTTTCGTCGGCGGCGTGTATCTCGCCATCGTCTGCCTGATTCCGGAGTGGATGATTTCCGGGATTCACTTGCAGCACTTGCCGATATGGCTTGGCGGTGAATGGTTTGACGCGCATATGTGGCGGTTCGTTCTCGAAGGTTTGGGCGTTACGTTCTATTTCGGGGGAACCTCCCTGCTCATTGTAGTCGGCGTAGCAATGGATACGGTTCAACAGGTGGAAGCGCAACTTGTCATGCGGAACTACGAAGGCTTCGTGCGCAAAGGCAAAGTGCGCGGCCGTCGTAGTTAGCCAAGTTGGCGGCGGTGCGGATGGCTTTAAAGCGGCCTATTATTTTTGTCGGTCCACCGGGTGCGGGAAAAGGAACACAGGCGCGACGCCTAGCCGAATTCTATGGCGTGCCGCATCTTTCGACGGGAGAGATGCTGCGCGATCATGTAGCGCGGGGAACCGAGCTCGGGCAGAGAGCCAAGCCGCTGATGGAGCGCGGCGAACTCGTTCCAGACGATATCGTGCTCGGCATCGTCGAAGAACGAATTGCGCGGGCCGATTGCGCAAGCTCGTTCGTGTTCGACGGATTTCCGCGGACGATGCCGCAGGCGCAGACGCTCGACGAGATATTGAAGAGACGGAATTTTCGCTCGCCGCTGGTCGTGAATTTTAAGGTAGACCACGACACGCTGGTATACCGGATTGCTGGGCGGCGCACGTGCAGCATCGGCGGCGAGGTTTACAACGTACACGAGCGTCCGCCGAAAGTGGAAGGCCGGTGCGATAAGGACGGCGGCGAGCTGATTCAGCGATCGGACGACCGTGCGGAAGTGGTTCGGGACCGATTGGCGGCGTTCGATAGGCAGACGATGCCGCTCGTTGATTATTACCGCTCTACCGGCGATCTCGCTGAAGTGGATGGGTCGGCCGACGTCGAGGAAGTGAGCAAGAGGCTGTCAGAGATTCTGGCCAGGCATGGCGCCGATGGCAATCGTGCGTAAGGACGAACGCGAACTCGAGAAGATGTACCGCGCTGGGCAGATCGTTTGGAACGCGCTCCACGAGCTGCGGACGAACGTGAAGCCGGGTGTCACGACCAAGGAATTGGACGAGATCGCGGAGCGGTATACGGCCGAGCACGGCGCGCGGCCAGCGTTTAAGGGTTACATGGGTTATCCGGGCTCGCTGTGCACGTCTATCAATCAGGAAGTCGTGCACGGGATTCCGTCGGGCAGGCGGCTGCTGCGAGAGGGCGACATCCTCTCGATGGATTTCGGCGTCGAACTGGACGGCTACTATGCGGATGCCGCGTTTACGGTGCCGGTCGGGAAGATTGCTCCGGAGCGGGAAAAGCTGTTGCGCGTCACGCGCGAATCGCTTGACCACGCCATTGAAAAGGTTCGGCCTGGGAATCGCCTAAGTGATATCTCGGCGGCGGTGCAGACTTGGGTTGAGTCGAACGGATACTCGGTGGTCCGGGAGTTCGTGGGCCACGGCATCGGGACGCAGCTTCACGAGGAGCCCCAGGTTCCGAATTACGTGGAGCGGAAGAACGAGAATCCGCGGCTGAAGGAAGGCATGGTGCTGGCCATCGAGCCGATGGTCAACGCCGGCAAGCCGGATACGCGGGTTTTGAAAGATAAGTGGACGGCGGTTACCAGGGATGGGTCGTATTCGGCGCATTTCGAGCATTGCGTGGCGGTGACGAAAGACGGCCCGGTGATTTTGACGCGGCCTTGAACGAGGCTTTGAACGGCGGGAACGCAGTCACGGCAACCGTATTGGAAGAGTTGCCGAATGCGCTCTATCGGGTGGAGCTGGAGAACAAGCGGCAGGTTCTAGCCCATCCGGTAGGGGCGGTGAAACGGAATTTTGTGCGGTTGCGGCCAGGAGATCGCGTGCGGGTGGAATTATCGCCGCACGATGGGACGCGGGGCAGGATTACGGGAACGGAAACGAAATGAAAGTGCGCGCATCGGTTAAGAAAATTTGCGATAAGTGCAAGATCATCCACCGCGAGGGCGTGGTCCGGGTCATTTGCACCAACCCGAAACATAAACAGAGGCAGGGATAAAGTTATGGCACGTATCGCCGGAGTGGAAGTGCCGCCCAAAAAGCGGGCTGAAATCGGGCTCACCTACATCTATGGCATCGGACGCGCGCGATCGCGGTCGCTGCTCTACCGCGCGGGCATCGATTTCGATAAGAAGGTGGCCGATCTGACCGAAGACGAAGTCAATCGCGTCCGCCAGATTCTGGAAGAGGAAGGCGCCGTCGAAGGCGACCTGCGCAAGGAAATCTCGATGAATATCAAGCGCCACATCGAGATGGGTTCTTACCGCGGCCTGCGGCACCGGCGCGGCCTGCCGGTGCGCGGCCAGCGCACGCACACTAACGCGCGCACCCGCAAGGGTCCGCGGCGCGGCACCGTGGCCAACAAGAAGAAGGCCACATCGAAAACATAGCGGGACATCGTAGAGGCGTATGGCAAAAGCACCGGCAAAACCGACCAAGAAGAAAAGCTTCAAGAAGAAGGAAAAGCGCGTCGTCCATTCGGGCATCGTGCACATACAGGCCACGTTCAACAACACCATCGTGACCATCGCGGATCAGGAAGGCAACGTGGTGTCATGGTCCAGCGCCGGATCGCTGGGCTTCCGCGGATCGCGTAAGGGAACGCCCTTTGCCGCGCAACAGGCCGCCATGACGGCGGCGAACAAAGCCAGCGAAAGCGGGTTGCGTACGGTGGAAGTGCGGGTCAGCGGTCCCGGTTCGGGCCGCGAATCGGCGGTCCGGGCGCTGTCCACAGCGGGAATCGAAGTCCGCCAGATCAAGGACGTCACCCCGATTCCGCACAATGGCTGCCGGCCGCCGAAGAAGAGAAGAGTGTAAAAGCGGTTCTAGGTGCTGGGTGCTGGCCTACTCATCGTAAACGGCCCCCAGGGGTTTGCCAGCACCTAGAACCCAGCACCTAGCACCTGTAGCTAAAGGAGAGTAACTTGGCAAGATATATCGGCCCGGTATGCCGGCTTTGCCGGCGCGAGGGCATGAAGCTATTCCTGAAAGGCGAGCGCTGCCACACCGAAAAGTGCGCCATCGAAAAACGCAACTTCGTCCCCGGGCAGCATGGTAAAGACCGCAAAGCCAAGCTGGTCGGCTACGGCTTGCAGTTGCGCGAAAAGCAGAAGGCCCG
>PMAA01000169.1:0-353 GCA_003152355.1 Acidobacteriota bacterium | reverse complement strand
ATCTACCGCATGGGCTTCGGCACCAGCCGCCCGCAATCCCGCCAGATCGTGCGGCATGGCCACGTTCAGGTCAACGGACGCAAGGTGGATATTCCGTCGTTCATGGTCAAGATCGGCGACGAGGTCGCCGTGCGCGAGACCAGCAAAGATAACCCGACCATCCTCTCCGCCCGCGACGCCACCGCGCATGCGCCGTCCCCGAGCTGGATGGACGTGGATCGGGAAGCGCTCAAAGGCCGCATCACCAGCCTGCCCAAGCGCGAGGAATTGGTCCAGATTCAATTGAACGAGCAGCTTATCGTTGAACTGTATTCAAAGTAGGAGTTGTATAGTGGGGCAGGCGTCCACGCCTG
>PMAA01000272.1 GCA_003152355.1 Acidobacteriota bacterium | reverse complement strand
TGATCGGAGAGGTTCCGGTCACGTTGGTCACCGAGCCAGTTGTTGCCGTGTCAGCGACTTGGTTCCAAGCGACTCCGACGGAGTCGTAAACTTGCAGGGACTTTATGTCCGTATCGTACACAATCAATCCGTTGGCCGGAGTTGCGATAGCCAGCCGTTGAACGGTTGTCATGCGNNCCAATGCCCACCGCTCCGGTTGTAAATACAGCGTTCGCGCCATCGAGAATGAAAGGACTGGCGCCGGCGCTTCCGGTCGCTCCCGTTGCCCCTGTCGCCCCGGTCGCTCCTGTTGCTCCTGGGATTCCCGCGGCACCGGCCGGCCCGGCTGGGCCCTCTGGTCCGGTCGGCCCTTGAGTTTCTGGCCCTCCCGCGGCGGCAATCCAATTCGTACCGTTGAAAGTCAGGATCTCTCCGGCCGTGGGCGCCGGATTTAGGTCGAGTGGCGTGCCTTGCAGCTTGTTGACCGTGATGGTTTGCTGCGTGCCGCTGACGTCGCCCAAGAATGGGCCAATGACATCCCAAGCCACGCTTGCCTGCAGCGCGGGTTCGAGCGGAACGTCGGGAGCAAGTTGAACTCCATCAGCCAGCACGCGAAGGTGCAAATCAGCCTTCAGCGTGAGCGAGGCAGGGAGGGCCGGCATACCGGTAGCCCCGAGCACGATGCCATAGAGACCGTTCGTCACGGTCAACGTTTGCGTCCCCGAGGTCCACAATACGTCTCCGTTGGAATCGAGAATCGAAAACTCGAAGGATCGTGCACCCGTTACGTCTTTGTTGGACTCGCTCAATCGGCCCACATAGGCCAATACGGGAGCGGGAGCTGGATCGGCAGCCGGCGCGGGAGCCTGGGCGGAGACATTGCTAGCGAATCCAAGAATCAAGACCAGCGCGAGAACGCGAAACGTATTACACATGTTCCTCTCTCCTTCAGACGCCATTCACACTTCTTGCTGCTAACAAACGGTGCTGGAATCCGGGCACTCTACCGGAGGCGAGAAGCCGTTTTGAACTTCGATATTGCCGCTGGGATCTGCTGAAATCAGAAAGGGGAAAGCTTGACCGATTACCACAGCGTTCTGAATCGCGTGATTCTTCTGCGCGGCGCCCGAGGCCTCTACCATGTCGGGGTTGAGCACCGCGTCCAATTGCGGCACCGGAAGGATTTCGACCGACGCCGAACTGTTGAAAGTGCCGTTTTTCGCCAGGTTGAACGCGGTCCAGGTCGCGACAACGGTGTATTGCCCCACCGTTCCGGAAGCCGTGTAGACACCTTTACTGGTGATCGTTCCCCCGGTTGCGGGAGTGATCGCCCAAGTCAAGGAGCCCCCTGCGGGCCGACTAGGCGTAAACACTGCAATAAACGTCGTGGTGGATCCCGCAGCGACGATCGTAGAAGAAGGACTCACAGCGAGCGCGACAGAGTGAGGATTGGGGGGAGGGGTACCGGAACAACCCGCAAGCGCAAGAACGATGCACGGGAGCGCAAGGACAATTCGGTTAAGCAGCGTCATAATGTTGAACGACTTTCCGCTCTGAGAGCACCGAGTATTCAATTTCTGCTCTGTGCCGTAGCAAAACAAAACCACCGGTCGAAGACTCTGGACGGCCTTGAGTTTCCTGTCACTGATGACGTAATCGGCAAGCGTGATGGGATGCTTAGAACAATAAGAAATAAATTACGCAGTGGCGCGGTTTAGTACGCGGTAGCCGAAAACACTTCGAGTTGGACGCTCCGTGTGCCCGCGCCCCTATTTGAACCATTTCGATTACTTGGACCAACGGACTCTCGATCGAGCGGCTCGCAGCAGATGTTGCTGGACTAGAGACAGGCGATTACGCGCTGCAGCAACAACTGCGTTTTTCCCAGCCCGTCGACCCTTTCGAGCCGTCTAGGAATTTTCCTTCTTAGGGTCAGCGATCACTGACTCAATTTCATCACAATTCGGTGTCCAAGAAAATCCTAAGGCGCGAGACTTTATGCATTCATCCGGACTTAGGCTGCAATACCTAGTCTCTGGTTTACTTATGGGAGTATTCCAAAAGATGTAAAACTTTCAGTGTTTTGCGCGGCCTGAATAGCCTTGCGTTGAATATCCTCACGCCGAGAGCAGTGTTTGGGCATTCCTCTGGCGGGCTTCACAGCGTCTCGGTCTTGCCGGGGACATTCCCACGCCGGCTCATTTCTGCACGATCAGCGTCAGGTCGAAAGTGTGAGACAGCGTTCCACTGGTTACCGTCTCGACCAGGCTATAGGTCGTGATTCCGCGAGCGCGCTGGCCTTCGGGGAAGCCGCTCGCACACTCGCTCAAGCCCACCATAGCGCCTAGGCTCAGTGCCGCGAACAGCAGGCAAGCAAGCATTGCAATCGGTTGTCTCAGTTGGCGTGAAGGTTACCGAGAGTGTATCCATTCCGTCAGCGGGACTGGTTCGCAGCAACATGTGCTTCTCAGGTGCCCGTTAAGCGCCCGGAATATCTCGTTTTGAGGGGTTCTTGCGGCTAAGAAAAAGGGCTAGGTCGTTTGAATCCGGCGGAGCAGGTTGGTGATTGGCGCGTTATGAGCCCGACGAGCTACCAGGCTGCTCCACCCCGCGAAGCTATGATAGCGAAAGCTCGCACGCGCGTCAAATTTCGCGCGCAGTGGACGCGAATCACGATTTTCATTTGCGACCGAGCGACGCGCGTGTATTCTCTTGCCGGTCGGCCAACCGTGACCGGTTTGACGGCCGCCCTTTCATAGTTGGCTGCTCAGGAATTCCATCGCCGACTCGTCCCCCGAGCGGTGCAAGCCAGCCCCTGGCGATGAGCGGCAGCGATGAGACAGGCGACCAGCGTCTTCTTGGGAGCGCGCGAGTGTTTGCACGACTGGGCCAAATAGCACGCTTGGAAATTCCGAAACTCCCGCCGGGAGCATCAATCCCGGAAGCTAATTTCTCGGATGCTTTGCGGATCGTCGAGCGGGCGGGCCTATCGTTTGCGGCGTTAGGATTTTTCGGGCTTGCCGTGCTCGCCGGAACAACGCGCATGCTGCAAAACAGCCTGAGCATTGCAACCGTCACAGCGACTGCCGTTGCTGCAGAGCGGAAACTTGGGCCCGCGGTTGTCGCGCCGCGCGGATCGGAATATCGCTATCCGTACTCAGTGATTCCCGGCGGCGTGCGTTCGGTCGGCGAGTTTCGCGAAGCGATCGGCGCCAATTCCCAAGTCGCAGCGCATTTTGCAGATTTCGATTTTACTCGCGCTCGGATTTTCACTCTCGATCGCGACTCCGCGTATTACGTTTCTTACCGATTGGAATCGGGCGTTTTCTGGACTACCGAGCGGATTCTCGTGCGTCGCGGAGAAACCCTCGTGACGGATGGCGCGAGCCTCGTGCAAGCGCGTTCGGGCAACCGGCTGTCCGAGGTCCCGCGCTTCCCTGTCTCAAGCCTAGAGCCAACAGCGTCGGAGCTGAACGCGGCAGATATTGCCCTCGGCTCAAGTCCCTAAGGCAGGGCTCGGCATATTTCTCGGGGCATGCCTTCACGTCACCCTCCATCCTTTCACTTCACCGCTCCTCGTGGACGGATTCAGCTTGACAAAGTTTTGCTCCGTAGAATAATCGCTACAAAATGGCCTCTGTGTTTACATTGGCCTGTACAATCTTGGAGACGCTGGCACTTTGCGCCAGCCTCTTTGCGATTCACCATTATTCTCTTGTTCTGCAGAACCGATGCAGGTCACCACAACAGAATTTCGCAAGGCACTCGGACATTTCGCAACCGGAGTCACGGTGATTACCGTGATGCGCGAGGACCAGAGTGTCCACGGCATGACGGCAAACTCGTTTACGTCGGTGTCACTCGAGCCGCTTGAAATTCTGGTGTGCGTTGATCGCCGCGCCCTTACCCACAGATACATTCGTGAGCGCAAGAATTTCGCCGTCAACATTCTTTCTGAAGATCAGGCCGCGCTCGCCCGGTTCTTTGCTCGGCCGGAACAGGATCCCGCGACCGCGCAATCGCTAGGCGTTGCATTCCATGCGACTGAGCGCGGGACGCCGGTAATACCAGGAAGCCTCGTCCAATTGGATTGTAAATTGGCTTCCGCCGTTGATGCAGGTGACCACACAATTTTCATCGGAGAAGTTGTAGATATGAGCGTGCAAGACGGCCGGCCGCTCTTGTTTCACCACGGCCAGTTCAAACGCCTGGACGACGGCGGTCCGGTCTGACCACTCGGACATGATTTGGAAAATCACGTCTCAGAGCCAGCAGCGCTACTCACGCGCCTACTCATGCGGCTTCAGACGCAGGCGATATTCCCGCAGGCAACGCCGATAAGACGCTTTTGAATCGAAGTCGTCCCAGATGGCCTGATCGGAAACGCGAACGAAACGTATGCGCGATTGGTCGCGGTAGACCACCTCGCGAGCCGTTTCCGCCGCTCGAAGTTCGCCGCGCAGGCTGCCGTCGCACAAAATGGGATGCCCAGCGCGATGCCCTACCCTGGGCATTACGATTTTTTGCGACGGCTTTCGCGCGTAAAACGCTTTCACTAGACGCGCCACTAATTCCTTTGTGAGCAGCGGCTGGTCGACTGGATATAAGAGAAACGCCGCGCCTCGAGGAACTCGGCGCAGTCCCGCAAGTAGCGACGCTAGCTGGCCACCCCGCCAATTGCGATTCAACACATGCCGGGCATCTATAGGCAGAAACCTGCGTACCGATGCCGCGCGGTAACCGAGAACTACGATCGGCGGTTCGATCCCCGCACAATTTTCAATGGCGATCTGCAGAGCGGTCTTGTCGCCAAATCTCGCCAGCGGCTTCGCAAATCCGAGTTTTCCAGGGCCGCCGGCCGCAAGAATGATGGGAAAGATTCGAATAGGTCTCATGAAGCGGCACAAAGAATATAGTCTAGCCGCGATGCTGTGCCATAGCGAATCGCCAGCTTTGTGCTTTTTCAAAACCGGCAGTCGTTGCAAAATTGCAGTCCGCTCGCGTCCAGAAAGCGTTGCGCAAATCGGAAGTCCAAATTTGATGTTATTTGTTGAACGCGGACGGCGAACGAACTAGAATTTGCACGCAGCGGTGGTCAGGAGCGTTCGCGCGAGGACGTCGGCGACCGCCCCGGGGGACTCGGCTAGCAAGTGTACCCAAATTCCTTTCGATACTTCCGGCCCAGCACGCTCGAAGAAGCCTCAGCAACTCTTACCGAACTTGGTGACGACGCGAAGGCTCTGGCGGGCGGCCAAAGCCTCATCCCCCTGATGAAGCTGCGCCTTTCCAGTCCTTCTGCGCTCGTGGACCTGAATTTCATCCCGGATTCTTCATACATTCGACGGTCCAACGGGACAATTCATTTCGGCGCGATGACGCGCCACGCCGACATCGAAAACTCCGAAATCGCGAGCCGCGTGCCGATCCTTCATGATTGCGCCGCCGGAATCGCCGATTCGCAAGTGCGCAACCGCGGAACAATTGGCGGCTCCGTCGCGGAAGCCGATCCGAGCGGCGATTGGGGGCCCGTGCTTCTCACGCTCGATACCGAAGTTCATGTCATCGGGCCCAGTAGCTCGCGGACGATTGGGCTTCCTGAATTCTTTCTCGACGCCTACACGACTGCGCTCGCTCCCGGCGAACTCGTGAAGGAAATCTCAGTGAACGCACCGCCGAAGAATACGGCCGGCGCGTATGTCGCGTTCAAGCGTTGCGCACCGGTTTACGCGAGCGCCAGCGCCGCCGTGTCGCTGACCGTTGAAGACGGCGCCTGCTCGGCCGCGCGCATCCTGCTTGGCTGCGTAGGCCTCACGGCGATTCGCGCGAGCGAAGCTGAGGCTGCGCTGATTGGCAAACAGCTGACAGCCAAAACAATCGAAACGGCGGCCGAAGCAGCGATGGCTGCTGCCGATCCGCAATCCGATATGCGCGGCTCGACAGAATACAAACGAGCCCTCGTACGTGTGCTTGTGAAGCGTGCGATTCACATCGCAGCCCGCAGGGCGCGCGGAGAGCATGTAGAGGCAGGTCACGAATATGTCGGAAGGATTTGATCTCGTTCCAGTTCAGATACGGGTGAACGGAACGCTCTACGAGCGAACGATCGAGCCGCGAGTGCTCCTTGTGGATTTCATCCGTGAGGAACTCGATCTTACGGGAACACACATTGGTTGCGACACCACTTACTGCGGCGCATGCACGGTCCTGATGAATGGCGCGAACGTGAAGTCGTGCACTGTATTCGCCGTTCAGGCTCATGGATCAGAAATCACCACTATCGAGGGATTAGCAAGAGACGGCAAGCTGCATCCCGTGCAGGAGGCGTTCGCCGCGAATCACGGCCTCCAGTGCGGCTATTGCACGCCGGGCCTCATCATGTCGACCGTCTATTTGCTTTCGAAGAGACAAAAGCCGACCGATCAGGAAATTCGCAAAGGGATTGCCGGAAACACGTGCCGTTGCACCGGCTACCAAAATATATTCAAAGCGATTCGCGCCGCCGCGGCTGCGGACGACAACGGGTGATATCGCATGATGATTCAGTTCGGCGGCGACTTCGTCGTTCAGAAGAAACCGGCCGAAGTGTACGAGTTTCTTGTTGATCCCGAGCGATTCTGTCCGCTGCTGCCCGACTATCAGAGCATGAAGAAGCAGAGCGACAAGGAATTCAGCGTGGTCATGCGAGTGGGAATTTCGCATATTCGCGGCAACGCGACAGTCAAAATGACGCTCGCTGAAGAAAAACCGGCGACCCACGCTCTGTACGACGGAAAAGGCGATGTCCCCGGCGGCAACGTGAACATACGTGCGGGATTCGATCTCGAGCCAGAAGGTGCTGGCACGAAAGTCCTATGGAAAGGCGAAGCGCAAATCGCCGGACGATTGCCGTCTATTGCAGGCGGTTTGCTCGAGCCGCTGGCTAAGAAAAACGTGCAAAAGCTAATTGATGCATTGCAAGCGGCGCTATCTTGAACTTGCACTCTGAATCGAAATTGAAAATGTATAGGTTCGCATGAAGGAGAAATCCACGATATCGCCGAAGAAGCCGCGTCGCGCGAAGCCCGGCGCAGAGAAGCTCGGTGAAGACGCCAGCGGCAAGTGGATCGGCAAGTCACTTCGCCGGCGCGAAGAGCTTCGCCTGGTCCAGGGCAAGGGCAGCTTCGTAGACGATAAGAAACTGCTCGGCATGACTTACATGAGGGTCGTGCGTTCGCCGTACGCGCACGCGAAAATCACGCGATTGGATATTTCGAATGCTGCGGCAGCCCCCGGAGTTGTTTGCACGCTAACGGGCAAGGAAGTCGCGGGACTCGTGAAGCCGTTCATCGAGATCGGTCCCGGCCCTGGCCAGGAAATTCAGGATTATCCGATGGCCGTGGACAAGGTTGTGTTTCAGGGCGAGCCCGTCGCCGTCGTGGTCGCGGACACGCGCCTCTCTGCCGAAGACGCAGCCGAACTCGTCGAAGTAGAGTACGAAATTCTGCCGCCCGTGATTACCGCGGAGGACGCGCTCAAGGGCAATTCCCTTCTGCACGAGAAAGCTGGAACGAACTGCATTTGGAAGGGCGTCTTTGAATACGGCGATGTCGCGAAGGCATTCAAGCAAGCCGCGCACGTGGTGGATATCGGTCGCCTGCATTTTCATCGATTCTCAAGCACGCCTCTCGAAAACAACGCCATCATCGGCGATTGGGATCCGAAGACCGAGCGCATCAATTTCTACTCCAATAATTCCTTCCCCGCATTTGCGGCGCAGTTCCTCTCGCCGGCGCTCGGCGTTGGGATCGATCAGATCCGCATTCATAGCATCGATATCGGCGGCGGATTCGGAATCAAGATCACGAATTATCCTTACATGGCCATGTGCGCGCTCGCCTCGCGCAAGATCGGCGGCCGCCCGGTCAAATGGGCCGAAACGCGTTCGGAGCATCTTCTGGCCAGCGCTCACGGCAACGAGCGCACGTTCTTCGATACGCGCGTGGCTCTCGATAGAAATGGCGTAATTACCGCGATAGATTCGCGCCACGTAGATGATTGCGGCGCGTTTCCGCGCTACGAGCCTCTCGGGTGCGTCATATGGGCGCAGGTGCTTCCGGGAGCATATCGCTTCAAGAACGCGCGCTTCGATTTCTCGCAGATCGTTTCCAATAAATGTCCCGTCGGCCCCAATCGCGGCTATTCGCGTATGCAGCATCTCTGGTTCCTGGAGCGCGTGCTCGACATCTGCGCGCACAAGCTTGGAATTCCGCCGGACACGATGCGCGAACGAAACTACATCCGCAAAGACGAATTTCCTTACACCACGCCGAACGGCTGCATCTACGATTCGGGCGATTATAAAAAGATGCTCGACGTGGGCAAAGATTTGATCGGCTGGAATGAATGGAAAGAAGAGCAGGCCATTGCACGCAAGGAAGGCCGCTATCTTGGGATCGGCATCGGCACAACGCTCGATTCGGGCACTAACAATTTCGGCCAGGCACAGATCATCAATCCGGGTGCGCCGTTTTCAGGGCAGTCGAAGGCTGCCAATGTAAAGCTCGATATCTACGGTGAGATCGTCGTCAGCGTCGGCTCCGTACCGCAGGGCCAGGGCCATGAAACGATTGCGTCACAAGTCGTGGCCGAATCGCTGAATGTTCCGCCGGAAATGATTCGCGTGCATCCCGGCTTCGATACCGATGAAAACGTGTACACCGGCCACACTGGGACGTATGCCAGCCAATTTGCCGTGACGGGCGTTTCGGCAATTCATGGCGCCGCGGAGAAGCTGAAGGCGGAAATCGCTCGCGTCGCTGCGTTTTCACTAAAGGCTAAGGAAAAAGATCTCGAATTCGGCGCCGGCGATACGGGCCCGGAAGTGCGCGTGCGCGGCACCACGAAGTCTGTCAATTTCTGGTCCATCGCCAACCTGATTTATGTCAATAACGCGGGCCTGCCGCAGGATTTTGAGGACATCACGCTGAATTGCAGGTACGTATATCGCGCGCCGTTCAAGGTCCCCGACATTGCGAAAAAGTATGGCAATCTCACGCTGACGTATTCGGCGCAAGTGCATATCGCGGTGGTAGAAGTGGATCGCGAATCGTATCAGCCGAAGATTCTGGCCTACGCGACGGTGGAAGACTGCGGACGCGCCATCAATCCGATGATCGTCGAGGGGCAAGTACACGGGGCGACCGCACACGGAATCGGCGCGGCTCTAATGGAGAGCTGTGTGTACGACAAAGAAGGAACGATGCTCACGAGCACGTTCAGCGATTACACTCCGATCACCTCCATGAACATGCCGGATTTGCTGTACGGCAGCGTCGAGTCGCCGTCGCCGTTCACGTTTAACGGCGCCAAGGGGATGGGTGAAGGGGGCGCCGCGCCGCTGCACACCCTTTGCGCGGCGCTGCAGGATGCGCTAGAGCCTGCCGGAATCATTATTTCGAATTCACATAACACCGCGGAAAGTTTGTTTCAGGCNNCCGCGCATTCCTGCTGGCCCCCGCTGGCATCGAAGTGAGAATGGACGGCGACGAGTGGCCCCAAAGATCTGCATTATCGGTTGCGGCTCGATTGGCAGTTTGTACGCTGCGCACCTGAGCCGTGTGGCCGAGGTCTACGCATTCGTCCGGCGCGAAGAGCACGCCTGCGCGCTGAACGAGAAAGGGCTGCGAGTCTCTGGCACGCACGAATTTAGCGCGAAGCTTCGAGCGACCGCGAGCCCCTCCGAGATCCCAGACTGTAATCTCGGCATCGTTTGCTGCAAGGCCACGCAGACCGCGGAGGCCCTTTCGCCCGTCGCGAACAAATTTCGTAACGGCGCCGTCCTCTCTGCGCAAAATGGGCTGGGCTGTGAGGAAATCATCGCCGATATCACGAAAAGCCGCGTCATTCGCGGAACTACTTTCATGAGCGGTACGCGTCACAGCGATACGCACGTGCAGTATGAACTCGACACCGAGACGTGGATGGGCCCATTCGAGCCGACCGAGACGCCTTTCCTGATCGTTAAGCAAACGGCGGATTGGATAATTGCGTCCGGGTT
Source organism: Acidobacteriota bacterium (assembly GCA_003152355.1). Lineage (GTDB taxonomy): Bacteria > Acidobacteriota > Terriglobia > Acidiferrales > UBA7541 > Palsa-147. Next base: position 4,283 of record PMAA01000272.1, on the reverse strand, counting down.
GAAGGCTGTCGCTCTCGAAGATGCCAAGCCGGCGCAATGGTCGAAGGTGATTTTCAATGCGTCCGTGAATTCCGTTTCCGCGCTCACCGAACTTCCCCACTGCTGGAACTTCGCGCAAGAGGAAAACTTTGAAGATTTGGGGAATTTACTCCACGCTCTCATCGAAGAGGGCAAACAGGTCGCGAAAGGGCTCGGCGTCACGTTGCAAGATGATCCCTGGGAGATGAACAAGATCGGCGCTCGCACCGATCATCCACCCTCTATGCTTTACGACGTGCAACATCATCTGCACACCGAGATAGACTTTCTCTCCGGCGCGATCGCGCGTGAGGCGGCGCTGGCAGGAATTGCTGCGCCGTTGAACACGGCCCTTTATCGTCTGATCAAAGGAAAAGAGGCGTCGTGGGCGCGGCCCGCGCCACAGCAGGAAACGAAATCCTGATAGCATTGGCAGCATCCGACTGGCGCCGCGCGAATCGAAAGGCCATTTATGTCGTTCCCGATTGATCAGGAAAAATGGGCACGCGTAAGACGCGCGATGGGCGAGAAGAACCTCAGCGCGCTTGTAGTTCGCGCTCCTGACAATGTTCTCTATCTCACGAACTACTGGACGATGAAGGGATATGACATCGCCATCTTTCCGCGCGAGGGCGAGCCGACATTGATTGTCGTCGAGCCGCAATTCCGCGAAGCTCAACGCACCGCGTGGAATAAAGACGTGCGCTACTTTCATTTCTATCATCCTACCGACCCTCGGCCGCCTACTTCGAGGGCGCTCGATATGTGCCTGGAAGTCTTGCGCGAGAAGAAACTGACGGAGTGCGTCGGCATCGAACTGTCGCAAGGCTCGCAAATCTGCGATCGAATGGTCGGAGAGCCCACGCTGCCCACGCAGGGATATTTCGACGCGTTTCGCGGCGTGGCGAAGGAAATCGTTGACGCGACCCCGATACTCGCTGATCTGCGGATGATCAAGACTCCGCAGGAAATCGAAAGGATGCGCCTCGCCAACGACCTCGCTGCGATTGGGATGAGCTACGCGCGCGAAAATATACGATCCGGAATGAAGGAAAGCGAAGTGGCAGCGATGATCGAAGGCCATATTCATTCGGTTGGCGTCGGTTACAAAGGCAAGGTCGCGATGGCGAGAGCCTTCACGCTCGTCTGGTCGGGAAAAGGGATCGCGACTTTCACAGCCACAAGCAATCGGCCCGTGCAGGAACACGAACCAACTCTGGTGGAGATTTGGGTGTGCGCGGACGGCTACTGGACCGACCTGACCAAGAATATCTGCCCGGGCACGTTGACACTTGAATACACGAAGTTGCTGGAACAATTATTGAGCATCTTCAAAGAAGCGACCGGCGTCGTTCGCGATGGCGCGCCGCTCGGCGAAATCGATCGCGTGATTCGCGCTCGCATTGACGAGGCCGGGTATACGGGCCAGCCGTCGCATCCAGTGGCCCACGGCGTCGGTGCGCGAGCGCACGAGCCGCCTTATTCGCACAAGGCAGCGGCCGGCACGATGAAAAACAACATGGTGCTCGCCATCGAGCCCGGAATCTATTGGGAGGGCGGCGGCGGGCTGCGGCTCGAAGATAATTTTCTCGTCACCGAGAGCGGCAGCGAAAAGCTGTGCACCGATCCGGACGATTTTCGAATTTAGCAGGAGGATCGATTGGCGATTTCTGAATCGCTGGCGAAAAAGATTACGGAGCAAGTTCGCGAGGATGAGATCGTCGCCATGGCCTTCGATGTGGTGAACATCGCGAGCCCGACGGGCGAAGAACTCGAGATGTCGAAATATATGCGTGGCGCGTTAGAAGCTGCCGGTTTGCAGGTGAGTTGGCAGGAAGTCGAAGAAGGACGCGCCAACGTGATCGGCCGTTGGGAGGGCGCGGGAATCGGAAAATGCCTGATGTTCAACGGCCACATGGACACTTCAAACACGGGCCGCGAAACATTTCTCACCGGGATCGGCTACAAGCCACGAGCCGTTCTGAAAAACGGAATGATTTATGGGCTCGGCATTTACAACATGAAGGGAGCGCTCGTCTGCTACACCCAGGCAGTGAAAGCGTTGCAGCGAGCCAACGTCCGCCTCGCAGGAGACGTCCTGATCGCCGCGGTAGTCGGTGAGATTGAGAAGACTCAGTGGAGCGATGAATTTGTCGGCAAGGAGTATCGCGGCTACGGCGCGGGTACGCATTACATGGTGAATCACGGCGTTCTGCCGGACATGTGCATTCTCGGCGAGCCGACGGACATGCAGATCGTCCTGTCGCACTACGGCTCCGTTTGGGCGCGCATCGGCACGCGCGGCAGTTATGTCCACACCGCATTCGCGGCAGGACGCGAGAAGGACAGCTCGATTCACAGGATGCACGAAGTCCTCGATGCCATCTATGCGTGGATTCCAGGCTTTGAATCCCAAACCACGTTTAACGGGAAGACGGGCGTCGTCAACATTGGCTGCATTCGCGGCGGCTATCCGTGGCGTGCGAGCCGGACTCCGGATCGCACCGACGTCTTCCTCGATTTGAGGATTCCGCCGAACATGCCATTGGCAGATGCACGGCGTTCCGTAAAAACGCTTGTACTCGACCTCCAAAAGCGTTTCCCCGACTACGGAATTGATTTCGAAACTTTCGTCTCGGTGCCTGGCGCGCAGATCGCGGAAAATCATGAGCTTGTTCGAACGATTGACGCCGCCCACGCGCGCATCATGGGCGCTTCGCCGCGCAGGGACACGGTGCTTTGGTGCTCGGACGCATCGGTGATGACGCGATTTGGAATCGAGACCGTCAATTACGGCCCTTCGAGTGGTCCCCGCGATCCCGAAGGCGAGAAAGTCGGCGTCGAGACGTTTGTAAACATCACGAAGGTGTATGCGCTAGCGGCGGCTGAGATCTGCGGCGTTGTCGAATAGCTCTGAACGGCTGCTTCCGAAAGCGCCGCAAATTTGCGCCGATTTGAGACGGGGAGAATCCGTGGTCAGTCCGGCTGAAGTCGAGAGACGCAATCGAAACATACGCGAAGCGATGGCTCGCGACAATCTTGACGCCCTCATTGTCTGCGGCAACGAGTACACAGGATTTGAAGGCGCGGTCCGCTACCTCTCCGGATTCGAAATCGTTCATCGCTACGTCTATGTGTTGGTTCCACTCGAAGGTGATTTGCGCCTCATTTTCCCCAGCGAAGCGCGTTGGATCGGCGATAAGACCAAACCGTGGGTGCGCGAACATATCTGGGCCGACATTCCCGGCAAATGGATCGCTGATTTTGCCGCTTCAAAGAATTCGAAGCGGCTCGGCGTTTACGGTCTCGACGCCGTCATGGCCGTTCGGGATTATCGTGAATTGCAGAAGGGCTCCGCTGAGCTCGTTCCATTCGACCGGCCGTTTGACATGGCTCGCGCGGTGAAAAGCGATGAAGAACTCGCTGGCATTCGGCACAGCATGGAAATCATCGAGGACGGCTTTTGGGCGATGTTGGAAGAATACAAGCCTGGCAAAACCGAAGCTGAAATCATGGCTCCGGCCGTCAATCGCTTCTTCGCAGGCGGCGCCGGCTTGCAGATGATGAACATCGTTCTCTCTGGCACGAACGGCGAGGCGCAAGCGCATTTCAAAGTTCCGCGCGATCGAAAGGTCAATGCCGGCGATCTTCTTCTGTATTCACTCGAAATTGCGGGCCCCGAAGGCTATTGGGTGGAGTTTTCTCGGCCGCTAATCCAAGGCAAGATCAGCGCGACCACCAAGCGCATGGCTGACGTTTATCCGGAAGCTCTCGAAGCCGCCCGCGCCCTGATGCGGGATGGCGAACCGATCAAGAATGTCCATCGCGCGGCAGTTGATATCTTTGCGAAGCAAGGCTTCAGCCTCGGCCATCTTTCCGGACACTCGATCGGCATGACGATGATCGAGCACCCTGCTATCAGCGCGACAAGCGAAACTCTTTTGCGCGAGAATATGGTTTTCTCCTTTCATCCGCAGGTCGTCGATCAGGAAGGCAAGGTGTGCCTCTACACGCAGGACACTTACCGCGTTGGCAAAAACGAAGGCGAGAATTTCGCGAATGTTGACTGGAAATTCTATTCGGGCGCAGAGGGGCCGAGGTAAGCAGGCGATGAAGATTTGCATCGTTGGGTGCGGCGCGATTGGCAGCATCTTCGGCGCCCATCTCGCGCGTTTGGATGGAGTCGAGGTGCACGCCTATGACGTCTCGCAGCAGCACGTAGACGCCATCGAGCGCAATGGTTTAAGAATTTCGGGCGCTGCTGA
>PMAA01000063.1:231-6849 GCA_003152355.1 Acidobacteriota bacterium | reverse complement strand
ACATTCTAAGACGCTTTCCAAGGCTGCTGCTACTCCAATCGGTTTCTTGGTCCGCTACGCCGAATACTTTCTCTAGAGTACTCAGCTACCGCTTTGGTAGTGCCCACTGTTCTGTCCGATAGCTCTCTTATTCTCTCCTTGACAGCTTAGGAGTGATCGCGATATTCTCCTAACTATCTTAGGAGGGGTCGTGACCGACCAAGCTCAACTGCTTCCTGGCACTCTCGATCTCCTCATCCTGCGGGCCGTCTCGCTCGGCCCACTGCATGGGTACGGAGTCCTTCTGCGTATCGGACAGATCTCCGGCAAAGCGCTGCTGATCGAACAGGGCGCACTCTATCCCGGTCTGTTTCGCCTGGTACGTCAGGGACTGCTCCGGGCGAGCTGGGGCACGTCGGAGAACAATCGCCGCGCCAAGTTCTACGAGCTCACCGCCGCGGGCCGCAAGCGTCTGCGGGAAGAGACCGAGAGCTGGAATCGTCTCGCGACCGCTATCGGCGCGGCACTCGCTGTGCAACCGGAGGAAGTGTGAAACTCCTCGACTCACTTCGCTTCCGCATCGCCACTCTTTTCCGGCGTTCGCAGATGAATGCTGAGGTGGAGGAGGAGCTTCGCTCGCATATCCAGCATCGTGCTGATGATCTCGAGCGCTCAGGTTTTGCTCGTCCTGAAGCCGAGCGCCGTGCGCGTCTCGAGTTTGGCGGCCATGTGCGGTTCAAAGAGGCGTGCAACGATGCCCTTGGCAGCAATTTTATCGAGACTCTTATACAGGATGTCCGCTTCGGCCTGCGCATGCTGCGCAAATCTCCCGGCTTTACCGCTGTGGCGGTTGGGACGCTCGCTTTGGGCATCGGCGCAAACGCCTTAGTTTTTAGCGTGATGAATGCGTTGATCCTGCGCCCGCTGAATGTGCCTGACGCGCAAAGTCTCTACGCAATCGAGCGCCGAGCAAGCTTCTTGGATCCATCACAGTCATATCCTGACTATCTCGATCTGCGCGATCGCAATCGCAGCTTTGATAGTCTGGCAGCTTTTTCCATCGCGCAGGCGGGACTGGACACAGGCGAAAATGCATCCACGGCCTGGGCCGAAGAAGTGAGCGGGAACTACTTCGACGCATTAAGCATTCAGCCCTATCTTGGCCGATTCTTCCACGGTTCAGATGAGCACGGTCCAAACAGCGCTCCGTATGTGGTGCTCGCGTACGCGTATTGGCACGTGCATTTTCAGGATGATCCTAAAGTGGTCGGCCGCACTGTCGGGGTCAACAAGCATCCTTTTACCATTCTCGGTGTAGCCCCACTCGGGTTCCACGGGACACTGTTGTTTGGCTCTCCGGATTTCTTTGTGCCAATGGTTAACCAGGAGCAGGTAGAGGGTTCGAACTTCCTGAATGCGCGCGGAAACCGCTGGGTATTTATGGTGATGGGCCATTTGAAGCCAGGAGTCACTCCGGCGCAGGCGATTGCCGACCTGAACTCGATTGGCGCGTATTTCGGAAAGAACTATCCCAAAGACGATGGTCAAATCACCTTTACACTCGCGCGTCCCAGTCTTTATGGCGACTATCTTGGCCGTCCGATACGGGCGTTCGTCACGGCCTTGATGCTGCTGGCGGGATTAATCCTGCTGGCAGCATGCGCCAACCTCGGCAGTCTATTTGCGGCGCGCGCCGCTGACCGCGCGCGGGAAATTGCTCTGCGACTCGCGCTCGGATCGAGCCGCCTGCGCATTTTGCGGCAATTATTCACGGAAGCTCTACTGCTTTCCCTGATGGGAGGCACCGTCGGACTATGGGGCAGCGTGATGCTTTTGGGCTGGCTGCGTTCATGGCAGCCGGTGCCAAGATATCCGATGAATCTGCCGCTGGACCCAGACGTTCATGTTTATGTAGTCGCATTGCTACTCGCGTTGGCGAGTGGATTTCTCTTCGGCGCGGTCCCCGTGAAGCAGATCCTTCGCACGGATCCATATCAGATCGTGAAGTCCGGATCGATCGCCACCGTCGGGCGGCGGATTACTGTCCGAGACTTTTTGCTCGCGGTACAAATTGCAATCTGCGCAGTGCTGGTCACTTCGTCGATGGTTGCCGTGCGTGGGCTGGCACGCTCGCTGCACAGCAATTTTGGCTTTGAGCCGCGAAACGCAATGCTGGTAGATACGGACCTGAATATGTCCGGTTACAGCGGCGATGCAGTGCCGGCCATGCAGAAGCGCATGATTGATGCCGTTGGGACGATCCCTGGCGTAACGTCCGTGGGATTGATTGACTGGCCGCCTCTACACGAGGCTTGGAACAGCACAAATGTCTTCACCGACCAAACGGCAGATCTGCGGCCATCGAACGCCGCTGCTGAAGTCGTCGTGTATAGCATCTCCCCAGAATACTTCCGTGCGGCGGGCACAATGTTGTTGGCGGGCAGAAGTATTTCTTGGACTGACGATAAAAACTCCCCACGCGTGGCCGTAGTGAACCGGGAGTTTGCTCGACGGTTATTCGGCTCCGCAACAAACGCGATGGGCAACTATTACAAAAGGCGGGATGGAACGCGAATACAAGTGGTGGGTATTACGGAGGACGGAAAGTACACGAACCTTACCGAAGATCCGTATCCGGCGATGTTTCTCTCAATTCTGCAATTCCCGATGAGTGAGATGCATATGGTGGTCCGCTCGAATGCTGATCCCCAGCACCTGGCAGCCGCCATCAAGAGTGAATTGCGGGAGCTGGATGCTGGGCTGCCTTTTTTCCTGGAAACGTGGAACGAAAAACTCAACAGCGCCTTATTTGCCTCGCGTGTAGCGACGGTTTCGCTGGGGGTGCTGGGGGTGCTGGGCGCGATGCTGTCCATTACCGGCATTTTTGGAATGGCTGCGTATTCGGTCAGTAAGCGGAAGCGGGAGTTGGGAATTCGAATCGCGCTCGGCGCACAGCGCAAGGAAGTGTTGCAGGCAGCGTTGGGGCGCGCATTCAAATTGCTCGCGTTTGGTTCATCTGCAGGACTATTGCTCGGCATTCTGGCGAGCCGGGTGCTCGCTTCCATCGTGTATCAAGCAACTCCGCGCGATCCGCTTGTGTTAGCGGGTGTTGTTCTGGCGATGTTGCTGCTGGGGTTGCTGGCTACGTGGATTCCGGCGCGACGCGCGCTGTCGGTCGATCCTTCTATCCTGATGCGCGAGGAGTGAATTCGCCTTAACGCTTCTATGCGATGTCGCTGAAGGCGGATCTTTTAAGTACTGCTCGGGTCGATAAGCAAGCAAGAATCTCCCTCTGCTTGAACGCTGAGGGTGCCGAAATCAACTCCCGGTACGATTGACATGGAATGAACTCACTTAAAAGAAATAAGGGGCTAGGCGGTGTGCGCGTACATTTCCCAGCCCAGATAGCGGGTGGCCACCTCGTGTACCACGGAGTCTACGCTAGAAAANNAGCCACTTGTGCCCCATCGCGCAGACGCTGCGCTTGGCTTTCCGGGGATCAGTGATTCCGCACAACGTGGCCGCGACCATATCGCAATGCTCGAACGCAGAAGCGAATTGGGCGCGCTTCGCCGGATTGTGCCGCAACCAATGCAATAGTTTTGAGAAGCCCCACTCCGACGAATACACCCCGCCGCACCAATCGATCGCCGGGAGTTTTTCCCGATGCGCCGCGTCCGTTATCTCGGCGGCTTCTTGTTTCGCGCGGTGATCGCACCAAAGATAATATTCGTCGAGCGGTTCAAGATTCTTCCCGACGGGAATTACGGACGAGCCTGTGGTGTCGAGCGCGATCGCCTCGACCTGATCGCCCGCGATGCCCGCTTGTTTAACGGCCTCGCGGGTGGCGCTCGCCAGAGCACGCATCTGATCGTCATGCGATTGCGTGGCGAACTCCGGATCTTCGCGCTTGCGATGGAGCGGGTAGTCTGCAAGCGCGGTCGCGAGCAAACCACGTTCGCTGTCTACAATGGAAACGCGAACGCTCAAAGTCCCGAAATCAACTCCCGCCACGATCGCCATAGAATTTACGTTGGCTCCAGGAGGACGTTGCCTCACGCCACGTGCGCGTACATATCCCAACCCAGGTACCGCTTGGCGGCTTCATGCACGGCGGGAGCCACTGAGGAAAAGTTGGCAGCCACGTGGTGTTCAAATCCGTTCTCGCAGATAAAGTGCAGCAGTTTTTGCAACCCCGGAATCTCCACCACGCCTGCGCCGCCAAAAGTTTGGAGCGGGTCGTCGGTAAATCTGCCGCTACCCGTATAGCCCCGGATTTTCCCGTGAACGTCGTCGGTTGAAAACCGGGCGAAACTCATCGCGCCTGCCTTCACTTGTCCTACGCACGTGCCGAATGTGTTTTCCATCCCGACCGTGCCCGCGATGATGGCCTGGAAATCCATCTTCACGTCATTAAAGAAATGTTTCGGCAGATTGCTGCAATGGAAGCACACGGCTTTGTTCGGATCGCTTCCGTAGTTGTTATTCCAATCGAGCAGCGCGCTTGGAGTTTCAGAGGCTAATTGCAAGGCATGCATGGCTAGCACGCCGCACACGTCAACTTCGCAAGCGCTCGAGAGCAGTGAGTCGCTCATCATGCTCATCACCGTGCACGGTACCACGCCCAAATTCTCTTCAAGCGAAGTCCAGCACTGCACCGCGCTGATAGCCACGTTCGCGGCCTTCATCCAATCATCCACAACGGCGCCCAGCTTGGCCATTTTCAGCAGCGCGGTCTGCGGGATGCCGCTGGTCGTCACGTAGCTCTCGATCGATTTCAGCTTCTGTGCGACCGCTTCATCATTATCTTTGATTCGACCGATGCGCCCCAAAACCTCGCTCAAATCCAGCGTCTCCACAGAAATACCGCTGGCCTCGAGCAGTTTCTCGCTGTAGCGCACGGTATTGAAGGCTGCCGGCCGCGCGCCGATTGCTCCGATGCGCAAATTGCGCAAGCCTTTCACCACGCGGCATACACCCGCGAACCATTCCAAATCTTTCGAAAACTCCGCCGAGTCCGGCGTCTCGGTGTGCACCGTAGTTAATGAATAGGGAATGCCGTACTGGCGCAGATTGTTGCAGGCCGACATTTTCCCGCAGAAACTATCCCGTCGATGCGTGATCGCCATTTTCCCGGGAGCGTCGGGCGTCGCCTGTACCAGCACCGGCACGCTCAATCGTGAAAGCCGCAATGTGTCCGCGATGGCACGTTCATCACCGAAATTCGGCAGCGTGACGATGACTCCATCAATTACATCGCGCTTCGATTGAAACAGCTCCGCGCAGCGCTTTGCTTCTTCATAAGTTTCCACCGCGCCGTGCTTGCTCTTTTCCGGGCCCAGGACGACGGCATCCATCCCCGCTTTTTGCAGGGCCTGGATCATCTCCTCCCGGCCGGTCTTCGCCAGATGATCGGGGAAAAATCCGCGATTCCCCACGATCACGCCCATCGTCATTTTTCGCTTGTTCGCCATGGCCCGTTCCGTCGCTTCCCCCTGTCAAATGTCAGACTCGTCCCTTAGCCGGCGCGAAATAAATACAATAAGCGGCTCCGATCACCGCCAAGATGCCGCCCCACCAAACGTTGGCGTGCAACTGGAACAAAACAACTTTTTCCATCGGCGGGTGAAAGAGCTCATACACGCCCGCGCCAAAAATCAATACGCCGTTGACCAGCAAAGAGAATCCGATGAAAAGCCAAATGGAAAGCGATCCGCCCGTTTTCATTTCGTCTCACCAGAAAAATATATTCACAGCCACAAGAGACGCGCCGACGACGCTAGCCCAGAACCACGGGCGCTGAAATACGCTCACATCGCCCTCGGATGGAATCTCCGTCACGCCGTATACCAATCCCTTCAATTCAGACTCCGGCTTGGGCGCCGTGAGCATGCTCACCACCACGGTCACCAGCACGCAAATCACCCACGACCACAGCGCGCGGTACATGTTCTCCGCCATATCCCGCGCGTGCGGGGAAAGCGCTACGTAACGCAACGCGGCCGGATCAACTTTGACCCACGCCCACATTCCGATCGACGACAACGTCCCCGCCAACAATCCCCAAAATCCGCCCTTGGACGTTGCTCGCTTCCACAGCATCCCCAAAATGACGGTGCCAAACAGAGGCGCGATGAAAAAGCTAAAGAGCGCCTGCACGTAGTCCATGATGCTTTTGAAATCCATCACCAAATACGCCGTACCCACGCTGATGATCACGCCGACGACGGTTGACCATCGGCCCATGTTCACGTAGTGCCCGTCGCTGCCGTTTTTCTTGATCAGCGCCCGATAGATGTCATAGGTCCAGACAGTCGTAAACGCGCTCACATTGCCGGCCATCCCCGACATAAATCCCGCAATCAGCGCCGTAATTCCAAGTCCTAACAATCCGGGACCGCAATAGCGCGCCAGCATCAGAGGCAGCACTTCGTTGTAGCTGTGGCCGCCCGTCGCAATCGCTTGCGCTTCCCCGGTCAACTTCATGGGCAGAACTGCGATGGCCAGCAGCCCGGGCAGAATCACGATGAACGGCACAATCATCTTGAATCCCGCTCCAATAATCGGCGCCATCTTCGCGGAGCGAAGATCCTTTGCCGCCAGAACGCGCTGCACAACCAGAAAATCCGTGGTCCAGTA
>PMAA01000063.1:0-131 GCA_003152355.1 Acidobacteriota bacterium | reverse complement strand
AACTGCAGCACTTCATTGAAAATCGCGGAGCGCAATCCGCCAAGCGTCACATAAATAGCGACCGTCGCCGACGACACGATGATGCTAAAGTTGATGTTCCAACCGAGGACGATTTTCAAGACCAGCGCCAT
>PMAA01000265.1:5336-11574 GCA_003152355.1 Acidobacteriota bacterium | reverse complement strand
TGCGCCCTGGAGGGCTCTTTGCGCTATGGGAGAATCACCCTTGGAACCCGGGGACACGCTATGTGATGGCGAAATGCGTTTTCGATAAAGACGCCGTTCCGTTGAAGCCATCCGAATCCCGGTATCTGCTGAGCGATGGAGGATTTCAAATTCTTCGCACCGATTTTGCGTTCATTTTCCCGCGTTTCTTGAAAGCCCTGCGTCCCCTCGAAAAGCCGCTGCGCACGCTGCCGTTGGGCGCCCAGTATCAAGTGCTCGCCCGGAAGCCAAGCTGAAAGGTACCGACGCACTTTAGGCGCCATTTTCAGGAACTCCGGCGGCCAGAACTCGCATAACACACTCAGACTTGGTTTTCATAATCACGAATGGCTCTACGAACTTCGCCATCCAGTATCCTGTCTCACGTGCGGCAATCGCTGACTTTCGGTGGCCGCCATCGTTCCTAGGGCCGGATTTGGGTGGTTCGTTGTGGGTGACACATTCCTCGCTTGGACCCCGCCTTACGGTTTGATTCGATCGGATGGTCGCACAAACTTCCCAAATTCGTAAACGAGGCGTAGCGTCGAACGCTCAAAGCTGAGCGGGAGAATTCCCATACGCGCCGCGCTCAGTGCACAATAGCTCGCCAGCCGTATTGAAGGAGCCGATTATCAAAGGTGAAGATATGACCGCAATCACAAACTTTCCCAAAAATGCTGTCGCGCGCCTAGCGCTCATCTGCTCAGGTCGTGGCTCGCGTCTCACGACCGTTTCTACATTCGCGTTGCGGTACGCCGGCGCGTACGCAATTCTGATTTGCGTGCTATTGGCAAACGTNNAGGGCTCGCGCAAAGACGACATTGCCTTCGGGGCGAGCGGCCGGCCGATTGCTGGCGCGACCATTACCGTCTGCTTGAATAGCGCCACCAGCCGTCCATGCTCGCCCCTCGCAACACTTTATACCGACGCGACGCTCTCGACTCCTTCACCCAATCCGTTCCAGGCTGACGGCCTTGGCGATTATCATTTTTACGCTGCGCCAGGCCGCTACGTCGTCCAAGTCTCCGGCTCTGGCATTAACACCTACACGATGAACGATATGATCTTGCCGAACGATCCTTCTACGCCCACATTCAACTCCGTCACCGCGACGTCGATAAATCTCGGCGGAAATTTGAGCGTTGGCGGCGACGCTAGCATTAACGGTACGTTGAGCGCGGGCACGTTCGCTCCTTCGACCATCAGTACGCGCTCGTTGCAGGTTGCGGGCAGCTCGAGTTTCCAAGGCCCACGGCCATGGATCGACGTCACCGCCCACGGCGCGGATCCTGCAGGTGCGGCGGATTCGACCGCAGCGATTCAGGCCGCGATCAATGCGGCATGCGCGAGCCCGGGTGGAACGGTTTACCTGCCCGCGGGCTCCTACAAAGTCTTGCAGCCGCAGACGCCATCCACTGCGCCGGTATTCAGATACCCGTCAGGCTGTGTTGGTTTGACGCTTCAAGGCGGCTCTTCGGGACAGGCCATCTCTTTGCAATTCGCCAGACCTCCAATGACAAGCATCGGAGTGTTTATTGGGTCCAACCCCAATATGGCGCCTGTGTTCCTGCTCAATGGTAGTGGTTCGGGTGAGGCTGTCACGTTCCGTGATTTGGAAATCAACGGTTATAATCAAGCCGTGCAGACATACAATTTGTCGAACATTACCTTCGACCATGTTTGTCTGAGCAATCAATATACTGGACAAGGCTTGAGGACGGGATCGACTGAGACCACGGATAACGCAGCACTCGCCGTTTACAACACTTTCTGGATTTGGTTCAGGGACGGCTGTCTCGTGCCGGGTGCCACAACGACGCATGCCACCGTTCCCGCAGCAGTATTCGCCTTCGTTGGAAAAGGATTGCAAGGAAACCTTGGGCTGTTCGAGTTCCGTGACGTTGTTGTGTCGGGAGGGGGATTCGTGATGGACTGCCGCGATTCGGCCGAATGTCCGAACGGCGGCGGCAACATCTTTTTCGATGATGTGTTCATGGAAAATGCCGTGATGCCATTTTATACGGTGAACAATTCGGCAAAAGGAAATGTAGGGGGCACTCCGGTTTTTTTCAACAATGTGGCTCAGGGTGATTGCCCGGCGGGTGGCCTGCCATTCATGTCCTACAACACGGGAGCACGTCCGATTACTGGCGGGGTCTATTTCAACAATGTTGCTGAATGCTCTTCCGGCGTCCCTGCTGTTAGTGTCTCCAGCGGAAGTACTTTGAACGAGGTCACTTCTATCAACCCGGAAGGAACCGGGGCTTTCTGGGGAACGAATTCGAACGGATCGATCAATGGCACGGGTATGGCGCGGCTTGCTACTGGAACGTTGTTCTGGGGCGGGAACGGCGCGGGGTGCGGCAGCGGCGAGCAGTCCTCGCTCGAATCGGGGATTAATCAGAACAGCTCCTGCGGGTTGGGCGAACCCGTCGAGCTGCCAACCGTTGCGCTCGCTGCCCCCGGAAGTTCCTTTGCCAACTTTGGATGCAGCGCCACGTTTGGCTGTCTGTTCGGTTCGGGTTCGAACTATAGCTATGAATCCGGCACCGCGCGAAATTCCACGAACACGTTGGATATCGAGCTTTCTGCTGCGCTTCCGCCGACGGGAATTACTCTGACGCAGACCACCGGAGGTACGCTCGTTAGGGGAACGACCTACTTCTATAGTGTGCAGACGCTGTCGGCCGGAAGCGGGAACCCACACTCAGCTGCAAGCAACGAAGTCGCCACGACAATTTCGAGCTCGAATGATGCCGTGACGATCTCGTGGATGGCGCCTGCTGGATTCAACCCCGGCTCGTGCAACATATATCGAGCGACGACATCGGGCGGCACGATCAACAATCGGTCAAGCATCCTGGTGGCAAAAATTTCAAACTGCACGAGCACGACGAGGTATACCGATACCGGCGGCTCCAGCACGGCCAGTTACAACGCGACCTCGAACAAGACGATCGCACCGTACTTTCACTTCGCGCCGATTTCGGGACAAACGTCAGTCGTAAATGTGCCGGGCTACACCGGTTCACCGAGTGGATGCGCCACGTGGAGCACGCCAGGATTGCTCACCGGTACAGGCGCGGACTGCGGCGCGACCGCGCCGCAGACGGCCTTTGTTCCATCTCCGAATAACGCCGGCAACCAAGTCGGCCCTTCGGGCGCGAACGCAGTCAATGTAGTCGCGTTCTGGATTCCGTTTGCCGTCACGTTCTCACATCTCACTGTCGATATCGGCGGGGCGGACAAGTCGGGCGCCAACCTCTATGACGTCGGCGTTTACAATCTTTCCGGCGCCGTGCAGTGCAGTTGGGGCGCGACGTCGTTCGGCTCGACCGGAATGACCGACAACGCGTGCAAGCAGGGGAGCGTGACGCTCAGCCCCGGCTACTATGTATTCGCGTTCACGGGCAACGCCACCGCGGCGAAGATCTACTTCGGCTCGGGCGCCGGGATGCAACTTCTCGCGACTGCGATCTCGAGCACGAGTTCTTCCGGTGGCGCTCTGCCCAATACGATTGCCGTCCCCGGTTTTGGCGGTGGCACACCGAACCTCGAAAGCACCTATTCCAACGTCTACATCGCGCTCACGCAAAAGTGACGGTGATTTTCGTAACGGCGGCGTCGGGCTGGCCGGGAGGAGTAGATATGCATGAACTAGCTTTTTGTACCAGGACACTCTGATCGTGGGGTCCCATTGGTTGGAGTGTGAGATCATCGACCTGCTTCGATGAAGGCGCGGTCGGATTCTGTGGCTGGATGATTACACGTCTCTATCCTGTTTCCTGCTGAGCGCTCCGAGTGAAACTCTCTGTTTGTCCGCCTGCAGGTGAGGGCGCATTTTTATAGTACAATCCGGCGGTTTGGATTATGAAATCCAGGGGAAGTCGAGAGACTGGATGGTTAGCTGATGGATATTCTTTGGGTGGCGCTAGCCGTTTGCGTCGTCGTCGGATTTGTATTCGTTGTTCTCGCTCGGCACTGGCAGCGGCTTCTCGTACATCAATCCTGGANNGCCGACCCGAATTTTCGCCGAAAGCTTGACGAATCCGCACCGTCGCCGCTCGAGCGTGTGTACACTTTTAGTTTCCGGGTAAATGACGACTTTTGGCGTAAGACCATCAAAGCCACGACGCGGCAGCTCCAGTACATTCGCGACCACGGAAATTTTCTCGGCTCGGTAAAAATCGAGCAATGGCGAAGTCATACCGTCGTGACGATCACCGAGGTTCTTCCGCAATCCAAGTCGGCAACGTGGCAAACGCGTTCCTTCGATGTNNGAATTGCGCTGGAGAGAAGGCGAGCTCGAGCTCTGTGCCCGTTCTGACCGCTTCATGAGGGCCGAAGACGATACGATCACGCTGACTCCCCACGAACAGATCCTTTTCGCGGTTCCGCTCGATGCAGAGCGCCTAGCGCAATATCGCGTCCCGGATGGTTCCGGGAACGAGAACAGCGAGATGGATGAGATTCTGGAGCGAATGACCGACGAGATTCCGGCCGCGCTGGGAAATTCTTGGATCGCAAATTTCGCGCGGGAAGAAGACAGTCTTGGAATCGAATGGAATCTTTCATTGAGAGATCTGACGCGGCAATCGGATTGGAAGCGATGGAAGGTTTTCGAGGCCGTGCAGATGACCAAAGTCGGCTGAGGCGGCCGCACAGATCTTTCAGTTCGGAGTCGTTACGTCGTCGGCCGCGGTGGGGGTTTCAATGGAAGGCCCGCCCAAGCGTTGAGCAGACCAAGAACCTCCCGCACCACATCAAGGGCATCCCTCGTATTTCTCCACCAATGATTCGCATCGTAATGGTCCGTTGAGGAAGCCCTCACGATCGCTTCGAGGCCGCTCGGTGCAAGTTTGCGCCAAAGGGTTCGCACGCGGCGCGTGTGAGGCGGCGAAGTGACAATAATTACGCGGCCCACCCCGGAGCGGCGCATCTCGGCGAAGACCGCGCGCTCTTCATCTACGGTATTAGTAATGATCGGGTCAAGTACACGAATTGCTGAATCGGGTACTCCTTCGCTAATCAGTATCTTGCGATTGTACGTTTCTTCGCTTTCGTAGTCGATGTGCAATTCTTCAAGTTCCGGAGGACCTAGCGATCGCGTGAGCCAAACCTGCGGTGCAATTCCTTCCATATAAATCTTCGCGCCCTCCATCGCGCGATACGGCATCCCGCCACTGAGCACCACGATCGCTCCGGAGCGCTCGAGGGGGTCTTGGACGACGAGCCAGCGCCCCAGTTCGCGGGTAGCGGCCACGCCCGCGACAAGCAGCGCCGCCAGGATGATCAGAACGGCGCGCCGCACACTTTTTGAGCGTCGGTGCGGCTGATTAAACGTCGAATCGTTCACAATGGTTCAGCTCAAATCTTTTTGCCACAAGCGTTGAAATCTTGACGCGCGCAGCGGCGAAGAGTATATCTCTTCGCTTTCCTGAGGAAGCTATGCGAATACATTCGCTTTTTGCGTACTCAATCATTGTAGCTCTTTGCTTCTCGGCTGGCATCGGAGCCGCGCGTTCCCGGAGCGACAAGCCTCCGATTACGATCGATGAGTTGTTCGATTCCGTCTCTTTCGGCAGCGTCAGGATTTCGCCGGACGGCAATGCGGTGGTTATCCAAGCGGACCGGGCCGATTGGGACGAGAATCGCTTCCGCAGCGACCTTTGGCTCTATCGTGCGGGCGAGCTCACGCCATTCACCCAATCCGGGCACGACCACGCACCGCAATGGTCTCCGGACGGACGCTGGATCGCGTTCATTTCCGACCGAACCGTCGTCGTGCCGAAGAAAAAATCAGAAAAAGACGAAGCCGGCGAAGAAAGCGCTGACACAAAGGAAGAGTCCGTGGACCAGCTCTATGTCATTTCAACGGCAGGCGGAGAGGCATTTCCGGTCACCGAAGGAGACGAAGCCGTCCACAGTTTCGCTTGGTCAAGCGATTCGCGGGCCATTTTTTTTGCGGCGCAGATAGAACTCACACCGAAGCAAAAGAAGGATCAGGAGAACGACTGGAAGGACGTTTTGCGTTATCGCGAATCAGAACGCGGCGATTTCATTCGGCGCGTGGATGTCGCCGCCGTGCAAGCCGAACGAGCGAGCGGGAAAATATTGACAGAATATGGCGAACAGACAAAGGAGATCGCCAAGATCGCTGACCGCGCGAAGGGAATGAGCGTATCTCCGAACGGCGAACGATTGGCATTCTTCACCGAGC
>PMAA01000265.1:4824-5328 GCA_003152355.1 Acidobacteriota bacterium | reverse complement strand
GCACATCTTCTTTGCATTTGAGAACGGCTCCCTAGAGGGGGCCTACCAGGACGCACAGCCACGCCTGTACTGGGTAGACGCAAGCGAGCCGGGTGCGAATCAAGAAAGCGCCGCGCCTGTCACCGCGCGCTGGGCTGCAAAGTTTGACGGAGCCGTCGATGGCTTCAGCGTTCTTCCAGGCGGCGAACTTCTAATGGCCGGACGGCTCGGAACGGAGGTGCAGCCGTACACGCAAACCGAACCGAGCTCGGAATTGGTAAAGCAAAAAGGCTGGGCGGGAACATATGAAGAAATCTCGGCTTCTGCACATTCTCCGCGTGTCGCGTTCGTGTATTCGACGCTCGAGAAGCCGTCTGAAGTGTACGTCGCCGATAGCGTGGGCGACATCTCAAATGCGCGCGCGATCACAGCGTTCAATCGCGTATTCAGCGAGCGCGCGATGCCGTCAGGCAAGCCCTACCGTTGGACCGCGGACGACGGCACAAGCGTCGAAGGCATGCTGAT
>PMAA01000265.1:0-4785 GCA_003152355.1 Acidobacteriota bacterium | reverse complement strand
CGCCGATCCGAATCACCTCACCGTTGGCGGATACAGTTACGGCGGATACATGACGAACTGGCTCATCACCCAAACTACTCGCTTCAAAGCCGCGGTAACGGGCGCAGGAGCGGTAGAGCATGTCGCGAACTGGGGCAACGACGATGTGACCATGGATGACGCTTATTTTCTCGGCGGGAAGCCGTGGGAAGCGGAAGCGAATTACAACGCGGAAGCCGCGATCTGGCAATTCGACAAAGTGACGACCCCGACCCACGTCGTCGGAGGTGCTGACGATGTTCGAGTGTACGTCGGCGAAGACTATTTGCTCGAACGCGCGCTGCACGCCCGCGGAATTCCGGCAGCGCTCCTGATTTTTCCGGGCGAAGGCCATTCGCTCGACAAAAATCCGTGGCACGGAAAAATTAAGGTACGCGAGGAGCTGAAGTGGCTCGAAAAGTATGGAACGCAGTGAGACGCGTGCCACCGACTACGACTTCGAAAGAATGAAATTGCCCAAAATGAGCGCGTCGGTGCCGGAGCAGAAATAACTGCGTACGGCGTCCCGCGGCGTGACCACCAGCGGCTCGCCGAAAAGATTGAACGAAGTATTCACGAGCAGCGGGCCGGGCGCGTCTTCGCCCGATCGCCTCAGCAGTTCCCAAAAGAGCGGATTTGCTTGGCGGCTCACGACGTGCAGCCGCACCTGATATCCCGGCAATAGAAAATCTTTCAGCGCTTCCCGCACTTCCGGCTTCGCAACGCCCATGGAAGCCATGAAGCGAGCCGCGGGCGACGCGTCGAAATAGCGGGCGCAATCTTCCTCCGGCACAGCCAGCGCGAACGGCCGAAACGACTCGCGATGCTTCACGTAGTCGTTCAGATTTTCTTTCACGTAAGGCGCCCANNGTGAAGCAAGCAGGCTGCGATTGCCGAGCGCCCGCGGTCCAAATTCGGCTCTGCCTTGATGCCACGCTACAATTTTTCCGGCGCGCAGCAGGCGCAGAGCTTCTTCAATCTTCCGTCCATCGCCGTTAAGCCAGCGATAGGTCGCCTTGCAATTGTCGAGGACTTGCTTGACCTCGTCATTCGAATAGCCCGGCCCCCAATAAACATCGGACATTGGCGCCACGCGCGGGCGGCCGAAATTGTGATGCCAGATGCTCCACGCGGCGCCGAGAGATGTACCCTCGTTTCCGGCGGCAGGCTGCACGAAAACTTCTTCGAAGCCAGTATTCCTTTCGATCGCAGCAACAACCAATGAATTGAGAAAAAGCCCGCCAGCGAGGCAAAGCTTTCGCGCGTTGTGCGCCTTGCGCAAAACCTCCAGATATTCGCTCGCAACTTTTTCGATGGCCTGCTGGACGCTCGCAGCGATGTTCGCTCGCTGAGGATCGGCGGGGAGCTTATCTGAAGCAAGTCCTAAGCGGCTNNGGATTATCAGGAGTGAGGCCCAAGCGCTCGCGAAGTTCGTTCGAGAACGCGAATCGACCCGCGAAACCTCGCGTGAAGTAACGGCGATTCAAGTGAGGCGCCGCGCCGGGTTTCTGTCGGAGCATATCCAGGAAAACGCTTTCGTGCTCGGGCGCGCCGGACACACTCAACCATTGCAGCTTGTGTTCGTCTTTGTGTGGCCGGAATCCCAGCAGTTCCACCACCTGCGAATACGCCCACGCGAGCGAATGAGGAAAGGGAATCGTTTTGTCCACGCGCAACTTCGTGCCTTCGCCCATGGCAACGATGCCGCATTGGCCGTCGCCACGCTCGTCCAGAGACACGATCAGCGCGCGATCATACGNNATACGGCGAACCAAAGAACGCGCTGGCCGCGTGACAAAGTTGGTGATCGAGGGTAACCACTCGGCCGCCAGGTTCTCCCGCGAGATCATTCAAAATTCGACGATTGTTCAGCTCGCGGCCCAACTCGCCGAACGCTTTGTCTATGTAATACGCGCTCGAAATGGATGCCACAAGCGTCTGGCGTAGACGAAATCCAACCGCGCGGCGCCAAGCGCGTCTAGGATTACTCGCGACAGCTACGGATGCAACATCGCGCCAGGAAATTCCTGCGTTTTCAAAACAAAACCGAATCGCCTCTCGCGGAATTCCCGAAGCTTCACGCGACCTGATGAGCTTCGCTTCTTCGATTGCCGTGAAGTTTCCATCTGGATCGAGAAGCGCTGCGGAAGAATCGTGCGCGAGTGCGGAGAGCCCGAGGATGTATCCGTCAGAAGCCATTGCGGGTGAAAGAATACGCGTCGTGAAGGCGAGCCGGAAATAAAAACTGCAACGCGGAGCCTATGGCCTCGGAGCGCCGAAGAGACGTCCGCCGGTCAAAAGCCCACGCAGTCCCATCAAAATTAATCGCGGTTGGCTCGCGCAAATCTGAAAGAGGACTTTGAGGGCGTCATCGCGCGAATATTCGCCGAGCTTTTGCAGCGCGGAAGCATTCAGCAAATCCACCAGCCGGCTGTAGTCGCTTTGTTGAAAATGGTGCAGAGAGCGCCGCAAGATCAGATGCATGTCGAGTTCGCGCCGCAGCCGGCGCAATTCCGCGCTGTCGCCCCCGTTCAAAANNAATATCGCTTCCGCCACGCCGATCGCGCCGCGGAATCCTGTCACGATTCCGCCAACCGTGGTTACTTTCACTTGCGCGGCCGCGTCGCCGACCAAAAAAACTTTTCCGTTCCCAACGCGCCGCTCGACAGGCACCCAGCCCCTGTATACGGGAATTTTTGCGCCCTGAAAGCTGATGGGATCGAGCTTTCGCTTCTCGAGAAACCGTTCCAAATGCTTCCGCATTTCCTGGGGCGCCTCGCCGATGAGGCCGAGCGCTCCGCGCGTCGGCGATTCTGGAATCAACCAGTAAAAATATGGCGTGTCATCGGGAACGAACCAGACACGCACCGTATCCGCCGCCATGTCCTTCGGCAACGGAACGATCGCTTGAACCAGCGGAACCGTATCTTGCTGCGGCCAACCGGCGGCTTGCGCCACGCGGCTCGCCGCGCCATCACTGCCAACCACGGTTTGCGTTTTCACTTCTTCGCGCGATCCGTCAGATGCGCGTTCCACTTCGACGACCAGCCCTGCACTATTACTGTGCAGCCCGCTGAAGCGCCGGCCAAATTTCAATTCTGCGCCGGCGTGTTGCGCTTCGTCAGCCAGGNNCGGCGAATCTCGTTGACGATTGAGCCCGACGCTGCCGGCCCGAGCAACGGGCGGAGCTTATGAGTGACGATCAGTGTGCGGGAGACCGGATCGAGGGACTCGGCGCACTCGAAAACTTGCACCGGGGCGCCCCGTCTCGCTAGCAGAGCAGCCGTAAATAGCCCGGCGGCAGATCCTCCGACAATTGCGATGGGTTGTTTCGGCAGCTTGGGAGGCGCTTCGGAATGTGCCTGCGGGTTCGGACCAGCCAACGAGTTCACCATTTGCTACAAGAGCACGATGTTTGAGAGCCTGTCATTCCTAAGAGATGGTCCGAAAACTGTCTGGAGCTCACCCGGCCGACCAAGACACTTGTCCGTAGCGAGCGGCGAAAACAGTCATTTGCCGACTGCAACACCCACCAATCAGGACGGTGAGTATACCTTAGCGACGTACGTCCATCAACGGATTGCAGCCAATACAAGGCGCTTGGCGTCAGGATACTGGTGAGGACTTCGGAATCTTGGCCTGTCGCTCGTAGGGGGCTCCCTCGAGGAAGTAGATGCCTACCAGGCAGCAAAGCACCACCACAGCTACCATCGCGAGCGCTTGCGTGGCGGACAGCGACGGAACTAATAAGGCTAGAATGCCGAAGACGCAAGCGAGAGCGTACAGTGCCAGAACGGCACCGCGCTGGCCGAGCCCCAGGTTTGCGAGGCGGTGCGCCGTGTGGTCCTTTCCGGGAGACGTAAACGGTATAAGGCCGCGCCGCGAGCGGGAGATGGAGACCAGCGTCGTGTCGAATATCGGTACGCCCAGAATCAGAAGCGGGACGAGCCAGCCGATTTGTGAAGCCGGTCCTTCAGGCCGCAACTTCAGGCTGAGCACGGCCATCAAGTAGCCTAAAAACATCGCACCGCCATCGCCCATGAATATTTTCGCAGGATTGAAATTCCAGCCGAGAAATCCGAGCGCGGCCCCGAGAGTTGCGGCTCCGAGAGTGCGGACCATCACCTGCCCACCCTGATTCGCGGCCAGCGTGAAGAAAAGCGCGCCGACTGCTGCGATCCCTGAGCACAGGCCGTCCATGTGATCCAGAATGCTGAACGAAGCGGTTATCCCCACGACCCAGAGAACCGTCAGGCAGCCATCTAGAACCACACCGGCCAGGCCCGGAACAAACGCCGACACCAGATGCGCGCGAATTCCCGATGCGAGGAGCAGCCCCGCGGCAACTGGCATGGCAACAAACAGCTTCACCTGGTGGTGAAGCAAGCCGCCGTCATCGAGGAAGCCGATGAGCGCAAGCAACGTCGCGCCTGCAAGAATGCTGATAATTTGGCCGGAAGTCGGAGCGTGCATGGTAATCAGAACAGCGAGGACAAAACCGCAGTAGATGGCAACGCCGCCGAGCAGAGGAATCGGCTTGAGATGAACTTTGCGCGGGCCTGGTTTGTCCACAAGACCTACGCGAAGAGCGAGCTGGCGAACCGGCGCCGTGAGCCCGACCGAGGCGAAAAACGCGATCAGAAACGCTAGTAGGTCCTTGGGCATGCGTAGCATCCAGCGTTCAAGTTATGGAGGGGCACAATTTTCAAAATCGATCTGGGGCCCGAGACGGGGATGACCCTGCAATCACCGAGGTCGCGGACTCCC
>PMAA01000230.1:7309-8355 GCA_003152355.1 Acidobacteriota bacterium | reverse complement strand
CGGCGGCGGCAACGCCGTCGCCCTCGGCATCGAGCGTTACTAATTAATTTTGAGCATCGCGGAACTGGGCTCGCGGAACTGAGTGCGGCACAGTTGGGCGTGGCAGAGTTAAGCACGGGGAAGTAAAAACTGAGGAGTGTGGGAGGGGCGCTCGCGGTAATGCGCCTCTTCTTTGTTTATGTTTTGCCCAAAATGCAAATCGGAATATCGCTTCGGCTTCACTCGCTGCGAAGATTGCGATGTGGACCTCGTCGAATCCCTCGACGCGCCAGGAAATCGCGCGCCGGGCGACGACCTCAGCGCGCCCGTGCTCCTCTGGAGTGGCTTTCACACCGGTACTCTCGAGGAAATTCGCGCCGCCCTCGATGACGCCAACATCGCCTACAACGACGAACCGCTCGAAGCGCGTCTTCTTTACGCCTCCATGCGAAATCCACTCGAAATTTGGGTTCAAAAGGCCGATTTCGACGCCGCGCGGAAGCTGATCGCTAAGCAGCTTNNCCGGCGAGGGCGAGACGCCGTCCGAACTCGCTGAACCCAATCTCCCTGAAATTGAGAAGGCGCTGAACGAGCCTCCCGTCGTCGGAGTTTGGGGATCAGGTTCTCCGCGCCAGTCCATTCTGGCGAATTTCGATCCCAAATCAGAGCCGCGTGATGCCGGAAGCGACGACTCCGAACCACGGCCGGAAGACGAAATCCCCGAACAGCCATACGATGCGACGGAGGATGTCGAGGAGCCGCTGCCTTCCAATCCGGAAGACGAGCCGTCAATCGAAGTCTGGACGGGCACGGAGAGCGATATCGCGGATTACGTCGCCATGTGTTTGCGCGAAGATGCGATTCGCTTCGCACGATTTCCTGATAGTGCGGGCGGCATTCGCATTCTGGTTTTTCCCGATCGCGAAGAACGCGCGCGGCTCATCGTGCGCGAAGTCGTCGATGGCAAATTGCCGGAGTGAACGAAGGCCGAGTAACCGAGGCGAGAGGAGCGGCGGTTCGGAGTGTGCGGAGACTCGAATGAGCCGAGCCCCGCGGTGAGCGGGAAA
>PMAA01000230.1:2761-7301 GCA_003152355.1 Acidobacteriota bacterium | reverse complement strand
AAGTTCCTCGATCGCGCGCTCGACACAATCACCAAAAATCTCGATCGCGAGGTGAAAAAAGCAAAAATCACCGAAGCCGAAAAATCCGCCGCGCTCGCTCGCATCGAGCCCGTCACCGATATCGCAGCGCTCAAAGAGGCCGACTTCGCCGTCGAAGCCGTTCCCGAAAATCTCGATCTAAAAGTTCGCGTGCTTAAAAGCGCCGACGAAGTGCTGCGTCCGGGCGTCACGCTCGCGAGCAACACTTCTTCCATCTCGATCACAACGCTTGCCGCGCAAACGAGCCGCCCCGATAAATTCATCGGCATGCACTTCATGAATCCCGTGCCTGTGATGGTGCTCGTCGAAGTGATTCGCGGATTGCAAACAAGCGACGACACGTTCGCGCAGACGATGCAGCTCTGCGAGAAGCTCGGCAAAAAACCTGTAGCCGTCAATGACGCACCGGGCTTCGTCTCGAATCGCGTGCTCATGCCTCTGATCAACGAAGCCGCTTTCGCCGTGATGGAAGGCGTCGCCACCGCCGAATCCGTGGACGCCGTGATGAAGATGGGCATGAATCATCCGATGGGCCCGCTCGAACTCGCGGATTTCATCGGCCTCGATGTCTGCGTGGATATTCTCGACGTTCTCTACAAAGGCTTCGGCGATCCGAAATATCGCGCCTGCCCGTTGCTGCGAAAGTTAGTCGCCGCCGGCTGGCTCGGACGCAAGTCCGGCCATGGATTTTACAAGTATGAATAGGCGCTGCGTAGTTCTACATCTTTCCCCAAAACGCGAAGAACACCGCGCCCAAAATGAACAGAAACGATACTCCGTAGTTCCACTTCAAGTTTTCACCGAAGTATGCGTAGGAGAACGCCACGAACACGCAAAGCGTGATAACTTCCTGTACGATTTTCAGCTGGAACAGCGTGAATTCCCCGTAGCCAATGCGATTCGCCGGCACCTGGAAGCAATACTCGAAAAACGCGATCAGCCAGCTAATCAAAATCGCGGCGATCAGCGGCGATTTGCGGTACTTGAGATGCCCGTACCAGGCGATAGTCATAAAGGTGTTCGAGCAGATGAGAAGCAGGACGGTTTTCATGGTCCGTGAGGATAGCAAAGACGATGGCGAAGGGAATCGGGTTATGGCCGGATGCTGGGGGAGCGAGCGAGGCCAAAAAGCCTTCAAAATCTCTTTGCTTTTTCTTCGCCTCATGATATTCTCCGGCCATTGTGACCAGAAAGCCGGCGCGTTCGGGCTCTGGTAAGCTCTAGGCCTTCGAGCTGTCACGAAACATTTCTAGCGAGGTGGCAAATGGCAGATGAAAAAGCAAAACTTCTAGACTCGGCAATCGCGCAGATTGAAAAGCAATACGGCAAGGGCTCGATCATGCGGCTGGGTAACCGGGACATTCTCGTTCCCGTGAGCGTCATTCCCACCGGCTCGATCTCTCTTGACTCGGCCCTCGGCGTCGGCGGAATTCCGCGCGGCCGCGTTGTCGAGATCTACGGCCCTGAATCGGGCGGCAAGACGACGCTGACGCTGCACGTGATAGCGCAGGCGCAAAAGCTAGGCGGCACGGCCGCATTCATTGATGCGGAGCACGCGCTCGATCCTATCTACGCGAAAAAGCTCGGCGTGGACGTGGACAATCTTCTCGTGTCGCAGCCCGACAACGGCGAACAGGCGCTCGAAATCGCTGAAACGCTGATTCGCACGAATGCCGTGGACATCATCGTTGTGGACTCGGTAGCGGCGCTGGTTCCGAAGGCCGAACTCGAGGGCGAGATGGGCGACCCTTCCATGGGCATGCAGGCGCGGCTGATGTCGCAGGCGCTGCGCAAGCTGACTGCCTACGTTTCGAAATCGCGAACCTGTCTGGTGTTCATCAATCAGATTCGCGAAAAGATCGGCGTCATGTTCGGCAACCCCGAGACGACCACAGGCGGCCGCGCTCTGAAATTCTATTCGTCCATCCGCATCGATATTCGCAGAATTCAATCCATCAAGGAAGGCGACCGTGTCGTCGGCTCGCGCACCCGCGCGAAAGTGGTGAAGAACAAGGTCGCAGCGCCGTTCCGCGAAGCGGAATTCGATATCATCTACGGCGAAGGCATTTCGAGCGAAGGCGACCTGCTTGATCTTGGCGTCTCTCGCGGCCTGCTCGAAAAATCCGGCACGTGGATCTCATTCAAGGGCGAGCGCCTCGGCCAGGGCCGCGAAAACGGCCGCCAATTCCTCAAGGACAATCCGGATATCCGCGCAAAAATCGAAACCGAACTGCGCAAACAGCTCGGCCTAATCCCCGTGGAACCATCGGAAGCGATCTCCGAAAAGGCATCCGAAGAAGCCGCAAAACCCATGGCTCACGCAGCCGCAGCCGGCGCCGCCAAAGGCAAGCCCACAAGATAAATCGGGTTTGGGCTCGGCGCCGCTTCTGCGCAACTCATGTGTTGGCCCTCTTGCCACAGGATAGGCCGTTGGGCCTGTCCTTTCCGCCATTTGACCTCGGGCCAAAGACTGTTCCTCTGTCCAGTTTCACTCTGCGAAGAGCTGACCTAGAATGTATGAGTTGGGGGTTGCGCTCCGAGCAACGCTTCCCTACAATCTGGGAATTCGGCCATATACAGTAAAAGCTGTAGGCCAGGGAAGAGCGGGCGCCATTTATGATGAAACGCAATCACGAGGGCAAAACGAGGCGGTTATCATTCGTCGCCATACTCGTGGTTGCTGCTATGGCGCTGCCTTCGCCGCAGCTTACGGCCTCTGCTTTCGCGGCACCCGCGCCAAAAGCGCATGTCCGCCACACGTATACGGGCGTTCCGACCCACGCCGATCCGACCAAGAATGACGTTTCCGACTCCGACGATCCCGTCGTCCGGGAAATCGCGGTCCAGGCGTTGGGCAACTCAAACGGTTCAGTTCTTGCGGTTGATCCATCCACCGGGCGCATCTTGACGGTTGTAAATCAGAAGATGGTCTTCTCCGCGGGCTTCGAGCCCTGCTCGACGATCAAGCCGGTAATCGCGCTGGCCGGGTTGCAGGAAGGAATCATCACCCGCGACACGATGATTAACGTGGGGCGCCGCCGCTACATGGATTTGACCGAGGCGATGGCGCATTCGAACAACATGTTTTTTGAAACTATCGGAGAAAGACTGGGATTCGAACGCGTCAGCCGCTACGCTCACCAGTTGGGACTCGGCGAACTTGCTGGCCTGAATATTCCGGAAGAACAGGCTGGCAATGTACCCACCGCGCCGCCGGCCTACGGCGGTGTGGCGCGCATGTCGAGTTTCGGCGGAGGCATCCGCATGACACCGCTGCAACTCGCCTCCCTTGTTTCCACGCTCGCGAACGGCGGCACGATGTATTACCTGCAGTATCCACGCAGCGAAGAGTCTCTGCGTGGTTTTGAGCCGCGCATCAAGCGCNNCGATGTATTACCTGCAGTATCCGCGCACCGCTGGTGAGCGCGAGAGTTTCACGCCGCGCGTTAAGCGCCAGCTCGATATCGGCTCGCTTCTCCCGGATATTCAGGAGGGCATGCTGGCCGCCGTTCTTTACGGCACCGCGCGTTCGAGCAACGATCCTTACGGCGAGCAGCCACTCGGCAAGACCGGAACTTGCAACGATGAAAGTCTTGGCGGCAGGCTCGGCTGGTTTGTTTCCTACGCCGATCAGGCGCATCCGAAAATCGTCCTTGTCGTTTTGCTTCGCGGCGGAAGCCGTCTCGTCAGCGGCCCTCACGCCGCCGATGTGGCCGGAAGAATTTATCGCGAACTTCGCGGAAAGAATTATTTCGCGAACACCGCGCAATCCGACGGGACCGTTGCCGCTGTAGTTCGCCGGAGCCCGCCGAATTTCCCGGCTCAGTAGCGCAATCGCAGCCTCTCCTCGTCATTCCTTTTGCGCCCTTCCGCGCGTTGTACCAAGCGAGAACATCTGAGCATTTGTCCTTCCGGAATTTTGCCTGCGTGAGTTATGCTGCAAATCTCTCCGGGGTCGGCCAGGCGTGGGGCGTGGTGAGGGGATTTTGAAACTGTTTCGAATCGTGTTCTGGCTTTGCTTGATTGTGGTTGGCGTTGTTGCGATTGGTTATTCCGTGTCTCAGCGCACGGCAGCGGATCAAGTTTTCGCGGATGAAGTTCATCACGCACGAATTGAAGCTCAACGCATTCAATCCGACGTTGTACTTTTCTCGAAGAGCATCGTTCCCACCCGCGTTACGTTTGCGGGACTTCTTCAAAATCTCGGAATAAATTCAGAGACAGTGGCGCGAGTAACAGCCACAGTAACGCCCGTTTTTGATTTGCGGCACGTGCGCGCGGGCAATCAGGTGTCGGTCGGCCGTTCGGTTCTCGGCGAACTTCGCGAAATTCGCTATCGTATTGATCCCGATCGCATGCTCAGAATCGCGCCGCGTGGCAACGATTTTCACGCGGAGATCGAGCCAATTCCGTCCACAGTCGAGACGGCGGGCGTCGTCGGGCAGATCCATGGATCGCTTTTCGAAGGAGTAGTCGCGTCGGGAGAAAAGCCCGAGCTGGC
>PMAA01000230.1:2593-2717 GCA_003152355.1 Acidobacteriota bacterium | reverse complement strand
CCTACGGCCGCATCCTTGCCGCCGAATACGACAATCACGGGCATGTGTATCGCGCCGTTTTATTTCACGATCCGTCCGGCATCGCCGCGTACTACACGCCCGATGGCAAATCCATGAAGAAGGC
>PMAA01000230.1:1543-2553 GCA_003152355.1 Acidobacteriota bacterium | reverse complement strand
TGAAGGAATACCGGCCGCATCTTGGAATCGATTACGGCGCGCCCGCGGGCACGCCCGTGCAGACAATCGGCGATGGTCGCGTGATTTTCGCAGGGCCGAAGGGCGGCGCGGGAAATCTGATCGAGATTCAGCACAGCAATGGATACGACACTTACTACATGCATCTCTCGCGCATTCTCGTTCACACGGGACAGCATGTCGAGCAAGGCGAGCGCATCGGACTCGTCGGCATGACGGGGCTCGCCACCGGACCTCATCTCGATTTTCGCATCGAGAGGCACGGCGAATTTCTGAATTTCGAGCGGCTGCCGCTCCCGCCGTCCGAGCCTGTCGCGAACAGCGATTGGAACGAATTCGCCGCGGCGCGCGATCGCGCGTTGCCGCTATTTCCTGCGCTTCCGGCGACGCTCGCGCAAAATCGTACGGCCACTTCACCTGCTGACAAGACTCCCGCCAGCCAGTAGCGCCGCTCCTCCTGAATCTGAAATTTCAATCGAAGATTGACATACGAGCGGACCTGCGAGAACGTGTCGCCAACTTCGAAATCGATTTGGAGATACGTTTGCCCTGATGAAAAAACTCGGAATTGCATTACTGATTCTTGTGGTACTCGTCGCGATCGCTATCACGTTCACGATCGGCTGGCGTCCATTCATCGGCCCGCGCATGCGGCCGGTGACGAATCGCACGTTTGAGAGCAACCCGGCGCGGCTCGCGCGCGGTAGCTATATTTTTCATTCGGTTGCGCTGTGCGTGGATTGCCACTCGCCGCACGACAATACGTCCAAAGATTGGCCTCTAATCGATGGGCGGGAAGGTTCGGGCCAGCCATTTCCGCTGATTGGTTTGCCAGGGCAACTCGTAGCGCCGAACATCACGCCCGATCCCGAGACGGGACTCGGCAATTGGACTGATGACCAGATCGCGCGCGCCATTCGCGAGGGCGTGGACAAAGATGGCCGCACACTTTTTCCGCTCATGCCGTATGGGAATTATCACAGCATGTCGGA
>PMAA01000230.1:1271-1529 GCA_003152355.1 Acidobacteriota bacterium | reverse complement strand
GCGTCGGTTGTTGTTTTTCTGCGTTCGATACCGCCGGTGCGAAATCCTTTGCCGGCAAGCCAAATTATTTTTCCCGTGAAATATTTGATCAGAAATGCGCCGGAGCCACTGGGTTCACCGGTGCCGCCGGCGGACTCCTCGACGCCTGCGAAGCGCGGCGAATATCTCGCACTGATCGGTGGATGCGCCGGTTGCCACACGCCGCAGAAGAGAGGGCAGCCGATAACGGGAATGAATTTTTCAGGAGGAACTGTGATG
>PMAA01000230.1:0-1195 GCA_003152355.1 Acidobacteriota bacterium | reverse complement strand
GCTATGCAAGAAATGCGGGAACCTGCACGGGCTCGGCGATAAAAATTAGTTCGTTGGCGCAATTCGTCGTGGCGGATTTTTCTTGGGGCAAATGAAAAGGGCGAACCTAAACGGCCCGCCCTTCGTCGAATTACTCAACTTCTCAAAATCTTCGGAGCGTTATTTCACGGTCCAAGTGTCGCCGGCGTGCAGAAGTTTATCGAGATTGCCTCTGCCTTTTTTCGCGATTACCGCNNGCGACGTCTTCGTAGCGCGGCAATTCATCCGATGCGCGCAGAACTCCGATCGGCGTCGGAAATCCTGGCCGATTCTCCATGTGCGCCAGCAGGAAGGCGTATGCCGGGCGCGGATGATGCGCGTCGTGGACGAGTAGATCCTTTTCCGTGATTCCGTTGCCGAGCTGAACGATTTCGAGATCGAATCCGTTCAGGCGCAGGCCCTTGTCGCGATTTTTGCCGTAGATGAGCGGCTTGCCGTGCTCNNCGCCGTCGTTGAAGATGTTGCAGTTCTGCAAAATCTCGACAAAGGCTGAGCCTCTGTGCGCCGCCGCTTGCTTCAACGTGTCCTTCAAATGCTGCTGGAAGACGTCCACGGAGCGCGCGACAAAAGTTGCTTCCGATCCAATCGCGAGTGAAATCGGATTGAACGGTCGGTCCGCAGAACCGTACGGAGTGGACTTGGACTTCTTGCCGAATTCCGACGTGGGCGAATACTGGCCTTTGGTCAGACCGTAAATGCGATTGTTGAAGAGCAGCACTTTCAGGCCGACGTTGCGGCGCAGCATGTGAATGGTGTGATTGCCGCCGATGGAAAGAGCGTCACCGTCGCCTGTCGCCACCCAGACTTCCAAATCCGGCTGCGCCAATTTCAATCCTGTGGCCACCGCGGGCGCGCGCCCGTGAATCGTGTGGAAGCCGTATGTGTTCATGTAGTAGGGGAAGCGGCTGGAGCAGCCGATGCCGGAGACGATGACGAATTTTTCGCGCGGAATTCCGAGCTCCGGAAATACTTGTTGGACGGCGGAAAGAATCGCGTAGTCGCCGCAGCCGGGACACCAACGAACTTCCTGATCGGTCTGAAAATCTTTTTTTGTCAGCGGTGGAAGCGTTGCCGTTGCCATGTTCGAGTCTCCCTAGCCCAGAACTTCTTCGATCTTGGCTTCGATTTCGGATTGCTTGAACGGCCGGCCCTGAAT
>PMAA01000155.1 GCA_003152355.1 Acidobacteriota bacterium | reverse complement strand
CCTGCTTGATGCCGAGCGACAGGCGGCGATTTTCTCCGTCAACCTTCAGGACTTTCGCTTCCACCGCGTCGCCCTTCTTGAACTTCTCGCTCGGATGTTTCACGCGCTCGGTCCAGCTTATGTCGCTGATGTGAATTAGGCCTTCGAGGCCGTCATCAATCTCAACGAACGCGCCAAAATCAGTGAGGCTCCGCACGCGGCCGCTGATGATGCTTCCCACAGGAAATCGCTCTGCCGCCGCTGCCCAGGGATCCGGTAATGTCTGCTTCAGGCCGAGCGAAATCCTCTGCGCGTCGGGTTTCACTTCGAGAACGACCACATCCACTTCGTCGCCGACCTTCACGATCTTCGAGGGATGCTTCACACGCCGCGACCAGGTCATCTCACTCACGTGAATCAAGCCCTCAATTCCCGGCTCAATCTGGACGAACGCTCCGTAATCCGTCACGCCGACAACCTTTGCGTGGATGCGCGTACCCGCCGGAAATCGCTCAGGAACCGCGGCCCATGGGTCGGGCAAAAGCTGCTTGCGTCCCAGAGAAATCCGGGATTTTGCCTGATCGAACTTGAGGATTTTGACGTCGATCTCATCGCCCGCCTTCACAATTTCAGACGGATGCTTGACGCGTCCCCAGGCGAGATCGGTGATGTGCAGCAATCCATCAACGCCGCCAAGGTCAACGAAAACGCCGTAATCCGTTACGTTCTTGACCTTGCCTTTGACAACTGCGCCTTCGGAGAGGGATGCCACCAGCGCATCCCGCTGCGTCTTCGCGGCTTCCTCGAGCAGAACACGGCGGCTGACAACCACGTTGCCGCGCTTGCGGTTCAGTTTCAAGACGCGCAATTCGATTTCGCGGTCTTTCCATACTTCGAGATCGTGCACGGGCCGCAGCTCGATCTGCGATGCCGGCAGGAACGCGCGCACGCCGACATCCACTACAAGCCCGCCCTTAATTCGTTCGATGACCTTGCCGGTAATGGTTTTCTCTTCGCGATATGACTTTTCGACGTTCTCCCAGATGCGGCGCCGATGAGCGCGGACGTGCGACAACAGAACATAGCCATCTTTGTGCTCGTGCAGGCGCTCGACTTCAATCGTCTGTCCGGGACCGAACGGAATTGCACCGCCCGTTTCCAGGAATTCCTGCGCGGGGACCANNGTATCGTTGACGGCAATCACGCGGCCGTCAAAAATTTCGCCCTCCGCAGGGGTAACTGGCGGCGTCGCATACTGCTCGATGAGCTGTTCCATGCCCTCAGTAGTCTCGGCTTCCCCGTTTTCGGGTTGTGCCGCAGAGTGTGCTATGGGCTCCGTCGCGGATTCTGCGGCGGCCTCTGCCGCGGATTGCGCCGACGGCTGTGGCCCCGAGGGCTGTGGCATTGATGTCGAGCCGGCTTCGGGCGTCGCCGCGATGTCTTCTTGTTCAGCCGGCGATGGAGCAGCCGGCGGAGCCTCAGCCGCTACAGCCGTGGCGGTGTGCTCGCCGAATGAACTGGAAGATGATTGGTGATCAGGCGCTTCGGCTGGTGCCGAAACGGCAGCAGTTTGCGCCGCCGATGCCTGAAACGCTGGCTCGTTTTGGTTATGTGNNGATGTCAACAGAACGAGTCACGTCGACCCTGGGCCCCGCGGTCATGGTATTTCTAGGCACGGAAACGATCCGCCTGGCGAATTTCCTTGCGATAGTCAGGCGCGGCAAGTTCGATAGTTCGGCACATTTCGTAAAGCCGCGATCGGATTCGCGTGCCAATACGTTCGGATAGTGTGTCCTCGATCACCGACGGGCGTGACGCCGCCGAGCGCGACGGCGGACGAGCTATTCCGTCAGGATCGAGATAATTCGTGGTCGCGAGCGTGATTCGTTTGTNNTCGTTGTAGCGGGTGTTGAGGACGAGTGCGACCGTGTCCCAGACCCAGTCGGTGGGCTTGGCCGCGCCGAGCTCGTCGAGCACCAGCACTTCGGCGTTCAGCACGGGTTCGAGCACGCCGAGTTCGGTCGATTGGCTCGTCGCGTTGTAGCTGCCCTGAATCTCTTTCAGAAGTTCGCGGTAATCGTAGAAGAGACAGGTGTGTCCGCGGCGCATGATTTCCTGCACCGCAGCTACGGCAAGATGTGTCTTGCCAACTCCGCACGGCCCCATGAGCAGCAGGCCGTGTTCCGTCCCTGCTGGGAAATCGCGGGCGAAGCCCTGCACGACCACGCGCGCCTGTTCCAGGGTGCGATTCCAGGCCGCGACCTCGGACGGCGACGCGTGGTCGTATTGCAGGTCCGTGTCGTAGTTTTCGAAATCGCAATGGCGATAGCGTTCGGGGATTCGTGCGCGAGCGAATACGCTCGAGGCACGGTCTTCGAAAGTGCATTCGCACGGCACGCCCCAGACAAGTTTAGGCTCGCCGACGCTGACACCGGGTTTTGAATCGGGGGAGGCAAATGGCTTCGCGCCGGATTCCTGATCCGGCCGCTCAACAATTTTCCATCCTGTACCGCTGCACTGGGGACAA
The DNA here is from genome assembly GCA_003152355.1 of Acidobacteriota bacterium. Taxonomy (GTDB): domain Bacteria; phylum Acidobacteriota; class Terriglobia; order Acidiferrales; family UBA7541; genus Palsa-147. The sequence continues at coordinate 17,513 of PMAA01000155.1, read as the reverse complement.
TCAGGCCGCGCCATGAAGTAAGGATAAACGTGGAAATGTTTGCGCGCAAGATGACGAGTCCTGTGCAAACTGATGCGAGATGTGGAAAAGCCTGAGAGGTTTTACTTTACGATGCGAACAACTCTGGGGGGAGCGGCCCGCACGATCGCGTTGCGCGTGCGGCGTTCGTTCGTTGCGTTGAATCCCCGCGCGAGTTCGCCGCGAACGAATGTAATAAAAGATTCCATCTGCAGCTGCATGTCGGCCATTTTGTCCCGCATATTGAGGATGACTTCGATACCGGCGAGATTTACGCCGAGTTCACGCGTTAGGGTGAGGATGACTTCAAGCCGCTCGAGATCCCGATCCGTATATAGACGCGTGTTACCCTGCGATCGCGATGGCTTCAGGAGTCCAACTCTCTCATAGAGGCGCAACGTCTGCGGATGCAGTTTGTACAGCTCCGCGACCGCGCTAATCATGTAGCCGGCCTTTGCTTTCTTGCTGGTTCGTGCAGCCATTTTCTCTCTCCGCTCGACCCTTACACTGCCGCCCGCGAGAAAATCTCGACGCGTGGATCCTCGGGCGCAGCTTTGCTCAATTCGCGCAGAAGTTCCTTAACTTTTTCATCCTCCGGGCGCGGAACGACAACCTGTACTTCGATGATCTGATCGCCGCGATGCCCGGGACGCCCGGCCGAAGGCGCGCCCTTTTCCCGCAGCCGCAACTTCTTGCCGCTATCAGTACCCGGCGGGATGCGAACTTGCGAGCGGCCGTCAATCGTCGGAACTTCAATCTTCGCACCCAGCGCCGCCTCAGTAATCGTGATTGGAACAACAGTGTAAAGATCGTCGCCGCGCCGTTCGAAGAACGGATGCGGCGCAACGCTGGTGATGAAATAGAGATCACCAGAAGGACCGCCGTTGGCGCCTGCATTGCCGCGGCCGGCGACGCGAACGCGAGAGCCAGTCCGCGCACCGGGTGGAATACGCACTTCGAGAGTCTCTGCGCGGCGTACTCGCCCTTCGCCGCCGCAGGTGCGGCAGATGGTTTGAAGCTTGCCGGATCCGCCACAGCGCGGGCAACTAATCTCGAAGCGCATCTTGCCGCTCACTTCGGTGACGTGGCCGCTTCCCTTGCACTCGGGGCACGTTTGCGACGTACCGACCGAACCTTTGCCGTTGCAAGTCGGGCAGGTGTCGAGACGCGTGATGGTGACTTTTTTTGTGGCCCCGCGCATCGCTTCGGCGAACGTGATCTCGATCTGATATTCCAGATCCGAACCGGGTTCGGCCTCCTGGTGGGATTGCGCAGCATTGGCGCCTCGGAAGAATTGGCTGAAGAGATCTCGGAAGCTCGTGCTCCCGCCGCTCCCGCCATAATCGAAGCCGTTAAAATCGAAATGCACGTCGTCGGGCGACACGTTGTGCTGTCCACCGCCCGGCGGTGGCGCGCCAGGACCTGGCGCATTGAAACCGAACTGGTCGTATACCTGGCGCTTTTTTGTGTCGGAAAGAACTTCGTAGGCTTCCTGGATCTGCTTGAACTTCTCTTCCGAGGACTTGTCACCCGGATTTAGGTCGGGGTGATATTTCCGGGCGAGCTTGCGGTACGCCTGACGAATTTCCTTTAGGGGCGCCTTTCGAGGAACGCCGAGGAGTTCGTAATAATCTTGTTTGGATGTTGTCGCCATTCCGTCGCCTTACCCATGGAAATCGATCAAAGCTTCGCCCAGCGAGTGTTCCAGCCGCCCATCTCCTGAGCCTCGCGGGCCAATTCCTCGCGATGCCGGCGCTGCTCTTCCGAACGCGTGCCCATCGAGGCATCTTTTTGATTCGCGCGCTCGAGCCAACGATCAATCCGCGCAACCTTTTCTTCGACGCTCTCCGGATTCGACCGGAAACGCAGCAGGGTGCCGGAAATTTCTACGGAGCGCGTTGGAAAATCCGGAGTGACATCCTGCTGAATCTCGTAGAACAGACGTCGCCAGTCCGCGCTGGGCGTTTCCGAAATTGAAACCTGAATCAGATAGAAGTTATCTCGGACCTTCTGAACCGCCTGTGGCGGGCTTGAGCGCTTGATACCAATCGTCAAATATGACTCCGAGAATTGCGTGCGAGATGAACTCGAGCCGGGCGGACTTTTTGTATCCGCCCGGCTCAATCGCTAACTTGCTTAGTTCGGCTTCTTCGATTCGTCCACGTCCACGAACTCGGCGTCAACAACGTCGCCCTGTCCCTGACCGCCCTGTGCACCGGTCCCGTTCGTTGAAGTCGAGCCGGTTTGAGCCGAGTCCGGTCCGCCAGCACCGCCTGCTGCGCCCCCTGAAGCATTCTGCGTCTTATACAGAGCTTCAGCGATGCGATGCGACGCCTTGGTCAGTTCCTCAACGGTGGCATTGATTCGCTCGACGTTGCCGTCGGCTATCGCCCTTCTGCACTCTTCGATCGCGGATTCGACTGCCTTGGCATCAGCTTCGGCCAGCTTCTCGCGATTTTCCTTGAGGAGCTTTTCTGTCTGATAGATCAGGTTGTCGGCACGATTGCGCGCTTCAGCCTCCGTCACACGCTTCTTGTCCTCGTCGGCATGCGATTCAGCTTCCTTGCGCATCCGCTCCGCCTCGTCTTTACCGAGACCTGTCGAAGCAGTGATGGTGATCTTCTGCTCTTTGTTGGTCGCCTTGTCCTTCGCGGACACGTTCAAGATACCGTTCGCGTCAATGTCGAACGTCACCTCCACTTGCGGCAATCCACGCGGCGCCGGCGGAAGCCCAACGAGTTGGAAATTGCCGAGGCTGCGGTTGCCGCTCGCCACTGGACGCTCACCTTGAAGAATGTGAATGTCCACCGACGTCTGATTATCTGAGGCCGTCGAAAATGTTTCCGACTTGCGTGTCGGGATCGTCGTATTGCGCGGGATAAGGACGGTCATCACGCCGCCGAGCGTTTCAACGCCCAGTGAAAGCGGCGTCACGTCCAGCAACAGGATGTCCTTCACTTCACCGCCCAGCACACCGCCCTGAATCGCAGCCCCAACGGCGACGACTTCGTCCGGATTCACGCCCTTGTGCGGCTCCTTGCCGTTGAAAAGCTGCTTCACGATGTCAACGACACGCGGAATACGCGTCGAGCCACCAACCAGAACGACTTCATCAATTTTGTCGGGACTGATGCCGGCATCAGTGATTGCTTGTTTCACCGGCCCTACCGTCCGCTGAAGCAGATCTTCCATGAGCTGCTCAAGTTTTGCGCGGGTCAGTTTCTTGACAAGGTGAACCGGGCCGGAGGGAGACGCGCTGATGAACGGCAAGTTGATTTCAGTCTCGGTCAATTGAGACAGTTCGATCTTCGCCTTTTCAGCGGCATCCTTCAGACGCTGTAACGCCATCTTGTCTTTGCTGAGCAGGTCGCTACCAAATTCCTTTTTCGCTTCCTCAATCAGCCATTGGACGACCTTCTCGTCAATGTCGTCGCCGCCGAGATGCGTATCGCCTGCCGTGGACTTCACTTCGACGACACCTTCGCCAACTTCGAGAATGGAAATATCAAACGTGCCGCCACCGAGGTCGTAAACGGCGATCGTCTCGTCTTTCTTTTTGTCGAGTCCATACGCGAGCGCCGCAGCCGTCGGCTCATTGATGATTCGCAGAACTTCCATGCCTGCGATTTCGCCGGCTTGCTTGGTTGCTTGCCGCTGGCCGTCGTTGAAGTACGCGGGAACAGTGATCACAACTTTCGTGACCTTTTCACCGAGAAAATCTTCCGCGGCGTTCTTCAATTTCTGGAGAATCATGGCCGAGATTTCGGGAGGACTGTAAACCTTCCCGGAAATCTCCACGCGGGCGTCGTCACTCGATCCCTTCACAACTTTGTAGGGAACGCGCTTCGTTTCTTCGGTGACTTCGTCAAAGCGCCGCCCCATGAACCGCTTGATCGAATACACTGTATTCTCAGGGTTCGTGATGGCTTGCCGCTTGGCCACCTGCCCGACGAGACGCTCGCCGGTCTTCGTAATTGCCACTACGGACGGCGTCGTGCGTCCGCCTTCCTGGTTCGGGATCACTACAGGCTCGCCGCCCTGCATAACTGCGACGACCGAGTTCGTTGTCCCGAGGTCAATTCCAATAATCTTGCTCATTTAGAGCTCCTTACGCGGGCTTATTTAAATGATCTGATGTCTACTCGTATAGACTGCCGCAGTATACATGTTGAGTGCCTCGTTGTCAAGTTTCATTTTTATGACTAAAGCCTTTGTTAACAATGCAATATAGAAAAATACCAAGTCCGTCTGCTTCTGGGCTGGGTGCGATCCATCCGGGCGACAGCGGGCATCGGCGTAGGCATTGCCAGTGACTCCATCGGCAGCTTACCCCCGGTGGTGCACCTGCATCATAGTTTCAGGTTTCAGCAGAAACGCGGGTGCTGTGTAATTACAAATCAACTCCACGATGCGGCGACAATTGAGGTTAAAATAATCCAAGTTACAGATATCCAGCTGATGTGAAGGAGTGTTCATGACGTTTCGCAGAGTGGCGCACGGGTGGCTGGCGGCTGGAGTGTTGGCAATTGCGGCAATCATCGTTGCCGCACCGGCCCTCGCAACAAAGCAGACGGCCAAACATACTCCGCCAGTTTCGAAAACCTCTACGGTGCCGGACGAGTATATCGTCAAGGCGATTGGATCTAAGAGCGCGCCGATCACCATGGAGGTCTTCAGCGATTACCAATGCCCTTCCTGCGGCTCGCTCTACGAGCAAACACTGAAGCCATTGATCAGCGACTACGTTGCATCCGGGAAAGTGTATCTCGTGCATCACGATTTTCCGCTTCCCTTGCACAAGTATGGGTATGAAGCTGCGCGGTGGGTGAACGCCGCGGCGGTAGCGGGCAAATATCCGGAAGTCGAAGCGGCTCTCTACGACAACCAGGCGGCCTGGTCCGCTGACGGCAATATTCAAAAGTATGTTGCGGCGGCGATGTCTCCCGTGGATTTCAAGCGCGTCGCCAAGATGATGGAAACTTGTCCGCCGCCCGCCGCTGGCGTGACTCCGGCGAGCTATTCACAGGCAGGCAAACCCGCGCATGGCTGCCCGTTCGATGCCTCGATCGAAAAAGACAAGGCGCTCGGCAATACGGTTCCCGTGAGCGCGACACCCACATTTCGCTTCTACTATAAGGGCAAGACGTACGGGCCGATGTCGGGCGTCGTTTCTTGGCCGATCATGAAGCAATTCCTCGATCAGGTGATGAGCCAGTAGGATGGCCGGATCTTCGCGATCGCAAACTGGACGCGTCCTGCTCTTGATCGGCAGGATCGGGCTCGCCTCCATTTTTCTCATCGCGGCCTATGCAAAGTTGAAGCCTCAGGCGCCCGGGCCCTGGTCCGTCGGGTCGATGAAAACGTCTCTTTCTATGTTTGCGATGCAGGTGGATTCCTTTCAATTACTTTCCTCTTCCTCGGCCGACTTAGTCGCGCACACGCTTCCTTTCTTCGAATTGTTTTTGGGGCTATGGATCCTGAGCGGAATCGTTCTGCGTCTTTCATCGCTCGTTTCGACGCTTCTGCTGGGAGGATTTTTTGCCACGCTGATTCGGACGTACCTAATGGGACTTGAAATCAATTGCGGCTGTTTCGGACCAGGAGAGCGACTTGGTCCGAAGAGGCTCGCTCTCGAGAGTCTCATGGTCGTGCTTTCGCTCGCGGTCACGATCGGCGCTTTCATAATGGCGCGCAGGAAATCGGCGCCGGCCGAATCGGCCACTGCTAGCGTTGGCCTCGAGCAGGTCCGCTGACGATCGCAATCATTCCCTTCCTTATGAAATGATTCGTTGCGTTGTGATGGCTTCCAACTGCCGCGCAAGCTAAAATAGCGGACTTTGCCGGGGAGGTTTTGCGCATGCACGCAGCTACAGTTCGCAGTTGTGCTCTCGCAGTATCGCTGGCCGCGCTCGCAATTTCTGCCGCGACGCCGGCCAGAGCGCAAGCCGCGAAAGTCCCGGGCAAAACGCTCACGGTCGAGCGGATCTATAGCCCGCCAAATCTGAACGGATCGATCGAGCGCGGAATCGCATGGAGTCCCGACGGCAAGCGCTTTGCATATTTCCATAGCTCGGGCGGCAAAGACGCAGCTACGGAACTATGGGCCATGGACGCCGCGACCGGAAAATTGAGCGTATTGATTGACGCGAAGTTGCTTGAGTCTCTCCTTGAGTCGCCGAAACAACGGGCGACGCAAGCGACCGGCCTCGGCCGAGCCGTTCCTCAGGACTACCAATGGGCAGCGGGCGGAATCGCGCTCCTTTTCGTCAGCGATACGCAGTTGGTTTGGCTCGATCTGAAATCAATGTCACCGAACCGGTTGGTGACAGGCGATGCGTCGATCGAAGATGCGAAAATTTCTCCAGACGCGAAGTGGGTGAGCTACGTCCAGGATTTCAATCTCTGGGTCGTGAATGTCGCCACGAAGGAGAAGAAGCAACTCACCACGGGCGGCTCGGAAGAACTTCTAAAAGGAAAACTGGACTGGCTTTACCCCGAAGAACTTTCGAGCCGGACAGCGTATTGGTGGTCACCGGATTCCTCCCACGTCGCATACTACGAAATGGATGAGCGACCGGTGACGAAGTATCCCATCTACGACATGAGCACGGATATCGGCGCCGTTGAGAACATGCGCTTCCCACAGGCCGGCGAAGCGAATCCAATCGTTCGCGTCGGAATCGTTCCGGTCACAGGCGGCGAAACGCGCTGGCTCGACGCAGGCTCCGACACGAACGTCTACATCGCCCGCGTCAATTGGACACCCGACAGCAAACACATCGCAATTCAGCGGCTGAATCGCGGGCAGACGCGGCTCGACCTCTTGATATTTGACTCCTCGAGCGGCACATCAACCACGATTCTTACCGACACGGACAAGTATTGGATCAATCTGAGCGACGATCTGCATTTCTTTGCCGACGGCCAGCGATTTCTTTGGACAAGCGAGCGATCGGGGTACCGCCATATCTATCTCTATGACATCAGCGGCAAGCTGCTGAAGCAGCTTACGGGCGGTGATTGGGCGGTAACTGGAGTCGAAGGATTCGGACCGCAAAGCACGAACGGGTTGGTCGTTGACGAGCGCCACGGCTACGTCTATTTTCTCTCAAACAAAAATAATGCCGTCGAGTCGCACCTTTTCCGCGTATCAATTAACGACGGAAGCATCGCGCAAGTCACTCGCACTCATGGCGTGCATGCCCCGGAGATCGCGCCCGACGAATCCGCTTTTCTGGACAGCTATTCGAGTGCCAACGTGCCGCCGAAACAGGAACTCGATCGCATCGACGGCACGAAAATCGCGATGCTCGCGGAAAACAATGTCCCCGAACTCGCGGAGTACCACCTCCCACCTGTCGAGTTCACAACTGTAACTGCGGACGACGGAACAATTCTTCACGCCAGCATGATCAAGCCACCGGGTTTCGATCCCGCGCGAAAGTACCCCGTATTGATCGAAACCTACGGAGGGCCGGACGCTCAAATTGTCCGCGACCAGTGGGGCGGAGCGTTTTGGTCGGATATTATGGCCCAAAAGGGCTACATCATTTGGAGCCTCGACAATCGCGGTTCGACAGGCCGGGGCCATGTATTCGAGACGCCGATCTTTCATCAGTTCGGGAAGGTCGAACTGGCCGACCAACTTGCAGGCGTGAAGTATCTGAAATCGCTGGCGTACGTGGATGGCACACGAATCGGAATCTGGGGTTGGAGCTACGGCGGATACATGACGCTCACGGCCCTCTTACATGCGCCCGACGTCTTCAAGGCGGGAGTCGCAGTGGCGCCTGTGACAGATTGGCGCCTCTACGACACCGCGTACACCGAGCGCTATATGGGCACGCCGCAGGAAAACGAGGCTGGCTACCGGGAATCCTCGCCGGCATATTTTCCGCAAAACCTAAAGGGCAAGCTCATGGTGGCGCACGGCACCGGGGACGACAACGTTCACTTCGCGAATACCGCGCTGCTCTTGAATCATTTTATCGAGGCTGGAAAATACCCCGAGCTTCTAATTTTCCCAGGACGCGGCCATCCCATGAGCGATCGCCCGGCGCAACTTTTGCTGTTCAATCGCATCATGCAATTCTTTCTCGATAATTTGTGACAAGCATTTTGCAAGAAATTTGCCGCCTTGTGATGGCGCGCCGGCATCCCAAGAGTGGCTCTCGTTGAGACGATGAAAGTGCGCATTCGCGATCATGCAACGGTTTTCATTGTCGTCATGCTGGCTGCAAACGTGGCTTTCGCCGGAACTCGCGCGTCGCAGTCCTCGTCAAACGATGAGCAAGCGGCGCCCGCAGCTCCGTCTCAAACTCAAAATCCCGTCCTACGCGCGGGACCTTCACTCGAGAACGCTTTTGACGACATGTACCGGTTGAAATTCGATGAGGCGCGGGCAGTTATCAGCGCTTACGAACACCTTCATCCAAACGATGCCCTCGGAACGGTAGCGGAGGCAGCGAGCTATCTTTTTGAAGAATTCCAGCAGAAGGGCGTTTTTTCCTCCGCGTTTTTTCTGGATGACAAGAAGCTGCTAGTCGGCGTGGATGGATCTCTGACGGACAATCGCAATCCAAAATTCCTCGATGCTGACAGTCGCGCCCGCACGCTCGCTAACGATCGTCTCCACACCGATTCCAAGGATGCCGAAGCGCTCTTTGTTCTCGCCCTCGCCGACGGAATGGAATCCGATTACGACGCTCTTATTGAAAAAAAGCAGCTCGCTAGCTTGCAGTTGATGAAGCAGGCGGACGGCGAAGCGGTCCGCGCCCTCGCTCTTGACCCGAATTTACAGGATGCCTACGTGTCGCTCGGCGTAGCGGGCTACATCATCGGCTGCTTGCCAAACTACAAACGCGCGGTTCTGTGGTTTGGCGGAATCCATGGTGACCGCGAGCGTGGAATCTCGCTGATGCAAAACGCGGCCGATCACGGACATTATCTGCAGCCTTTCGCGAAAATCATGCTCGCGCTAGCCGATGAACGCGAGCATCGCTACGATCTGGCGCAGGAGCTGCTTGCGGGCCTGGCGCGGCAATTCCCGGAAAATCCTCACTTCGCGCAGGAACTCGAGATCGCACAGAAAGCAGTTCGAGGACGCTGAAGTCGCCGGCGCGCCCCCTCTACTTGCGTCGCGCCGGCATTCGACGCATAAGCCGCGGGTAGTCGTCGCGCCTACCATTTCACGCGAACGCGATAATTAAGCGTTGAGGTTCCATTCTTCGCGACTGGAACTTGAAAGCCGAGCGTCGTGGAGTCCAGCTTCTCTGACTTGTAGTTCGATTTCTCCACTTCCCAATCGCCCCCGATCGGTTCGCGAACTTCTACAGTCACGTCCGATTCCTTGTGATTCCGCAGCGTAATTTCGTATTCGAATTCGTAGACATTGTTCGAAATCTTTTTGAAATCGGTTTCCTTGCGCTCGCATACGATGTCAAATGCATCGCCGACGTGAATCGTGACCGATTCATCCTTCGGCGTGTGATTGATGTTGTCTTCCCCAACGAGTTGAATGCCGCCGCGTGAATCGGATTGATACACGCGAACCGTGCCCGCAGGCAGCGGCATCCCCAGCCCGGACTTGTCTTCGTTCTTGAACCGATAATTCACCTGGACTGGTTGGTGGATTGGATTTCCGATGCTCTGCGCGTTCCGGTAGTAATACGGCTGCCCTGTCACTAGCAGAAGCTTTTCGACGGTGACGCCAGTCGCATTCAGCAAGCTGATCTGCTTGGACTCTTTATCCTCGATCGATGTTCTTCGTGCCAGCGAGTACAGATGGTATTCCGAAAAATTCTCCTGCTCGAACTGCTGCGCGGCCGCGCCTGTCTCCATAAGGGCATCGGTAACCCTGGCTTTAGCCATAGGGGCCGGAGAAACTCGGTGAACCTCACCCACCACAAGCTGAAGCTTCGCGTTCTTATAAGCGGTGCCGCTGTTGTTGGCCAGCGTTACCCAGCCATCGAGATCGGCAGATTTTTCATCGCGAGTGACCGTGAGCACATAGTCCGCGTTCCAATTCATATTGTTAGTCAGGTACGAAGCCTCAACGCGCTGTGACTTCGGCCCGCCATTCTCCAACATCCACACAAGCGTCGGCTTGCTGTATAGATTTTCGGGCAGATCGGGAAACCGGTAGTGGTCAGTTGGCATTCCGGTGACGATTTCATCTCCGATTTTCCAAACGGGTCCGTTGTTATCAGAAAGCAGCAGCGCTTTCGTCTCCACCCACTTGGTCGAATTATTCTCTTCCTCGCCGCGTACGAGAGTCACCTCGCGGCCCACGTATTTCTGAAGCAGCTTCGCTGGATCGAGGAGGTCGTATTCGTAGTTCTGTTCGACAACAGCAAGCTTGGTCGGCTCGGAGAGCGAACGGAAATGAACGGTCTGAGGATTGATCGAAGCCGCAACATCTTCGAACTTCAACGAGAAGTTCCCGGACGGAAGCGATATCTGCCGCACATCCCGCACCAGCGCCACGTTTGAGTTGTACACGGTGACCGCTAGATCGATCTGGTCTTTCTGCGTCGTACTCGGAGCCGCGCTGGCATCTGGCCGCGGCGACGCCTGCACGCCGCGCGTTCGATACGCAACCAAACCAGCGATACTCAGCACGACTATAAAGCAGGCTGCAAGGTATTGGCGCTTGTGAATCAATTTCATCATTTCGTCCTCCCGGGAAAGATTGCGTGAGTCATACATCCACACTTAGAACGCAGCCCGCGCAATTTCTTGCAGCCACATTCCGCAATATCAGGGATTGTTCTGCTGCGTCCAGGACTTTCCGCCATCCTTGGTCACGAACACACTCGCATCGGCGGCCGTAACTTGCGCGCGTTTCGCACTCCACGCAATCACAGAAGTAAGGTCTTGGGATGTGGGCGCGGCCACCTGTTTCCAGTCCGTGCCGTTCACCGTGCGGAGAACGGCGCCTCCGCGGCCCACGATCCAGCAAATTTTCGCGGAAGGCGCGAAGCCCGACATCATCGCTCCCACGATCTCTGGTCTCTGCATCTCCCACGTTACGCCGGAATCACCGGAGAATTCGATCGCGCCCGAAGCCGCAATTCGCCAGGACTTCGTCGCGTCGGGAGATCGAATCACGATCGGACTCGGCGACTCTTCACGCACTTGCAGTTGATCGGCAGTCGTGGAACTGGCTTTCGCTTGCGGAGCGCTGACGGGTCTCTTCGCACTCAACGAAAACTCGCGTTTGGCCGTCGCAGCTCCTGCACCGGACGCCTGAGGCGCCGCAAGTCTCGTCGCATTTCTGTTCGCGGTGCTCGCGACGTCGCCTGGCGCTGATTGCGCGAGAGTCGCGGACAAGGCGCTATCGTCGGGCGGAGGCGGTGACGTTCCTGCGCCGCCTGCGACACCTCCTGCAGACGACGCGCCGACGCCCTCGCCCCTCAAACTTGGCGGCTCGCCGGCAGTCGCATGCCCCGACGGCGCCATCGGTGCCTCACGACTTTGCGTTGCGAAACCCCGAGGCGATGATCCCGAGAACTTCTTTTCGGAATTCGGAATGGCAGCGTGCTCGGCCAATCCGTCGCCAGCTACCGTTCGTGACGGTGGCGCCAGTTGAGGCTGCGTGGGCGGTGGCACCGGCTCCAGCGGGGCCGTCGTCTGCGTCATCGCAACGTTGACCGGCTCCTTAATTGCCTTGTAGTGTGCGCGAATTCCGACCCAGATCAAGACGATTGCGATTGCCGCAGCGGCTGGCGCGAGCCAGCGCCAGTTCCACAACCACGTCGCGGGAGCGACTAACGCTTTCTCGTCGCGCGGCTCTGAACGCACGAGCGCGGCGATTTGCGCCCGGCAACGCGCGCACGTAGCAAGATGCGTATCAAATTGCTCGATTTCCGCGGGCGCGAGCGAGCGTTCGTAGTACGCGGCAAGGATATGAGTATCCGGGCAGCCCTGCGCCGCCTGCGTCGAGTCGGACGAAAGTCCGCGGCGCAGCATGTTGTCGAAGCCCGTCTTGTTGTCGCCTGGCTTCACTCTCTAATCCCTACCTTAGAACGATACTCCCCCAAGAACTTGCATGGAATCGCCACTCGCGATCACTCCGCCGTCACTTTGGGATTGACCCTTTTGATGAAAGCGCGTGCGTGAGATCAAATGGCCACTCCTGCTGCGCATATTCGTAGCAGAGCTGCACCTGTGCTTCGCTCAAGCGCTTCTTGTTGCGCAATTCCCCATCCACATTCTTACGCAGCTCGCGGCGAACGCGCTCAAGCTTCCGCGAGACAGTCGCCTCGTGCTCGCCGAGCAAGCGCCCAATCTGCGCCAGCGTCAGATCGTCCACGTAGTAGTAAGCGAGACGCAGGCGGTCGCGCGCGGCTAGTCCCGCAAGAGCGGCGGCCAGAACGGTCTGCACCAACACGAGATAGCGTGATCGTTCGGGATCCGTGCCGTCGCCCGCCGCTGCTGGCTGCACTTGGGGTGGATCCCCGGCTTGGCTCTCAGGATCGTCGAGCGATTCTGTTCGTCGAGTTCGCCGAATATCGTCCACATGGCGTTGCGCGAGAATCGCGCGTAGCCACGTGCTCAATTTACTTCGGCCGTGAAAATAATCGAAGAGAGATCGCCGGTGACCTTCGCGGCTTTCGAGACCATAGAGTTCAGCGTAAAGAGAATCCGCCAAATCGCGTCCCACCGAATCCCCGGCGATAGCCCGGGCCGCGCGGTAAAGTTCGGGCCGGAACTGCGCGACGAAATGTTCCCACGCAACTGAGTTGCCAGCTGCGCAGCAGTACGACAAGGCCAGATCCTGAAGATGAAGCGTTTCCAAATACGCGGAGATTTCTCGCGCGGAAGTCTGCGAATCACGGAAACGTGCGCCAACACTTCGTTCCACGGCGCAGGTGAAATCCTCGATGCTGCATCCCCAGCCTTCGGGTATCTCCGCGCGGCGGAATAACTCTTCGAGCTTCAGCCTGAGTTCGGGCGGTATTCGAGGCGAAGTGGGCAAGGGCCGGGGCTCCGTAAGCCGCTCCAGTTCCTGGAGAGAATGATACACGCTCTATTCGGAAAGTTGCCCGGCGCCAGCGCGAAGTTATCGCGCATGTGGTGCGGAACCATTTCAGGCACCCGAAAAGCCGTCGTTGACAACCTCCCCGCCTGTTCCTACGATTCAACGCAGATGTACGTATGCCGCGAGTGCGAACAGCCCCTTAATCAAGCAACCGAACTTTGCCCATATTGTGGCGCGGACCTGACGGGACAACCGCTGGAAGAGCTTGTTGCGCCGAAGAAAAAGCGGAGCATCGTAAAAGTCGTGATCATCTGGGGCCTGCTGATCGCGAGCCTCTGGGCCATCGTTTGGTTTGTTCTCCCGCCGCGGCCCGGCACATCAAAACCGGAGGCGGAGAAGAGCGCGCTCGAAGCACTCAGCGACTTGCATTCATCGCTCGCGTCATACTTCGCAGCTTCGGGCAGCTATCCTTCTTCGCTCGAGACGCTCGGGCCCGCGGCTCGCTCGGCGGCGCAATCCGCAAAGAATGCCGGCTACGAGATTCAGTACGCACCGGCGCCCGCCTCGGAAGATGGACGCATCAAGAATTTCACAGTGCTCGCCAGGCCCGGGAATTACGGCTATCGCAACTTCTACTTGGATGACACGGGCGTAATTCGCTCAACACGCGAGAATCGTCCCGCTACGGCGCAAGACGCGGAAATGCATTAAGGAGAATCCGTTGCAAAGTGTTAGCCACCTGATTCGATTTGCTCTTTTTTCAACGGCGCTGCTGGTCAATACCGCGGCGTCGGCGATTCAGCCGGGCGGCAGCGCGCCGCCGGAGTGCTTCCAATCGTGCTGCAAGATGCAACACGCTCCAACTCCCCAATCGTCACACGACACGATGTCGCACGGCACGATGCCGAGTCGCTCGATGTCCCACGAGCACGCATCTTCGCTCATAGACTCAATCGAATTGCACGCGACATCGGGAACGGACGTCGAGCCTGCCTCGACTCCGCACCCGATGTGGATGGACGAACGCGCCGGCTGGCAGTTCATGTTTCACGGCAATATCTTCGTAAACGAGATACAGCAGACCGGCCCGCGCGGAGGCGACAAGTTTTTCTCGACCAATTGGTTCATGCCCATGGCGCAGCACCAACTCGGGCCGGGGAAATTTACGGCGCGTGTAATGCTGAGCCTCGAGCCTGCAACTGTTACCGAGCGCCGCTATTCCGAACTTTTCCAAATTGGCGAGACGGCCTTCGGCCTGCCCATCGTCGACGGCCAACATCCGCACGACTTCTTCATGGAGATTGGCGCTTTCTATGATTGGAACTTGAATGAAAAAAACGTGCTGTCGTTCTATGCCGCGCCCGTTGGCGATCCTGCGCTAGGGCCGGTCGCATACCCGCATCGGACGTCCGCAAGCGAAGACCCGATTGCCGTCCTCGGTCATCACATGCAGGACTCGACCCACATCGCCGACGAAGTTGTAACGGTCAGCTACGCTTACAGCATCGCTCGAATCGAAGTTTCGGGATTTCATGGCCGCGAACCAAATGAGAATCGGTGGAACATCGACGCGGGTGCAATCGATTCGTGGTCTGCTCGCCTCACGTTAAGCCCCACGCGAAATTGGTCCGGCCAATTTTCGCTCGGCACGCTGCACAGCCCCGAAGCGCTCGATCCAACCGACGACCAGCGCCGCATGACCGCGTCCATCACCTATAACCGCCCGTTCGATCGCGGAAATTGGGCGTCTTCGCTCGTTTGGGGTCGCACGCGCTCACTCAGCAATGGCGGCGTGCTCAATAGCTACCTTCTCGAATCAACGCTTCATTTTCTCTCGCAGAACGCAGCATGGGGACGCATTGAAAACGTCGATCGCACGAACTTGCTTCTGATCGGCGAAAATCCGCTGCCCGCTGGATTCGAGGAAACTTTTCTAGCGCGAGTTCAAGCGTACACGGCCGGCTACGACCGCGAAATTCCCGTGCTGCCCCACTTCTCGACTGCGATCGGAGGCCAAGCGACTTTTTACGGAAAGGCCGCATTTCTCGATCCGATTTACGGCCAGCACCCGATGGGATATTTGGTGTTCGTCAGATTTCGTCCCGAAGGCTCGATGCACTGAGTTTTCGTGCTCTGCGAGAGCACAGAGTGGGTCGGGACTCAACCTGCTGCGGGGCTTCGGAGCGTGGCAACCTGATTTTGCGTTTTATCTAGAGTGGAGGTGGGGTGGGAGCCCTTGCTTCAGCAGAGAGATGGACTTTAGTCCAGCGAAAGATCACTCAATTCTAAAATGGCTTTAGCCCCGGAACAAATTCGTCTTAGACCTCACTGACCGCGTTGGACGCAAATCGCATCAAGTATTCTTGCCCACTCCCGTAATCCTCGTTCCGTTAAACTTGGTGAACGAAAATCCCTCAAATGTCTCATTCCAGCAGTGGCCCATATCCTGAAGCATCGAAATGGCGACGGCTTCGCCAAGAGGCAACGAATCGGTGTAGTCGTAGCGCCAGTGAACGCCTGCGTGAACGCGTCCCATACCGATATTTGCAGCCAGCTTATTCATTTCGCCGCCGATAGTCAGTTCGCCTGCGTCCGCTCCGGTGTACGGCACCAATGACGATCCATCTTCACTCGATTGCCACACTTCGACGCCGGGAATGGAGACGAGTGGCGCGAGGTCGTTGAACCAGGCCTTAACGATTGTGGCGCAAGCTCCCGCAACACTCGCGTGCCCCTGTCCATATGACGGATGCTGCGGACAACCCTCCGGAAACGCATGCGGCAAAAAGTAGGTCCCGTGCTCGCTGAATACTTTTGCGAGGGCCTTTGAATTCAAGACGTCGGCGTGTAATGGATAATTTGCCTGGCCTGTCTTAGTCATGTGGACAAGCCCGCCGTATTCCTCCGGGCGAAGATGCCGGTGCACGAACCATTTCGCGTACCACACCGCCTTGAGCGCCCGCTGCGATACTTCTGCCACGATCGTTTTGAGATGCGGCGTTCCGAACGTCCCAAATCCGCTCTGCGTCTTCGAGCCCACGTAAGGATTGTTCGGATCGAGTGGCGCGCTCAAATCAATCAGAGCGATGCAGGCGTTGAAGTACGCTTCAAATAGTATGTCAACGTGCACATACGCGGAGAGTCCGCGGCCGTTGCGCATGTGCTGAAGCTCAGAATCAGCTTGGTCAGCGCCGAAGGGGCCCTGTCCGTTTTGAACGGCCAGCCACGATGGTTGATCCGTCATATAGTCAACGCCCGGCACATAGGTTGTATAAAGTTGCGTGATCGGCAATGCGCCGTAGCTGAACGGTATCAAGAGGAATTGCGAAATGTACGGACCTAGCACGTCGCCGGGCGTGAAGCCTCGAAATAGATTCTGAGGTGTGACCGGTGACGGACCGTGAAATGCCGAAAGCGAATTCAATTCCGCAATGGCCGCGGTGGTGAGCGGCTCGTTACCGTATTGCGTGCAATTGACATCGCGGCAAAGCGCCATCCAATAGCTTTCAATGGCGGCGTCGGCGATCGCTTGGCTCGCCACTGACGGCGGCGTTCCGATCGCGAATTTGTGCGAGTCAGTTCCCTCCAAGTCGAACGCAAGACCGGCTTGTGGATCAACCTCCAGAGCCGTGCCGCCGAGTTGAATC
The DNA here is from genome assembly GCA_003152355.1 of Acidobacteriota bacterium. GTDB lineage: Bacteria > Acidobacteriota > Terriglobia > Acidiferrales > UBA7541 > Palsa-147. The sequence continues at coordinate 866 of PMAA01000155.1, read as the reverse complement.
TGCTCGAATTGTTGAGGATTGCCCGTTTGGATAGCCTTTAGCAGGCTGGCATAGGACGCGCTTTCAACCTCGCCGATGGAGTTGTGCGCGAGGCCCTTCGAATAATTGCCTATAAGATTTGGGTAGCGCGTTTCATCGCCGTTGGTAATCTCGATCGGTGTGGGAACGAAGAATTCCGTTTGCGCGGCAGACACGCGATTGTTGAACGATGATAGCGCCCGCCCAACCGTGCTTGGGCTAACTTGCGCTCGTGGAGATTCCTGCGATACGGCTGCGGCTGATGCCGCCAGAGGAGCTGAAGCCGCAGCCGCCGCTGCGACCGTTACCGCCGCCGCGCTAGTTACCTGCCCAAGGAAAGCGCGGCGCGTGGAGCCTTTTCGCTCTGTCTCTTCGGGAATATTCTGCGGATGCTGATTCTTCGATGTCGAGTGCTTGGATTTGGACATTCGGGCCTCCTGTGACCCTCGCGCGAAGTTGGAGACGTCATCGAAAGGCCTAGAATTGACGAGTGAACAGTCGGGCACCCCATCTCAATCGAACTGCTCGTCTTTGCGACCTGGATCTAGGACTCAGTTGCACAATTAAGCCAGTGGAAGCCGCCGCAAACTACTGTACACAAGGGCATTTTTAGTTCTACTCGCGTACCAGACCCTTTGGAAGTTTGCGCGACTCTTTACTCCGAGGACAGAAGGAAGAACGCTGTTGAGTATCGTTCGTCGTTCCGTGAGAACGACGAGCACGTCCGTGATATCCTACAAGCGCGTTGGATCGCCGCGAATAAGTCGCCGCTCGGTGCGGTCTTTCCAACGGCAAAGCACGTGCGGGTCAAGCAATTTAGCAGCCTGCGGAGAGGTGCTGGAGTGGCC
>PMAA01000175.1:7030-7170 GCA_003152355.1 Acidobacteriota bacterium | reverse complement strand
GAGCCTCCGGGCTCTGATGAAATTTTCTAGCGTTTATCGTGCGTCTAATACAGCTGATTTTGGCGCGAGCGCGACAGGTAAAGCTACGGTTGAGGCGTGTTTCCTTGGAGATAAAGTTCGATATTGCCTGCGATCGGCGT
>PMAA01000175.1:0-7017 GCA_003152355.1 Acidobacteriota bacterium | reverse complement strand
GCTCTAACCGCTGAGCTAACCGCCCAGAAATAACTTTTTCATCTTATCGGAAGGGCTAGAAAGCGTCAACGTGGCCTTTTCTTGACCTCGAAAGACGCAGACAGTACACTGAATTGTTCAGATAAAGCGCGCGGAGAAAAGTGAATGCTGCTGTCTCGCGATTTTGTCGGTTACATGTCGAAAGAGGTGGTGAAACGCCTTTCGGCGACGGAAATGATCGAAACGAAGTCGGCGGAATCGGTCGCGCAGGCCGTTCGACAAGCCATGGCGGAGGAGTTGGGCGTCGAGGACCGGCTGAACGAGGAAGTCCGCGAAATTTTGAGCCAGCATGCCGAGGAAATGCGCCGGACGGGCGTTTCCTACCAGGAAATGTACAAAAAGGTGAAAGGGGAATTGGCGCGGCAGCGAAAGCTGACGCTGCGCTAGCGGGAGGAAATTCCAGCGAGGATTATGAGGCTCAGTCGCGAAAAGACGGTCAGGCTCTCACACAAAATTATTGACGTTCTTGTATCGCTTGATCAAGTGGAATTCATCGAAGATCGCGACACGATTCGCCTTGAAATCGTCAATATCCTGCAGGCGCTGCTGAAGCTCGAAGAGCAGGTGGACACCGAAGTACGCCTGAAGATTACCTCGCAGAAGAAGGAAATTCTGGAAGGCAGCGAGGAGTGGGACGTTCTCTATCGAAAGTATTATTCTGAGGGATTGAAGAGGATGGGAGTGGCGGAGACGGTGGAGCGCTAAAGATTGATGGATTGATGGCACTTGGAAAGCGAAGAGCCGGCGAGACGCCGGCGGTAGAAGAAAAATCAAAGGCGTTCCGAGATCGTCGGAACGCCTTTTTTGTTATGCAATATGACGAGAATTCAGTCCGGGCGCTTTTTCAGGACTGGACGGTCGTCGTCGCTGCTGGTCGAATCGCCGTTGTTTGTGGTGGTGTCGCCGCCGTTGGTTGAGGTGCCGTCTCCGCCGCCGTTCGTTGTGGTGCTCGTTCCGCCGGCGTTCGGGTCGGTCCGTTTGCGAAGCGTGGGCTTGTCTTTGCTGACTTTCTTTTCCTGAACTTTTTGCCCTGCTTCGATGGCCCCAAGGCGCCGCTTCACGACATCGAATTCAGAAGTGGTGACAATGTATTCTTCGCGGCTCGGAAGAATCGTGGCGATCGCTTTTTGCGATGCCTCAATGCGATCGGGCGTGGGCGGGTGCGTGGAGAAAAGCTTCGGGATCGTTCCCGGATGCTTCTTTTCGTCCGCTTCCACTTTTTCAAAAAATTGCACGAAAGCGTTCGGGTCGTAACCGGCTTTGTACATGTACTGCAGGCCGAGATAATCCGCTTCGCGTTCGGCGTCTCGGCTGAACTTCAGGTAAGTGACCGGTATCAGGAAATTCAAGCCTTCGTAAAGTCCGTAGCCAGCCCAGCCGCCCGGCCCCAGAAGAATCAGCGGAATCGTGGCCATCTGCATGATGGTGCCCTTGGTAGCATTTCGCGTGCCGTGGCGCGCGCAAACGTGGGCAATTTCGTGCGCCATCACTCCGGCAAGCTCCGATTCTTCATCGGCGCGCAAGATCAAGCCGCTATTCACGTAGAAGAATCCGCCGGGTAGAGCAAAGGCGTTTACTGTGTCCGAATCGATGACTTTGATGTTGAAGGGAACTTGCGCGTCCGAATTCCGGACCAGATTCTGTCCAACTCGGTTTACGTACTCGGTGACCACTGGATCGGTGATGAATTTCGAAACTCGGTCCACTTCCTGAGCGAGTTGCTTGCCGAGGGCGATCTCGTGCTCCATCGAATACATGTCGGGCCCGTGGCCGACTTTGCGATTGCCGATGGCGTTGACGTCTGCCTCGCTGCCGCCCTTGACGCCGGAGGGCGTCGCGCCGATGTCCTGAACGGGAGCCGTGTCCGCCGGCGGAGTTTGGGTCTGCTGGGGCTGCGTTGGGGCTGGCTGAGCCGTTTGTGCCGGTTGCGCTGGCGGAGCCGGAGACTGCTGCTGCTGCGCGTACGCGGCCGGATAAACGAGAGACATCGTCAGCAGAATTGCAGCAAACTCTCTTGTCCAGGATTTCATGGAGCACCTCCGGCCGGAATCGACGTGATTATACACCCGAACTTCATTTGATCCTGAGTGCTTCGATGTCAGAAGCCTGAAAAGAGTTTCTTCCCGGTTTGCAGAGTTTTGCAATCGTATTGACGGCCTAACCGATTCTGTCTACATTCGTTTAAGGCATATGGCGACTCGAAAGATACAGGTCGGACAGGTTTGGAAGAAGGACGGCAGCGACGAAACCTACCTGATTACAAAGATTTACAGCGAGGCACTGGCTACTTTTGCCGTGCTGCGCAAAGCCGGAGCCGAGATGGAGGCGCCGGTCCGGGTTCGGGTGCAGAATGCGGCCACGGGGCCGGTGCTGCCGGGATTTAAGTTCGCGCAGGAATCGAACGAATTCTAAGGATTGGCGATTTCTGAGGGTTGGGATGACCGGGTGCGATTCCTGCGATCCCGCCTCGCCGAGTATCGAAATTTCAAAACTGCAGCCAGTTTCATTCAGTCCCCGAGGCAGGGAGCCTCGGGGCTCTGAAATGTGTTCTGTGCTATCGCTGGATCGCTAGAATGACCGCACCGGCATCTTCACAATGTCGTCGACAGCTTGAATTTCGCGCGTCACGAACGGTTCTGCGTGGCGCACGCCAATCATCCGCCCGTAATAACTGGTGATGAGATTCATTTCGTGCTCGAGTTGGTCGAGCGGCAGGTAGACTTTCGAACGCTTCTGTGACTTCGGCGGATTGAATTGCGATTTGTACGCGAGAATCGCGCGCCGGCGCTTGTCGAACTGCGACGAAATATCCACCGCGAAACTCGGCGTCACGTCTTGATATACCGCGGAGTATAGAATCTTGAACGGCCGGAACGCCTCGCCCTTGAGCGGCATCTGCTTCAATCCCGCGATGAAACATCCTTCGTAGCCAAGACGCGCCGCCGTGTAGTGATCGGGATGGCGACCCTCCCAGTAGGGGAGGATTACTGTATGGGGTTGCAGGGCGCGGATGCGTTCCGCAATCTTGCGCTTGAATTCCTCGTTTACTTCGAGCCGCGAATCAGGCAAGCCCAGATTTTCGCGAACTTTCACGCGAAGGATATTCGCTGCAGCCGATGCCTCACGCGCACGAATTTCCGGCGTGCCTCGCGTGCCCATTTCGCCGCGCGTGAGATCGAGAATTCCAGTACGGTAACCCATCTCAGCCATTTTCAATAGCGTGCCGCCGCAGGATAGCTCCACATCATCGGGGTGCGCCGCGATGGCTAACACGTCGAGTTTCATAACTCCTCCATTTATCACGCGTCTCCCGAAAGATGTGATTGTAGGGACGCTGCGCCGGGGCGTCAAACGCGAGATCACGAAGGCCCCGATGTTGACAGACAATCGTCCGATGCTAAGGTGAAACTGCAAAAAGTGCATCGGGGGAGGAAAGCATGGCAGAGGGGAAGCTTTCAAGCAAAGTCGCTCTCGTGACGGGCGCAGCGAAACGAATCGGGCGGAGCATCGCGCTGCGGCTTGCCGAGGAAGGCGCGGACGTTGTCGTGAATTATAAAACGTCGAAGAGCGAAGCGGAGCAGTTGGGTGGCGAAATTGCGGCGCGTGGACGCCGAGCGATCGCGATTCAGGCGGACGTTTCGAAGAAGGCCGATGTGGGCAAGCTCTTCGCGCAAGTCGATAAAGAATTCGGCAGGCTCGACATTCTCGTGAATAACGCCGGAATATTTTTCCCCGCGAAGTTCGAGGAACTGACCGAGGAGCAGTGGGACCGGATCATGAATGTAAATCTGAAATCGCAATTTCTTTGCGCGCAAGCTGCCATTCCATTACTGCGGCGCGGCGCTGGACAGAGCCACATCGTCAACATCTCATCGCTTGGCGGGCTTCTCGCGTGGCCGGCGTTCACGCACTACTGCGTTTCGAAAGCCGGGGTGATTATGCTGACGCGGTGTCTCGCGCGCGCCCTCGGGCCAAAGATTCTCGTCAATAGCGTTGCGCCAGGGACGATCCAGTTTCCCGGTGAAGAGCCGGACGAGGATTACATTCGTAAGGTACCGCTGCATCGCACCGGGACGGGCGAAGACATCGCGGATGCCGTGGCATTTTTCGTTAAGTCGGATTTCGTTACCGGCCAGATTTTGCCTGTGGATGGCGGCCGGACGCTTGTTTAGACGTTATTTCCGCGTTGGACTATGCATACGGCGCCGCACGGAAACAAAATCTAAGTGGAAGATCAGTACGCCGCGAGCTTTTCCATTCCGGCGAGGATTTTTTCGGTATTCAGCAGCCAGGCTTTTTCAAGCGGCGGGCTGAACGGCATCGCGGGGATGTCCGGCCCGGTGATGCGGATGATCGGACCGTCGAGATCGTCGAAAGCTTCTTCGCCGACGATGGCCGAAAGTTCCGCGCCGAGTCCCATCGTCCGTTTGTCTTCGTGGACGATCAGGCACTTGCTCGTCTTCCGCACGCTCGTAAGAATCGCTTCCTTATCGAGCGGCGAAAGCGTACGCAGGTCGAGAACTTCGGCTTCGACGCCGCGCTTCGACATCAGTTCGGCCGCTTCGAGTGATAGCGACACCATTGAGCCATACGTCAGCACGGTGAGGTCGCGCCCTTCGCGTCGCACGGCGGCTTTGCCGAGCGGCACCGTGAAATCGCCCTCGGGAACTTCGCCCTTCACGGAGCGGTAGAGCTTCTTGTGCTCAAAATAAAGAACCGGATTCGGATCGCGAATCGCCGCGAGAAGCAGTCCCTTCGCGTCGTAGGCCGTAGACGGCATAACAACTTTCAATCCCGGCTCGTGCGTGAACCACGTTGCGTTTTCCTGCGAGTGATATAGCCCACTGCCGCTACTCGCGCCGCAGCAGATGCGAATGGTGATTGGGCAGGTGTACGCGCCCGCGCTGCGGTAGTGGATCTTGGCCGCCTGCTGGACGATGGTATCCATGGCGGGCGTAATGAAATCGGCGAACTGGATTTCAGGCACGGGCCTCAGCCCGACCATCGCCGCGCCGATTGCAGATGCAATAATGTTGTTCTCGGCGAGAGGCGTGTCCAACACGCGATCCTCGCCGTACTTGTCAAATAGGCCGGCGGTCGCCTTAAAAACGCCTCCGGACGGGCCAATATCCTCGCCCATGATAAAGACGCGATCGTCGCGTCCCATTTCCTGATCGAGCGCTTCCGTGATCGCGTCGATATAATTAATCGTTCGTGGCATGTCTCTCCGGAATTCCTTGTTTTAATCGGCCCAGACGAAATTCGTGATTTCAGACGGGTCGGGATATGGGCTGTTCTCGGCGAACTCGACGGCATCGTCAATTTCGCGATTGATCTCAACGGCGATCTGAGCCTTCTTCGAGTCGTTGAGAATTTTCTTGTCGAGGAGATACTTTTCGAACGCGAGAACCGGGTCGCGCTTCTTCCACGCTTCCACTTCTTCTTTAATGCGGTATTTGGCGGGGTCGATCTCTGAGTGACCGTACCAGCGATACGTCTTGCACTCGATGAGCGTTGGGCCTTCGCCCGCACGCGCGCGCGCGATGGCCTTGGTTGCGGCTTCGTACACCGCGAGGACGTCATTTCCATCCACCGAGAGGCCCGGGAAGCCGTATGCTTTTGCGCGTTCGGACAAATCCTTCAGCGCCGTCTGCAGGCGTAGCGGGACTGATTCCGCCCAAAGATTGTTCTGGCAGATGTAGATTATCGGCAACCGATGCACGCCGGCGAAATTCAGCGCCTCGTGGAAACCGCCGATACTGGTTGCGCCATCGCCGAAGAACGCTACTACGACTGTGTCTTTCTTCAGGCGCTTCAGTCCGAATGCCACGCCCGTGCCCACCGCCAACTGGCCTGCAATGCTGCTTGCTGGCGTGATTACGTGCAAGTCGGGGAATCCCATGTGCGCCGGAGAAGAGCGGCCGCGGTCAGGGCTGGTTGCTTTGGCGAAAAGCTGCGCGAAGCAAGATTTCAGCGGCGCGCCCTTAATAATGTTTGAGGTCCAATCGCGGTGGGAGGGAGCAATCCAGTCGTCCTTGCGAAGGGTGAAAGCGGCGCCGACTTCCGTTGCTTCCTGGCCTACGCCGGAATAAAAATTACCGCCGAACTTGCTTTGGCGGAAGAGGATGCGCGCTTTTTCGTCGGACATGCGGCACTTCATCAGGGAGCGGTACAACCCAAGCAGGAGTTCGCGCGAGTAGGCTACTCTGCTCGCTTTCGGTTGCGTGACAGCCGGCTGATTCCGTGTGGCCATGCGGAGCTTCTCCTGGGCTGAAGACTGGGTGCGGCCGACAATTTTGACGGTTTTATTCTAGCACACAGTGCAAGAACGGGACACGGCGATTCACGCGATTTAGCTGGCGCGGCGCGGATTCGGCGGGGTCGGAATCGAGGGCGTGGCGGCGCGGGAGGCTAACTTCGCGACCAATTCCTTGTCGGCGGGGAGGAAATCATAGTCGGCTAGGGCTTCGATGCGCTCCCACAGGATTTGCTCGAAGGCTAGATTGCGGGGCGGGGCGGCGATTTGCGCGGAGAAGAAGACGAGTTCAAGGCCGTCGGCGATTTCGGGCTGGTGCGCGTAGCGATGGCGCGTGCGGTATTGCTCGGCGCCGATGGTGCTGGCGACGCCGAGTTCCTCTTTCAGTTCGCGGGCGAGCGCGTCGGGCAAAGTTTCGCCCGGCTCGACCTTGCCGCCGGGAAACTCCCAGCTCAGTGGGAACGAGCCGGTGCTGGAACGCTGGCAGATCAGCATTCGGCCATTCTGCTCGATGAGCGCGGCGACGACGGTGACGCTGGGCAATCTGGCACAGGCTTACACCGGCTCATCGCTGNNGGCGTTGACGACCGCAATCAAGCGATTCACGCCGTATTCGGTTCCCTCTTCGTTTACGGCTTCGACGACTCCGTCGGTGTAGATGACCAGCCAATCGCCAACTTCCATCACGGCGCTTCCGATATCGTAGGCGACGTGAGACTCGA
>PMAA01000218.1:239-5147 GCA_003152355.1 Acidobacteriota bacterium | reverse complement strand
CGGATTCAATCGTGACCCCGGGTGCCAGGCACATGATTGCCAGAAACTCTTTGGCATTTCGTTGGTGCAAAACGTCGTTCGCTAACTCCGGTGCCAGCGCGGCTGGCGCGGTAATCGGGACGAATATTTCAGCCGGAATTATGCCTAGGGCGCCGTTGAAATCCTTCGGTGTGATTCCCACGATGGTCGCGATTTGGCCATTCACGCGAAGAATTTGCCCGACGGCATCGGGAGAAGAATTGAGGCGATTGCGCCAGAAACGATCGCTGATCACCACAGCGGGCGCGTCGCCCGGTTTGTCGATGGCGGCGCTGAGAACTCGTCCACGCTGTGGCCGGACGCCTACGACAGAAAAATAATCGGGTGATACGAGTTGTCCGAAGATGCGCTCGGGTCTCGAATTGATATCACCTTGAAAGGTGATATTGAACGGGACGCCGTTCTGAAACGCGGCGACGCCGGTGAAAAGAGTCTTTTGCTCCCGAAACTGCTCGACGTAGTAATACGAGACCGGCTGCATAGGCATGACCAGTTTTTTGGCATTCGCCGCCGAGGGCAGATCACGGAATAGCATCGCCCATTTCGAGCTGTACACGTCTGTCGTCAGGCCAATTCCGAGTCCCATCGAAATGATGGCGACCAGCGCAAAGCCGGGCGACTTGATCAGCGCTCGCAACGCATAGCGCATATCGCCGCGCATTTCGGTCAGGTATTCGATCGGCACGCGAATCGCGATGTCTGCGATTAGCCGGAACAGGCCGGTGATGCCGTGCCTCCTGGCAATGTCTTCGAAGACGTCCTGTCCGAGCTGCGTCACCTCGGTGCCATAAGCCAATTTGAATTCGTGCGGGAAGGCTTCCGCCAACCGGCGGTAGATGCGCCATGCGAAGTTCATTCCGTCACCATGTCGTCTTGGTTCACGTGATGGTCTTGTTTCGATGGGGCCTGGTTCACTTGGATTGCACGAACCAGTTCCTGAAGGCGCTCGCATTCCCCGTCAAGCACTTCCCTGCCGAGGGTCGTCAGGCGGTAATATCGCCGTCGCGCGTCATCCAACTCCGGCGCGGGGCGTTCGTCAGATTCCTCAATAAGTTCAGCCTCGATGAGCCGCTTGATCGATCCATAGAGCGTAGCCGGCCACAATCGCACCTTCCCGGCAGTGCGATTCAGCACGTCCTGCATGATCGCGTATCCGTGCTGCTCCCCACCAGCAAGCGAAAGCATGATGTGAAACCACTGCGGTTTAAGCGGCAGGAACCGTTCAGCGTTAGTTTCGCTCACGTCAGTATATATATCACACGATATCTATACTTGTCAAGACGATTTTTCCGATAGATCTATTGAGAGCACGATTTTCGTGTTTTTTGGCAATCGAATCTCGCTGATTCTCCGACACTTCCACGCAGCTATAGTACCCTGTGGATTTGCTGGTACCCCGGGGGTGCATGTTAAAGTGCCTCGACGAAAATGTTGAAGCACACTACAATAGCGGCGAGTGCTTCCCAGCGGGCGGGGCATCCACTCGTAGCGCCGACATCCTGTCGGCGATTTTTCGCCCAATCACCGAAACTCAAAATCGGCGGCAACATGCCGGCTCGCCCCTTTTCTCGTTTCCATTTTCCCTTTTCGAATTTCGCCTTTCTAATCGAGACACGCAAACGATTAGAAATCGCCACAACTCAAAGAAAACAATCATCACAGGTCACTTCTAATCGAGACAAAATTGCAGGGGCTTCATGACGCTAGAAATACCAAAGGCTTACGAGCCGCAGGAGATCGAAGAGCGCTGGGCCAAAGCCTGGTTCGACGAGAATCTTTACCGTGCGGAAAACTCGCACGACGGGCCGAAATTTTCGATCGTCCTTCCGCCGCCGAATGTGACGGGGTCGATTCACATCGGCCACATGCTCGAGCACACGCAGATAGACATTGTGGTGCGCTGGCACCGCATGCTGGGCGACCGGACGCTCTGGCTGCCGGGAATGGATCACGCTGGCATTGCAACGCAGTTTGTTGTTGAGCGGACGCTTGCGAAGGAAGGAATCAAGCGGCAGGACCTGGGGCGCGAGGAATTCGAGCGGCGCGTGTGGAAATGGAAGACGGAGAGCGGGGGCGTAATCAAGCAACAGATGATTCGGCTGGGCGCGTCATGCGATTGGACGCGCGAACGGTTCACGCTCGAGCCGGCGCTATATCGCGCCGTACTTGAAGCGTTCCTGCGGCTTTACAACGAAGGCTTGATCTATCGCGGACGATATATCGTGAATTGGTGCCCGCGATGCCAGACGGCGATCAGCGATCTGGAAGTGGTGCATAACGAGCGCGTTGGGCAGATTTGGTCGATTCGGTATCCGGTGGTCGGCTCGAGCGAATTTCTTGTGGTGGCTACGACGCGGCCGGAGACGATGCTTGGCGATACGGCCGTCGCGGTGCATCCGGACGACGAGCGGTATCAGCGATTCATCGGCAAAAAAGTGCTGCTGCCGCTGATGGATCGCGAAATTCCTGTGATCGCGGATGCTTACGTGGATCGCGAATTTGGCACCGGCGTTGTGAAGATCACGCCTGCGCACGATCCGAACGACTTCGAAATCGGCAAGCGGCATAACCTGGCTGAAATTGACATCATGACGAATGACGCGCACATCAACGAGGCTGGAGGGAAGTATGCCGGACTCGAGCGATTTGCTGCGCGGGCGCGAGTGCTCGAGGATCTCGAGAAGCTCTCGCTTATCGAGCGGGTGGCCGAGCACACGCATACCATCGGCACTTGCGATCGCTGCAAAGCGATTGTTGAGCCGCGAATTTCGACGCAGTGGTTCTGCAAAATGAAGCCACTGGCGGTGGAAGCGGAGAAGGTGGTTCGCGACGCAACGATTGAAGTGCTTCCCGACAATCAGCGGACGATTCTGCTGAATTGGCTCGACAACATTCGCGACTGGTGCATTTCACGGCAGCTTTGGTGGGGCCATCGGATTCCGATTTGGCATTGCGCGGATTGTAAGGAGATGGTTCCGGCGCGCGATTCGCAGGTGGAGCTTGTCGAGGGGCATGCGCGCGCGGCGAGCGTGCCGACGAATTGCACGAAATGCGGGGGCTCGAAGCTCACGCAGGATCCGGACGTGCTGGATACGTGGTTCAGTTCCGTTTTGTGGCCATTTTCTTCGCTTGGTTGGCCGGATGATACGGATGATTTGCGAACGTATTATCCGACAAGCGTTTTGATCAGCGGCTACGACATTCTGTTTTTTTGGGATTCGCGGATGATCATGATGGGATTACATCTGACATCAGGCGCGCGCGTCGAGCAGCGGATTCCCTTCCGGCGGCTTTATCTCCACTCGCTCGTGCGGCTCGCGGGCGGCGAGAAGATGTCGAAGACCAAGGGCACGGGTGTGGATCCGCTGGAGATGACGAAGCAGTACGGGACCGACGCGATGCGTTACATGCTTTCGAGCATGGCCGCGCCTGGGACCGACATCATCATGAGCGACGACCGCATTCTCGCGGCGCGGGCGTTTGCGAATAAGATTTGGAATGCGGCGCGATTTCTATTCGTCAATCTCGAGAAATTCGAGGCGACGGGAACGACGATTGAGGAGCTTGCGGCGCCTGAGATTCGAGAGAAGGCGCCTTATGCGGCGCCGGCCGAAGGCGCCGGGCTCGCGGATCAGTGGATTTTCTCGCGGCTGGCGCGTGTTGCCGGGGAGATGAATTCGGCGTTCGGCGAATTTCGATTTCATGAAGCGGCGCAGACGGCTTATCACTTCTTCTGGGGCGATTTTTGCGATTGGTATATTGAGTGGATTAAGCCGCAACTGCTGAGTGACGATCGCGAGGCGGCAATTGGGGCATGGCGGAATCTTTTTGCCGTGCTCGATGCGGCGCTGCGGATGCTGCATCCGATTATGCCGTTTATCACCGAAGAACTTTGGCACCGGTTGCCGCAGGCGGCGGGCGAACGCTCCATAGCGCTGCAAGCGTTTCCCGAACCGAAGGCTGCGTGGCTTAACGAAGATGCGGAACGGCAGCTGGCGCAACTGCAGGACATCATTACTGCTGCGCGAAACATTCGCGCTGAATTGAAGATTGATCCGAAGAAGACAATTGTAGCGGATTTGTCGAGCGCGGATGGAGCGTTCGTCGAGCTCGTTCGGCAAAATCTCGATCCGATTTTACGGCTCGCTAGCCTCTCGGCGTTGAACCTTTCTTCGGGGCGGCTTGATTCGAAGGGCGGCTTGATGCGCTCGACGGCGCAGTTCGATCTGCGGATTGCTTACGGAGAAGGCGTCGACAAGCAGGCGGAGATCAACAAGATCAAGAAAGACAGGGAACGACTAGGCAAAGATATTGAATCGAAGCGTGCGCGGCTAGCCGATGACAATTTCCGCAGTAAGGCGCCGGCTGAAATTATCCGAAATCTCGAAAATACTCTCGCCGAACGCGAGGCCGAGCGGCAGAAACTCGGCGAACGGCTCGCGCAGCTCCAATAGCGGACAACCTGGAGTGTTCGGCGCTCGGCAGCTTGCTGCGGGAGCGCGGCTCAAGTAACCTTGCACGCTCGCATGGAACCCAAACGCCTCAAAGTGATTCGCGGCCTGACGGATCGCCGAATTGATGCTCTGCTGACGCTGCTCTCAGAAAACACCACGATCGTTATCAGCGGCGAGAAGATCGCGAGCGAGATCGGAGTTTCGCGCGGGACGGTGTGGCGCTGGGTGCAGAAGCTGCGCGCGCTGGGCGTGGATGTGAGCGGGCATGCGCGCACGGGCTATCACATCAGTCGCATTCCCGACATCCTCGCGCCCAAATTGATCAGCCGGCAATTGCTGAATACGCCCTTCTGGAAGCACAACTACCATTTCTTCAAAGTGGAATCGACGAACGACATCGCCATGAAGCTCGGCG
>PMAA01000218.1:0-185 GCA_003152355.1 Acidobacteriota bacterium | reverse complement strand
CTGGTGGCCGGGCTGGCCGCGCGCGACGCAACGTCGGAAGAATTAGACGCGGCGCCTGATGTTCGCTGGCCGAACGATCTTTTGCTGGGCGGCAAAAAATTCTGCGGCATCTTGACGGAGATGCAGGCTGAACCTGATCGCGTGCACTACGCGGTGGTCGGCATAGGGATCAACGTGAATCAATC
>PMAA01000246.1:8227-13632 GCA_003152355.1 Acidobacteriota bacterium | reverse complement strand
AAGATGCCGGCGCTACGATTGCCTATTTGCCGGTGGTTGTTGGGAAAAATGAGCAGCGGTTCAGTAGCTCTGCCAGAACTGCGCGTCGGGCTGAAAGAACGTGACGCCGATGCGCAGCCGCCCGTGGAATCGTTTGCTGACGTGAATCACGCGGCACTCGCGCTCTGCTTGATTTTCGGTGTTGGTAAGGCAAAGCCGCTGGCCGGGGAAGACGTCTTCCGCGAGCGAGAGCCTGCAACCGCCATCGTTCAAATCCAGCGTGAATGCTTCCTCGTGGAATGGTTGCTGGTCGGTGTTGGAGCCGTAGACGAAAAGGGGAACGTTCAGCTCGACGCGCTTGCTGTTGCGCCGGTCGCCGCGGTGAGTTTCGAGTTGCTGTTCCTGCGTGCGCTGGATGGCTCGAGCCCGATGCTGCTCTGCGGCCCTCAGCGCGTCCCAAATCCGGCTCACTCTGACCCCCAGGGCTGGCCGCCTCAATTGACCTCAAAGTATTGATGCAAATGAAGGCCCACGGAAGTCAGATTTCCGAGCTTTAGCGGAAGAGTAAATGGAGGCTTTCCGCCTGTGAGCATTAGACAATCCAGGCAAAGACACTGGTATAATTTTCGCGGGATACCACATTCCAATTCCAGCGACTCATCTAAATTCCTCTTGGCGTCGGGTATCTGTGGGAGCTTTGCGCATGCGCTCTGATAGTGACCGGGCTCGCACCCCATGGCGCCGGCTATGAAGACGCATTTATCGCGCGTCGTCCTGTTTCTGATTCTGGCGCCAACGGCTCAGCCCGGCTTCGCTGCGCAAAACGCCTCATCTCCGGGTGCACAGAAGGACGTCAACGCCAACGCCCAGGCGGCCTATCAAGCAGGCAATGCAGCTGTCGCGAATAACGACTTCAAAGCCGCAGAAGTACAGTTCGAGACGGTCGTTCGCTTAGTCCCTGAGATCGAAGAGGGCCACAGTGCCCTCGGCGCCGTCTTGGTAGGTCTTGGAAAATTCCCGGAAGCAATCAACGAATTGCAAAAGGCACTGGCGCTCAGACCCGGCGATGTATCCGCGCAGACAAATCTCGCCCTGGTGTACGAGCAAACGGGCGCTTATACAAAAGCGATTGTATTGTTCAAAGAAGTCGAAGCCGGCTCACGAGGAGCGCGGAGTTCGAACTCACCGCACGCGCTTCCGTCGTCGGTACTTGCGGGGTACGCTCGCTCGCTGGCTGCCGTTGGTCAGGTGCCGACGGCAATCGCCAAGATGAAGACCGCCGTCGCCGAATCGCCGCAGAGCGCCGAGTTCCATGACGACCTGGGCTCGCTATACGCCATGCAGAAGAATTGGCCAGCGGCCGTGAGCGAGTTTCAGAAAGCAATCGAGCTTAATCCGCAGTTCGCAGCTGCTCACATGCATCTCGGAGTAGCGCTAGTCGCCCTACAGCAAGCGCCTGCCGCGATTTCGGAGCTTACGCTCGCCTGCCAACTCGCTCCGAACAACCCGGTGGCCGCCACTGAACTAGGGAGCGCGTACGTTGCGAATAATGAAGACGACAAGGCCATCATGGCATTCCAGCGGGCAATCGAAGTGAATCCCGCGGCCACGCAAGCCAAGTATCAACTCGCTCTAGTGCTTCAGCGCACCAGCCACGAGCGTGAGGCTCTTCCCTTGCTTCGCCAAGTCGTTGAAGCTGAGCCGAAGAACGCAGACGCGGTTACGAGCCTGGGTCTCGCTCTCCTCCTTGCTGGAAACGCAAAAGATGCCATTCCGTTTCTCCAGCGCACGCTTGCCAATCGGCCCGGCGATCCTACCGCGCACGAGAATCTCGCGGCTGCGTACATGCAAATGAACGAAATTGACGAAGCCATCCAAGTCCTCAGCTCCGGCCTGAAGAGCAATCCCGACAATTTCCAGCTCCATTACAATCTCGGACTCGCACTGAAATTGAAGGATGACAATGCGGCCGCCATTCCTGAACTCGAGACCGCGGCCAAGCTCGACCCTTCGGCCCACGAGCCGCATTACACGCTCGGCATCCTTTACATGCAGGACGGCCGCTACGACGACGCAGCCCGCGAACTCTCGCTCGCGATGAAGCTGCACCCCGACAACGCGGACGGCTGGGCTACACTTGGTAGCCTCTATCGAAAAATGAACAAACTGCCGGAAGCCGCCGACGCTTTGCGGGAGGCGATTCGACAAATGCCCGGCCAGCCCGATCCTCACCTGACACTGGCAATGGTTCTCGCTCAGCAAGGTCAGGCGACCGAAGCAGCCATCGAGCGAAAAAAAGGCGCGGAATTGGAACGCGTGACCATGAATCTCCAGAGAGCGACAGTCTCCACAAATTCAGGCGACGCTTTGCTGCAGAAGGGCCAGCTCGCAGACGCCGTCGAACGATTCCGGGAAGCGCTCAACAACGATCCGAACTATGCCGAAGCGCACCGCGGGCTGGCCAATGCCCTGGAACGCCAAGGCAAGAAGGCCGAAGCAGCAGAAGAACGGCATAAGGCCGACGCGCTGGAAGAGTCTCGGCCGTAATCGTGCGGAGCTTATCAAGAATATGCTTAACACGGTGCTGACACGTTCAACGCGGGTGGCGCTCCTCGCTCTGGCTCTGTTATCCGTTTCCGCAGCGCAGTCCAGTCGCGTCGTCGGAATTATCCATCGATCTCTTCCGCCCTTCGAATTCCTTGTGTATTTCGATAACAACAGGGGCGGACTAGCAGAAGGAGCCGAGCCCATTGATCACATTGAAGTCCGAAGCGCAGGGCGGCACATTCAAACAATTCACTTCGCGCCTCAGGATGCCCCAATTGTCGATGGACGTTGGGTGGAAGCTCTGTCCCTCCGGGATGTCGACTGCGACGGATATAAGGATCTTCTGGTGCGAAAAGCGGCCGGTATTCACGGAGACGATTGGTATTACTTATATCGGTTCAATCGAGCACGAGGTGTGTTTGTAGCCTATCCTCGATTTTCTAGCCTCCCGCTGAAAAACGTTAATTGCGGGGCAAACATAGTCACAACTTACGTTAACAGCGGAGCAGCGGGATGTGCCTATGAAAGCGGTACATATCATTGGGTCGACGGTGAGCTGTTACCGATGCGAATTGAATCGCAAGAAGTGACAGACGGAGGATTTATTAGAATCATTCGCTCGTGGAGCACTGGGACAGAAACCGTCGTCAAACAGATCGTAGATGCGCACGACTGTCATCGCCCAAATTAGAGAATTTCCGGCCCTAATATGTCGGATTATTGGAGACTGTCTTGCTTCAGAATGCCACCATTTACAGATGCCCTAGGATGCGCTATACCAAGCTACGCAGCCATGCCAGCCGAGATGGACACAAATTTTGCCGAATGGAATATTCTTGCGGTAGAACTCCGCGATGCTCCGCAAACATTGCAATTGACCGCACTCGACGAGACGAATTGGAAGTTGCGTTGCCGGACTAGAGCGTGATGAAGTTTCGAATGAGCCGTCTCGCAGAGATCTCCGCCGGTTCCCTGGCCTGCATCGCATTGCTAATGGGAACCATGCAATTCTCCACCCACGCCCAATCCGACGAAACCCAAGCGCGGAAAAATTATTCCGACAAGGTTCGCGAAACGTACAACTTTGGTTTCGGCAAGGACAACTTGTCGCTCCCCGGAAACGCCGCCATCGAGGGCAACGAGTTCATCCAGCCCGGCGCTTTTCCCGAGGCGGAATATTGCGGCCATTGCCACGAAGAGGCCTACCACCAGTGGCGNNCGGCACTGCGATAGCTGCCACAATCCGATTGCCGTGCTTTCGGGAGGGCTGACTCAAAACTCTCAAGTCGATCGCGCCTTCGACAAAGACGGTTTGACTTGCACCACCTGCCATTCGGTCCAGAAATTGCAATCCACTTCGGGCAATGGCGGCTATGTGATGGGTGTTCCCGCGGTGATGGTGGACGAGAAGGGCAATCGCATTCCCGGCGAAGTTCCCTTCGGCGATATCCTGGCGAATCCCGAGCGTCATTCCAAGGCCGTGATGCAATCCTTTTATCGCACGCCGGAATTCTGCGCCGCCTGCCACAAGGCCAACCTGCCGAATCCGCTCAACGATTACAAATTCATCCGCGCCTTTACCACATTTGACGAATGGCAGAATTCCAAGTTCTCCAAGCGCAGCCCGCTCACTTTTTACACGGCTGATTTCACCACATGCCAGGATTGCCACATGAAGCGCGCCGTGGCCATTCTGCCCGATTACGGCGCGAAGCAAGGGACGTTTGCGTCGCATCGCTGGCTGGCGGGAAACACCGCGGTTCCCTTCTACTACGGCTTCGACGAGCAGTTGCAGAAGACCATCGAATTCCTCAAAGCCGGCAACTTCCTCAACGTGGATATCTTCGCGCTGAAAAAAGCGAGCGACGACAGCATGATTGCCCCGCTAGGCTCCGTGCCCTTTCAGCTTGAGCCCAACGACGTTGTCGAAGCCTACGTCGTCGTCCAGAACAAGAACATCGGTCACTCGCTGATTCCCGAAGTGCGCGATCTCTACGAAGCGTGGGTCGAAGTTACAGTGAAGGACGCCGCAGGAAACGACATCTATCACAGCGGCTTCCTCAAACCCGATGGCATGCTCGATACTCGCGCGCATAGTTTCACCAACCGGCCAGTGAATCTCTCCGGGGAATTTGTTGATAATCACAAGGTCTGGACGATCCATTCCATGGCCTACGACAACTCAATTCAATCCGGACGCTCCGCTTTGGTGCGCTATGAATTCCGAATTCCGCCTGACGTAAAAGGCCCGGTCAGCGTCACCACATCCGTGAATTACCGTCATCTGCGGCAGAGTTATCTGAACAATGTATTCGGTGCCGATCATCCGCTCTATCCAGTCATTGAGCTGGCATCCCGCACGCGCACGCTGAACATGGGCATGAATAATCCCACACCTGCGGAAACGGGCGACAATCAGGACTGGATGCGCTGGAATAATGTCGGCATCGGCTTCCTTGACCAGCAGCAATACTCCGACGCCATTGCGGCGTTCGAGCAAGTGGTCAAGCTTCGGCCGGACTACGTGGACGGCTACGTGAACGTGGGCCTAACCTATATCGAATGGGAAAAATATTCGTCCGCGCAGCCCGCTCTCGAGAAGGCGTTGCAGTTGCGTCCGGATTACGCCCGGGCACTCTACTATCTCGCCTTGGTAGATCGACGCGAGGGACATCCCGAAGCTGAAGTCGCCAATCTACAAAGAGTTGTAGAGCAATATCCGCAATCGCGCGATGCGCGCCGCGAACTAGGCATCGCCTACTATCAGCAGCATCGTTCCGATGATGCCGTGGCGCAATTTCAAGCTTTGCAGGCAATCGATCCCGACGACGTCGCGGCGCACTACAATCTCGCCATTTTGTATCGCCGCAAGGGCATGA
>PMAA01000246.1:0-8205 GCA_003152355.1 Acidobacteriota bacterium | reverse complement strand
CGGATCTGAAGCCCATGTCCGCCAATGGCAACGGACAGCAGTAGCTGAGGAGGAGTGTTGCCTATAGATCGCCGGAAATTTCTTCGTTCGTTGAGCCGCACAGCGCTCGTACTTCCATTCGCAGATATTTTGGCCCTCGCCGCTCCCACTCAACAACAGCAGGAAACCAAACCAAAAATCGGCCCTATCGAGCGCAGCTACGACGCCAAGCCCGCACCTCCGCCGCCGGGTCCGAAATCCGCAATAGAAGGCACGCCGCTCGGCGTCAGCTTCGTTGATGTCGTCAAAGGTTCGGGGCTCGATATCGAAACCATTTACGGCGGCGTAGGCAAGAACAAATATCTGCTCGAAACCACAGGCTGCGGCCTCGCCTTCTACGATTACGACAACGACGGCTGGCTCGACGTCTTCCTCGTGAACGGATGGCGGCTCGAAGGATTCGCCAAGGGCAAGGAGCCGCATTGCCACCTGTTCAAGAACAACCGCGACGGCACGTTCACCGATGTCACCAAAGGCTCGGGCCTGGATATCCGCACAGGATGGGGACAAGCCTGCTGCGTCGGCGACTACGACAACGACGGCCATGACGATTTGTTCGTCACCTACTACGGCCAAAATGCCCTGTATCACAACAACGGCGACGGAACTTTCGTCGATGTCACAGAACGCTCCGGACTCACACAGCCCGGACCGAAGACGCGCTGGAATACCGGCTGCACCTGGGTTGACTACGATCGCGACGGCCATCTCGACTTGTTCGTCGCCAACTACGTTGACTTCGATCTGAAGACCGCTCCTCTTCCCGAAGAAGGCCCGTGTACTTACAAGGGAATTCTCGTCGCCTGTGGTCCTCCCGGTCTAGCCGGCGGAAAAAACATCCTCTATCACAGCAACGGAGACGGAACCTTCACCGACGTGAGCGAAAAATCGGGAATGTGGAACGCCATCGGCACCTACGGTCTCAGCGTTGCCGCGTCCGATCTCGATAACGATGGCTGGCCCGACATCTATGTCGCCAATGATTCCGCGCCGGCGACGCTATATCTGAATCAGAAGGACGGCACCTTCAAGGACGTTGCCATCGAATCCGGAGCAGCGCTCTCCGCCGAAGCAAAGCCGCAGGCCGGCATGGGCGTTTCCATCGGCGACTACAATCGCGACGGCAATCTCAGTATTGTGAAAACGAATTTCGCCGGCGATACCGATTCGCTTTACACGAATCTCGGCGAAGGCGTCTTCGAAGATCGCACCTACCCCAGCGGTCTCGGCGTGAACACGCGCCTTCTGGGCTGGGGCGTCGGCTTCTTCGATATGGACAACGACGGTTGGCTCGACATATTGATGTCGAACGGCCACGTCTATCCCGAGGTCGACAAGTCCAAGGCTGACCTGAAATACGCCGAACACAAATATCTCTATCGCAACTTGCGCAACGGACGTTTTGAAGAGGTCACTGAGCAAGGCGGGCCCGGAATTATGGAGGGTGCATCGGCGCGCGGTTGCGCCTTCGGCGACTATGACAACGATGGCGACCTCGATGTCGCGGTGAACTGCGTAAACGCGATTCCGCAACTTCTGCGCTGCGACTCAACACTCAATCGCAACTGGATAAAGATCAAGCTCGTCGGCGTGAAATCCAATCGAACCGGCATTGGCACCCGCATAATCGTAACGGCAAAGACGATCCCGAGCGCGACGAAGCCGCTCGTTCAGATGGACGAGCTGCGCAGCGGCGGCAGCTATTTTTCACAGAACGACATGCGCATGCACTTTGGTCTCGAGAACGCAACGAAAGTCGAAATGGTCGAGATTCGCTGGTTAAGCGGGCAAGTAGACCAATTGAAAAATCTCGAGGTAAACCGCCTCTACGTTATTCAAGAGGGCGGCAAGATCCTCAAAACGGAAGCATTGAAGCCCGCGACAAAATCGTAGCGCGCTCGCGCCTTTTGCAACGGCAGCAACGGAATCAACGGCAACGGTATCAACGGCAACGCTGTCAACGATAACAACGACGTAACTGCAATCCGATGCGAAGACATCACACACTCCTGCTCGCCCTGGCGATTTTCATCCCCGCCGTGTGCCACGGACAAACAAAGTGTCCCTGGATCAACGAAGCAACGGCACGCGGAATTCTTGGCGGCGCCGTGAATGTAAGCGTCACCACGAACGTCAGCCATCCGGGCGACGGCGTCTGCAAATTTTCCCGGCAGCAAGGAACCGCGGTTTACGAGCTGCGCATCTCGGTCGGCATCATGACCGACATTCCCAAACAATTTCCCACATACCTCGCGCAATGCCCGCCCAAGAGCACCCCGCTCCGCGCCATCGGCAATGAAGCGGTGATGTGCAGCAGCGACGCTAAGCCCGATGCCAAGCCCGGCGCCAANNGCGATGACGCTCGAAATGCGTCGCGATAAGGCAAATCTCATAGCCGAACAGGTAGCCGGAATCCTCTTCTAGATTTTCTCGAGCGGTTTAAAAACTTACAAAATAGTTGGTGGGCCCGCCAGGATTTGAACCTGGGACCAACGGATTATGAGTCCGCTGCTCTAACCGCTGAGCTACGGGCCCACGTGATTGTAACGTATTGATTTTGTATTCTGAGGCAAGAATTTCGTGAAGGACTTGACGCGGCCCAGAACCCGCATCGTAGTAAATTCCATAATCCAAAGACGGACTGGCGATGATTCGCATCATGGCGCGCTTGTCTGAGGGCGGGTGCACCTTACGTTACATCTCCATCTTGTGAGCCGGAGCGAGATCCCAAACTCGCCAAAACTCCGCCATTTCGGCGGGCTTGCCGAGGGTGACGCGTATATAGTTGTCGAGCGGCGGGAATGGGCGCCCGATTTCAACGCCGTTTTTCTTGAAATGCTCGACGACTTCCGTGGCGGGGCGTTGTGCGCTCATCATCACGAAGTTCGTGTGCGAGTCGATGGCACGTAACATTCGCGCGTTGGCTTGATTGAAGAATTCCTGGCGATCGTCGGCGTTGCGCTTCACGCAGGTGCGAATGTAGGCGGTGTCATCAAGCGCGCTGACCGCGGCCAGTGCTCCGACGATGTTGGTGCCGTCGGGAAGGCACCGCGCTGAAAGCGTGCGCGCGGTTTCCGGCGAGGCCACCGCGTAGCCGACCCGGATACCGGCAAGGCCGTACACGGTCGAAAACGTGCGCGTGATGATCAC
Organism: Acidobacteriota bacterium; assembly: GCA_003152355.1. GTDB lineage: Bacteria > Acidobacteriota > Terriglobia > Acidiferrales > UBA7541 > Palsa-147. Next base: position 5,016 of record PMAA01000246.1, on the reverse strand, counting down.
GCGGTCATCGTTTACCGGCTGATCGATGAACGACGCGTAGCTCGCGGTCGGCGCGACGTAGTGATGGTAGGCTTCGTCGATTAGAACCATTGCTGTGCGCGGAAGCTTTTGAAGAAAATCTTCGATATCGCGGCGCGGCGTGATGCTGGCCGTCGGATTATTAGGATTGCAGATATAGATCAGGCCCGTCGCGGCATCCGTGCGGGCGAGCACGCCGTCGAGATCGTGAGCGTAATTCTTGCTGAGCGGGACGGTGATGATTTCCGCGTCGTCAATCTGAGCTGCTCGGCCGAGTTGCTCAAATGTAGGTAGCGCGGTGATAACTTTCTTCCCGCGACCTCCGAACGCTGCAGCGGCTGCGGTCAATATCTCTCCGGAGCCGCATCCCAGAACGATCTGTTCCACCTCGAGGGCGTGAAGCTTGGCGATGCGATCGCGGAGATCGCCGGTCTGCGCTTTTGGATAGCGATTCGCGGAGTGTTCTGCTCCACGCATGGCGGCGATCGCTTTTTCAGACGGGCCGTACGCGTTCTCGTTCCGGCTCAACAATATAACCGGGCCTCCCGATCGACCTTCAGCAATCGATCGCGGAAATTCGCCAAATCTGGATTCTGCCAGCGACGGCAGCGCTGCAGTCATCACCGCTCCGGCGCCGAATTGGCAAAGCAATTTCCTACGGGAAATCGGCATGAGGCCCTCCCTATTGGTAACGCTCCCGTTGATAACAAGGAATCGTTCAAACGGTCAAGGAAAGGGTCGTTGGCACCCACGACTGATAGGATCGCGAGTGATGGGATCGAGAGAGAAGACCGGGCCACGACACTTCAAATGGTTCGTGGTTCAGCAATTGTTCTTGATTCCCACTATCAGCAGGGACGCGCTCTTTACGAGACGTCGCCAAAATAAACAGCCGCGCCACAGTCCGATTGCCGCGCACTATGTTCCGGCCGCTTTCGCTTTCTTTACTTCGTGGTTCCGCTAGCCGTGTTCGAATAGCCGCTCAAGTTTCCGGATGGGTCGGCGGCGCGCACGCGATAGCTATAGCTGGTGGAGGAACGCAGTTGCGTAGCACTGTACGTCGCCGTTGCGCCCGACACGGTTCCGATTTGCGCAAAATTCGAGCAACCCGAGCCCTGGCACTGCTCGACTTCATAGCTGGCCACTCCGAGGTTATCCGTTGACGCTGTCCATGAAAGCTTCATCCCTGTCGCCGTGATCCACGAAGCCGTTAGATTCGCCGGCGCCGTCGGCTGCGTGTCGTTGGTTACGGCGAGACCTACGCCCGTCGAAACGCTTATCTCGCCGCTCGATCCGTTAATCGTAAGCATGTAGGTCCCAGGGGTGACCGCACCGGTCGTCGCGATGCTCATCGTAGTGCTGCCCGACGCCGTAATGGTGCTGGGACTAAACATTGCGGATACACCTGTCGGCGCTCCACTCGCGCTAAAGGAAACTGTTCCAGTGAAACCCGAGCCGGGAGTCACCGTTACCGTGGAACTCGTGCCGTTGCCTACAGTCACACTCGCCGGGCTCGGCGAAGCCGAAAGCGAAAACGATGGGACGACCGTGATCGTACTCGTAGGCGGATTGGGATCCGTCCGGCCGGAATTGTCCGTCACGGTGAGCGAGGCGACGTAGGTACCCGCAGTAGCGAAGCTCACATTGCCGGGAGTGGCGACAGCGCTGGCGCTGGGCGAGCCGCCTGGGAAGACCCAGTCGTATCCGGCGATCGGGCCGCTCGGAGATGTGCCGGTTCCAGCGAAATTCACCGGTTGGCCTGCGCCGATTGTGACGTTCGCTGAAGGGCTCGTGATCGTTCCGGTCGGAGGCGTCCCAGGATTGGTCATGAGCTGCACGAACTTCGCGATCGAGGGCACACCCTTAGAATTCAGAATGAACAGAAGGTAGTAGCCCGGAGGCGCGAGGTTGCCATTCGCAGGTGACGTGACATTCAACTTGCCGTTCCCTACCGTATACGAGAGGCCCACCAATCGTTGATCCATGTCGAACGAGTGAGTCGGCGTGCCCGCTCGGATTAAGACGACCGAAGAAATGTGGTTGGCATTTGGGGTTTGAATCGCGAATGCGCTGTTGTACCCCAGCACGCTGGAACTGACACTTGTTATCCTTGGCCGAATCGCGCGGTGGTCGCCCCAATCGTAGAGATACGCTGGTGTGTAGACCTCCATGTACGGCTCGTACGTGCCCCGGGCGGGGTTGCTTCCGAGCAGCAATACGGTCGCATCGGGAAGCAGAAGCGAATTCGAGTGATAGAGGCGTGCAAAAGCATTTGCGCCGGCGGAAGTCCTCGCGCCGGTTTCCGGATCGTAAATATCCGCGTTCAGACTTTCCGTCGTGGCGTCTTCGTCATTTACCGAACCGCCGGTCGCGAGGATCTGCCCGCTTGGAAGTATCGTTGCGTTCATCTCGATGCGTGCTTGCGACATCGGGACTCCGTACGTCCACACGGGATTTGAAACCGAAAGATCGATAATCTCCGTCGTGGCTGTCGCGGGGTTGCCTCCTCCCAGAATCATGACGCGGGGCTTGAAGCCGTTGGCCGGAGTTAAGGGCATCAGGACGGAGGTGCCGTAGGTCCGCGTGCCGCTATATTGAGTATTCGCGACGTCCAAAGTCCAGGCTTGGGTTGAAGGATTGAAGAGGCTCGAACTCGTCGTTGGGCCAGAGTAGAAAACGTTGCCATCGGGCAACACATGCATACGGGGATAGAGTGGCGGAGTCCAGGAAGCAGTGTAAGGCTCGCTCCAACCCGCGCCAAGTGTGAAGAACTCGACGGTCGTATTGGTGTTTCCTGTGAGGCCCAAGCCCGAGAAAACCATCACGCGGCCGTCTGCCAGCACCGTCCCCGTAGGATACCACCGCCCGTCAGCCATGGATTGCTGGTCCGCAAATGTTTCCGTTGTGGGATCGAATGCCGAGGTTTTCTGCTGGCCGTAAAAAGGATCGTATTGCAGCGTGCCGCCCATCACGAATGGCCGTCCGTCCGGCATAACAACCATACCGTTGCAAAACATGTCCCAGCTGATCGGCATGGTCGTCACGGTATCCGTCGCCGGATCCCAAATCGCCGCCATGTAGTCCGTGTCTGGCGGATAATTCCCCGAACCGGAAACGACCAGCACCTTTCCTGTATGCATCAATGCGACGTGCACAGGGTTGATGGGCATGGTCGTCGTAAGGGTCTGCCACGAGCCGATGGCGCTTGCTTGTGCGCGGGCACCGGGCGCGATGCCTGCTAGCGCGGTCGAGACGATTAATACCGCCAGTGCAGCCTGCAGCGCCGTTCTTAGTGAACTCCTACGGCTTAATTCTTGCCGAGAAATCTCACATACTGGCCGTGAAGGCAGATGCTTTTTCGACATAGAATTTTCCTGACGAAAGAATTTGGGCAGAGCAGGAACAGACCCGGTGTTCCAGACACCATCTAAGGTTTTTTGAGTAGAGAGCCTCTAGATTGGTGAGATCACTGATCCCGTTTTGTAGACAGACTGTTCGACAAGCCCGTAGGATATGAGCGGACTTGAGGGGACGAACGTGTATCGCTACGGTTCATGGGTGTCAAGGTCCATTGCGTTGGTAGTACGTATGTTACGGCGCACAAGTACATGCAAGTAACGTATATGCGGGAAGCAGACTCAGAACTGTTCAAAACTCAGAACTCTTCAGAACGACGATAAACAGCTCATGCCCGGCAGGTCATAAGCGATCGAGGAAATAGCAGCGTACAAGACATTCAGAACCAATGAAAATAGCTCCTGTTTAATGAGAGTCGGCTGCTCTAAACGCCGAGTCACGGGCACACAAGAGCTTGACGTATTGATTTTGTATTCAGACGCAAGAATTTCGTGAAGGACTAAAGACTCAGTCGAGCGGATATGTTGCGTAAGCTGGGCTTTTTGTCAACGCCGACATCGAAACCGGGAATGTCTTTGCGCCGGCTGCAGCGGATTCTAGTGGAATCCGCTGCTCACCGGCGCTAGCAGACTAGTGAATCTTTATAATATAGACATCAGAGCAGTCGCCGCCTCCATCTGAGCCGCAGCCCGTCGAACCCCATGCCGAGTTGCTGTCGAACACGACGTAATTTCCGCTGTAGCCTTCGGCCGCACGCGGATCGCTCCAGAAATATCCTGGGTTGCCGCGCGTGTGTGACAGTGCAAGGCGATAAATGTCCGCCGGATTATTATTCGAGCCAACGAGAATCATTATGACTTCATTGTCGTAGACGTTCCAGTTACTTGTGCTCGGCGCGGCATAGCCGGAGGCATTGTTGAATTCTTCCGCCGCGCTCCCGTTCGCCTGCGCTGAATACACGACAAACTGTGTGTTCGGGTAACCGCGCCAGCTCACATGCCAGCCTGGGTTATTCGTGCTGTTGTCGAACAAGCACTCTGGATCGCCGGAGATCGGCATCGCAACCGTCGTTGGCCTCCATCCGTCCTGACAAGCGCCCCACGGACCCGGATTATTCAGGAAGTCCTCGAAGTTTGCGACTTCTAGGCCGGCGCTGTTCTTGCCGGTGTCGAAGTGATCCGTACCGCCCTGGCCGCCTGCTCCTGTTCCGCCGCTATTCAGCTCGATCGGCGAGAGCGCCGCAAACGGTGATTCCCAGAGTTCATTTCCGTTTTCCGGGTTGGTGCTGCCTTCAAACTGAATCACGACGCCGTCATTCGGAGTCGCGATCAGCTTGTGGATACAGCCGTTGTTCGCGCTGTTGATGTCCGCCGAGCATTGCGTCGTATACACCGGCGACTTGGTCTGGGTTGCAGGATTAAACAAGAACACATCAATATGACCACCCTGAGTATTCTGCCCAACCGTTACAAGCCAACCATCCGGCGTCATGTCTGTTTCATCCATGAAGCTGATGCGATAGCCGGCATACTCTGAAAACGTATGGTTGATCGAGCAGCTAACAGACTTCGCGGAATTGTTTACAGTGCAGCTCTCAATCGAATTGTTGATCGTAACCCAGAACATTCCTGGAGTTGTGCG
>PMAA01000077.1 GCA_003152355.1 Acidobacteriota bacterium | reverse complement strand
GCGCCGCGCTGGGACTGACGCGTCTCATGGCCAACCAGCTGTTCGGCGTCAGCGCGCATGATCCGTTGACCTTTGCTGGCGTCGCCGTGCTTTTGATTGTTGTGGCTATTGCGGCGTGTTACTTCCCCGCGCGGCGCGCCATGCGCGTCGACCCCATCGTCGCGCTGCGCCACGAATAGTGGCCACTCGCATTGGTACGGTAGCCATTCTCATTTCCCATGCCCTAGAATCTGTATCTCTTGTATGATGAATGTATGAGCAACTTCATACCGGAGTATAAACGTGGCCGGTACGCGTAAAGGCGCCAGGGGAAAGGACCGAATCACCGTGTCGCTGTCGCCGGAATCTGCGAAATTCCTAAAGAAATTCCGGGCGCAGGTTCAATCTCCCTCGATGAGTGCTTTATTCGAAACAATGGTTGCCGATTTAAAAGGCAAAGCTGAAATGGAGCAACTGGACGCAAAATTCAAAGCCTATTACGACACCTTGCCAGAGCAGGCCATGACGGAAGAGTCCGCGTGGGGTGCGCTAGGCGAGTCTGCGCTTCCGTCCGATAAACGCTACGTAAAAGTGCGGAAGTCGAAAACGGCCGTTGCCGAGCGTTAGATGAGTTCGAACCGCCCAGCACTACCTCAGCCTCGCCGCGGTCAGATATGGTTCGTGCAACTCCCCAGCGATCCGCCAGGAAAATCCTCTCGTCCGGTGCTCATCGTTTCAGCGGACGGGCGGAACTCGCATCCGCGAGCGAGCACCGTCCTCGTCATCCCGTTCTCCACGACGTTGTCTGACATTCCCACGCACATCAGGCTACAGCCCGGCGAAACGGGCCTGGACTACCCGAGCGAACTCCAACCCGAAAATATATCCACGATTAGAAAAGAGGCCCTGATTCCTCGGTCTGGGACGCGAACACTGAGCGAGCGTACCATTCGATTGCTTGCGCGAAACGTGGTGTTGTCGATGGGAATACAGCCGAAAGACATTTGAAATAGCTCCGCGCCTGCCTGCCACCCGAAACCTTTTCTCCTGTCTGGGCGTAAAGTAAGTAGCATGGGTGACGTGCGCAAGAACCGCGTTATATCGCTGCGCGAGCCGATCGGCGTTGCTCTCGAGACCTTGCGCGCTCATAAGCTTCGTTCGTTCCTAATGCTTCTCGGAATCATCCTCTCGGTCTCCACGCTGATAATCGTCGTCGCTCTGATATCCGGCGTGAATCGCTACATCGCCGAACGCGTTGCCAATCTCGGCTCCAACGTCTTCATCGTGGCTCGCTTTCCCATTATCACCGAGGCGGAGGAACTCGTAAAAGCGACGCGCCGCAACAAGCTGATCACGCTCGACGATTACCAGGCCTTGCACGATAACTTGACACTCCCCCTGCGCCAGGGCGTCGAAGTGGATACCAACGAAAAAGTCCGCGCCAACGGCCAAAGTCTCGACGACACGGAAATACGTGGCGTCTCGTCAAGCATGGCAGACATTGACGTCGAGGAGCCCGAGTCCGGCCGTTACATTACCGAGGGAGACGATTTACATCGCGCCACAGTCACGATGATCGGCGCGGATTTGGCCGCGAAACTTTTCAATGGCCTCGACCCTATCGGCCGCGAACTCGAAATTGGCGGTCTCCCGTTCGAGATTGTCGGCGTCGCAAAGCCTATCGGCAGCGTCCTTGGCCAGTCGCAGGATAACTTCGTCTACATTCCCATCCAGACTTACCTGAAGATTTACGGCGCACCTGGCGGAGTAACGATCAATATTCAGGCTCGCGCACCGGATTGGATGGCTCGCACCCAGGACGAAGCCCGAGTGCTCATGCGCGCCCGCCATCATTTGAAGCCGGACGAAACCGATAACTTCGGAATCCTGGATTCGGCCACCCTGATGAATCTGTGGAAGCAACTCACCGGCGTCATCGCGATTGCCATGGTCGGAGTCGTTTCGGTCTTCCTGGTAATCGGCGGCGTTGTGATCATGAACGTTATGCTGGCGACGGTCACGGAGCGCACGCGCGAGATCGGCATCCGCAAATCTCTTGGCGCGCGGCGTAACGATATTCTCTTGCAATTTCTCATCGAGGCGACGGTGATGGCGGCAACCGGCGGTGCGATTGGCGTAGCGGTGGCCTATGCGCTGACGTTGCTCGTCAAAGCTACGACCTCCGTGCCGATGTCCGTGCCCCTGACGGCGGTGATCCTGGCTGAAGTTATTTCGGCTGCGGTAGGGGTATTCTTCGGCGTGTACCCGGCGCAAAAAGCCGCGCGTCTCGAACCCATCGAAGCGCTGCGGGTGGAGATTTAGCCGTGGCGAGATCGTCCCTGTGGCTTCAACTGGATGAAAACGCCAGAATGGCGGTCACCACGCTGCGCGAGAATAAAATGCGCTCGTTCCTCACGGTTCTCGGCGTGGTCATAGGCATCACCGCGTTGCTCGCTGTCGTCTCGATACTCCTGGGCGTGTATAAGGACGTAAACGCGGTCATGTCGGATTACGGCCCCAACACGCTATTTATTTTTCGCTTCGATCCCGGCATTCACACGGGGCGTTTAACCTCTGAGGAGCGTTCGCGAAAGCCTCTCACGTTGGAGGAAGGCGAGGCGATCAAAGAACTATGTCCGGCCGTGAAAGAGGTCTCCGTCAGCATTATTCCCCGCGTCAACGATTTGGGCCCGCGTCCGCCCGTCGTCGCTAAATACCTAAACAAGGAAGTCGCTGGTGTGGACTTCTCGGGAACTCTCCCCGAAACAGAAGAAGTTTTCAATTCCGTCCCCGCGAGCGGGCGCTTCTTTACGGAAGCGGAGAACATCCATCGGTCCGATGTGGCGATGATCGGCTCCGATATTGCCAAATCTCTTTATCCGAATACGGACCCGATCGGCAAGCCAATCGAGGTCGGCAATGCCACCTTCACGATAATCGGCGTACTCGAGCCGCGCAAAGGACAACTCCTAAAGGCCGCGTCCGCCGACAGGCAGGTGTACATTCCATACCGAACGTATCGCAAGCACTATCCGGAAGACGACGAACACTTCATTGGGGCGGTTGCGTATCCCGGCAAAATGCCTGAAGCCGAGGACGAGATTCGCGGCGTACTCCGCCGCATGCGCAACGTGCCTTACTCAAGTCCGGACAATTTCGGCATCTCGAGCGCCCAGCAGATCGCCGATCAGTTCCGGCAGATCACGGCTTCGGTCGCGCTTCTGGTTTCGGTGATCAGTTCGATCGGATTGCTCGTCGGTGGCGTCGGCGTGATGAACATCATGCTGATGTCCGTCACGCAGCGGACCCGGGAGATCGGCGTGCGCAAAGCGATTGGCGCGCGGCGCCGCGACGTCATCTCTCAATTTCTGATCGAAGCGATTGTGCTCACAGGCTCGGGAGGCGTCATCGGTGTGTTGCTGGGCGTCGGCATCAGCCTCTTGATCAACCTTGCTGTTCCGAAGTTACCTTCTTATGTTCCGCTGTGGGCAATCGTCATGGCCGTCGGCGTTTCGATGAGTGTTGGCCTATTCTTCGGAATGTATCCAGCCGTCAAGGCTGCGCGCCTCGATCCCGTCGAAGCTTTGCGTTACGAATAGCGCGCGTTGCCAGTCGCCGATTTGCTGCGGGGCCAAAATTCAGCAAGCGCAACAGCCGTGAGCAACATCACGATCGGATCAATCGGATGTCGGTAACGCAATAGCGCCTGCGCGAGATATTCAGCAAATGGATAGACGATCGGAAACACGCTGACAGGAAATGCGAACACGTTTTTCCTTCGCCGCAGCACAACAATTCCCGCAAGCGCACCAATTCCCGCCATCAGATTGCCGGCAAGTAATCCGCGAATCACAAACGAGTGCGTATCCACGAAATCGCGAATCGGCGTCGCGCTCCCCGTCCACGTGGAGACAAACCGCCGCGAAATCATGTGCACCTCGCGCCGCGGATGCGTCAGCATGAACTCGATCGCTTCGTCGCGTTTTTCCCCCATGTACGCGATTTCGCCCATCGCCACATACTTCTCGCGCTCGTCCTGATCGTCGAGCGGATCTTTCCAGACGGCCCAGCGGTCGCTGTAGTGCTCGTTATTCCCAATCCAAAGCTGCATTCCGAAGGCCGAGCGTGTGGGCACGAACGCGTGAAACACAATGTAATTGCGGATCGTCCAGGGCACGCAGCACGCGGCGATCACCGCCACCGAGAGCGCCACATTTGCGATCCACGACCGCTGTTCTTTCCGCGCGCGATACGCAAGCCACCCGAGCAGCAGCGGAAGCAGCGAAGACAGCGTCGGATTCGTCATCATCGTCAGGCCCCACAGCAGCCCGTAGCCGATCCAGTCGCGCGCTCGCCGCGATTCGGCCAGCACGAGCGTGGCCCACAGAATCGTTGCCGCCAGCAGCGTCGAGATCGAAGTATCCCAAATCCACTGGAAGGGAATGATGATCGCGTTGGGAAACGCAGCCCACAACCACGCCGCTCCAGCTCCCACACCCGGCCCGCCGATTCTCTTGCCCGCGTAATAAAGAGGCACGCACGCGAGCGCCGAGCACAGCATATTTAAGCTAATCGCTGCGAGAAACGCGTTGTAAGAATACGTTCCGAAAACGTGGAAAAACCCCGCAACGATGTAAGGATAAATCGGTGCGGTCCACGCCGTCGGTCCCGTATCCGCGCGGAAGGGCGATCCGAACCCGTGTCCATCGGCAATCGAGTACGCGATATTTCCCGGCTCGTAGAGATACGGGACCGCGCGCAGCACCTCCGGCGGAATTTTGTGCGTCTGCGAGAGCGTGTACCCCAGGCGAAACGCCAGCGCCGCCAGAACGATAATTGGCAGCGACATCGCAATCGCCCGCAGTGTCTGTCTGGCGCTCATCTCGCGCCGAAACTCACGCCCGCCATTTTCATTTCACCTTGTAGTGCAGTTCTCTTCATTGCTAATATTCCCGCGCGATGTCAGACACGTCTTCCTCCTCCGCCTTCGCTCCGGGCTCGACGGTCGCCCACTTCCGCATTCTCGAAAAACTCGGCGGCGGAGGAATGGGCGTCGTTTACAAAGCCGAAGACGTCAATCTCGGCCGCGCGGTTGCCCTGAAGTTTCTTCCCGACGACGTTGCCAAAGACCCCACGGCCCTCGAGCGTTTTCGCCGTGAAGCCCGCGCTGCTTCCGCTCTGAATCATCCCAACATCTGCACGATTTACGAAATCGCCGAAGATCGCGGCCGCCTCTTCATCGCCATGGAGTATCTCGATGGCCAGACGCTCAAGCATCGCCAGGCCGGTAAGCCTCTGCCGCTCGACGAAGCGCTCAGCCTCGCGATCCAGATTTCCGACGCTCTCGCCGCCGCGCACGAAAAGGGAATCGTACACCGCGACATCAAGCCGGCGAACCTATTCGTCACGCTACGCGAACAGGCCAAGATTCTCGATTTCGGCCTCGCGAAGACGGTCACTCCCGCCACCTCGAAATCCATTTCGATGGAGGAGACCGCCGCGACCTCCGCCGAAAAGGATCTCACCAGTCCTGGCTCCACGCTCGGCACCATCGCCTACATGTCTCCCGAACAGGCCCGTGGCCGCGAGCTGGATGCACGCACCGACATCTTCTCATTCGGCGCCGTGCTCTACGAAATGGCGACAGGCAAGGCGGCGTTCTCCGGCAGTTCGACCGCCGAAATTTTCGAAGCCATTCTGAATCGCACGCCCCAGGAAGCGGCGCTCCTCAATCCTACGGTGCCCGCGGAACTCGATCGCATCATCAACAAGTGCCTCGAAAAAGATGCCGCGATGCGCTATCAGCACGCGTCCGATCTGCGCTCCGATCTACAGCGCATGAAGCGCGATCAGGAATCGAGCCGCTCGACATCCACAGCCGCGAAAACTTCCGCGCCTAAGGGTGCCGCTCCATCGCGCTCCACACTCATGATGGCTGCTGCCGCTGTCGCCGTTCTCGCACTCGCCGCAGGCGCATTCTGGTGGTTCAAAGGCCGTATCAGCAGCAAGCCCGCAACTCTCACCGAGCGTGACACGGTGCTAGTCGCCGACTTCGCAAACTCCACTGGCGATCCAGTCTTCGACGACGCCCTCAAGCAAGCGCTCAGCGTCTCCCTGCGCCAGTCGCCCTTTCTCAACGTCCTCTCCGACGAGCGCGTATCCTCCACGCTGCGCCTGATGACGCGCCCGGCAGACACGCGCCTAACGCCCGATGTCGCTAGCGAGCTTTGCCTCCGCGCCGATAGCAAAGCCTTCGTCGCCGGCTCGATCGCCAATATCGGCGGCGACTACGTCGTAGGCTTGAAAGCCATCAACTGCGCGACAGGCGACGTCCTCGCGCAGGAACAGGTCCAAGCCGCCGGCAAGGAAAAGGTTCTCGACGCACTCGGCCAAGCTGCAACCAAGCTCCGCTCCGAACTTGGCGAATCTCTCGCCTCAGTTCAAAAGTTCGATGTCCCACTCGATCAGGAAACCACCGCTTCCCTCGACGCATTGAAGGCGCTGAGCCTTGGCTCGAAAACATTCGACGAGAAAGGCCCGGTTGCCGCGCTGCCTCTCTATCAGCGCGCCGTAGAGCTGGATCCGAAATTTGCGCGCGCGTATGAGGACTTGGGCCTGATGTTCTCAGACTCGGGCCAGCCGGAAAAGGGCGACGCTTATATCGCGAAGGCATACGAGCTTCGCGACCGTGCCAGCGAGCGCGAGAAGCTACACATCGAGTCTCTCTATTACGAGCTGGTCTTGGGCGATCTGGACAAGGCGACGGAAGTCTTTCAGCAATGGCTTGGGAGCTACCCGCGGGATTCCACGGCTCACGAAAACCTCGCGATCATATACGTTGCCAAGGGGCAACTCGACAAAGCGCTTGCGTTAATGCTCGAAGCACGACGCCTGGAGTCGGCCAGCGTAATCACTCTGGGAAATGTCGCGGGCCTGTATTTGGGATTGGATCATTACGATGACGCGCGCAAGACCATTGCCGAAGCCTATGCCCTAAAATTCGACAACGATAGTTTGCACATTTACGCATACGCCCTCGACTTCATCGCGAATGATAACCACGGCATGGCGGAAGAAGGCTCGTGGTTCGAGGGTCACCCCGATCTAAAGCATGAATACTTCGCACTCGAAGCCGACACGGCCGCGTATTACGGTCACTTGCAGAAAGCGCGGGAGCTGACGAAACGCGCCGCCGACGCAGCCGATCGCACCGACAACAAAGAATCGAGCGCTCTCTGGCAGGACAACGCGGCCTTCCGCGAGGCCGTATTCGGCAATATGGCCGAAGCGCGTCAGGACGCAGCCGCCGCTTTGACGCATTCCGCCTCAAGCAACGACACCCAGACGGAGTCAGCACTGGTTTTCGCAATGGCCGGAGATTCCGTCCACGCTCAATCCGTGGCGCAGGCCCTGGCCAAACGCTTTCCGCTGAATACGCAAATCCAGTCTTATTGGCTGCCGGTGATCCAGGCTCAGCTAGCGCTGTCGCAAAAAAATCCCGCGCACGCGATCGATCTGCTTCAAACGCCCGCGCCAATGGAACTCGCGCCTACCTTTTCTTCGCTCAACAATTCCTGCCTCTATCCAATTTACATTCGCGGCGAAGCCTACTTAGCGCAGAAGCAGGGAAGCGCCGCCGCCGCCGAATTCCAAAAAATCCTCGATCACCGCGGCTTGGTCTGGAATTGTTCCACAGGTGCGTACGCTCATCTCGGCCTAGCTCGCGCCTACGTTCTCTCCGGAGATACCGCCAAAGCAAAATCCGCCTACAACGATTTCCTGACACTCTGGAAAGACGCCGATCCCGACATCCCCATCCTCCGCCAAGCCAAATCCGAATCCTCCGTCCTACACTAGCCACCCGTTTCTCTTTTTGCCGCACTCTTTCTATTTCAATTCAAAACCCTGACGCTCCGCGACTTTTTGCCGCTTTCCTTCTAATTCAATTCAGAGCCGGGAGGCCCCTTCCTCCCGGACCCAACAAACCTTGGCTATATTTTGGATAGGAAGAGTCCATGCCCTTGCAGGACGGTGGGAGCCCCCTGCTTCAGCAGAGGGAAGCTGGACTTTAGTCCAGCGGCAGAAATCATCGCTCCCTACGGGGCTTTCAGCCCCGGGGATTTCTGCCCCGTCTCCGGGCCGGCCACTCACCGCCCCGAACCGAAACCTCTTCCGCCCGCGTTGACTTGCCCATTCGCGCAGCCTAATATGCCCCTCCAGAGGTCACGCATCTCGCATGCTCGGCCAGACCATCTCCCACTATCGCATCATCGAGAAACTCGGCGGCGGTGGCATGGGCGTGGTCTACAAAGCCGAAGACACGAAGCTCCACCGCTTCGTCGCACTAAAATTTCTCCCGGAAGCAGTCGCGCAAGATCCGCAGTCGCTCGCACGTTTCCAACGCGAAGCGCAAGCCGCCTCCGCGCTCAATCATCCAAACATCTGCACCATTCACGAGATCGACGAAAAAAACGGCCAATGGTTCATCGCCATGGAATTCCTCGATGGCCAGACGCTGAAGCATCGCATTGCGGACAAGCCCCTCCCCGTCGATCAACTGTTGGAATGGGGAATCCAAATTGCCGACGCGCTCGACGTCGCTCACGGCGAGGGCATTGTTCATCGCGACATAAAACCCGCGAACATATTCATCACCAAGCGCAGCCAAGTGAAAGTTCTCGATTTCGGCCTCGCCAAGACGCTGGGATCGCCATCCTCACTTTCACTTTCCGCGACGCAAGATGTCGGCGGCATTGCCCCCGAACATCTCACCAGTCCCGGCAGCACGCTTGGCACCGTCGCGTACATGTCACCCGAGCAAGTGCGCGCTCGCGAACTCGACGCCCGCACTGACATTTTTTCATTCGGCACCGTACTTTACGAAATGTCCACCGGCACGATGCCCTTTCGCGGCGAAAGCTCCGGCGTAATCTTCGAGGCCATCCTAAATCGCGCGCCGATATCGCCAGTTCGCTTGAATCCTGACGTTCCTCCAAAACTCGAAGAAATCATCGATAAGGCCCTCGAAAAAGATCCCCAACTCCGCTATCAGCATGCATCCGACATCCGCACCGACCTGCAACGCCTGAAGCGCAGCGCTGAGACCTCGCGCATCACCGCCGCAAGCTCAGGAACAGTCCCCGCCGCGCAAGATTCAGGCTCTCAAGTCGCAGTTCAGCAGCCGGGTTCGGGCTCATCTTCGCGCATATCAGCGTCGTCAGCACCAGCGCCCGCCCCGGCTCCCGCGCTATCAGTTTCCTCCGTGAGCGATTCCGGAGTTCATCCGAAAAGCGCCGCCAAACTATGGAAGATTCTCATACCCGTCGGCGCAGTAGTTGTCGCCGCGATCGCCGCGTTCTTGTATTCGCGCCCAAAGCCCGCGCAGCCGCTAACCGAAAAAGACACCATCGTCCTCGCAGATTTCACCAACAGCACCGGCGATCCCGTTTTCGATGACGCTTTGAAGCAGGCACTCGCCGTCCAACTCGGGCAATCTCCCTTTCTCAACATTCTTTCCGAGCGCAAAGTAAGTGAAACCCTTCGTCTGATGGGGCGTCCATCAAATGAACGCATCACCCGCGATGTCGCCGGAGAACTTTGCGTTCGGACAGGCAGCAAGGCAATTCTCTTGGGCTCCATTTCCAAGTTGGGTGGTCAATACGTAGTCGGTATCGATGCGGTCGGTTGCAGCACCGGGGACACGTTAGCCACTGAACAGGAGGAGGCCGCGACGAAGGAGGATGTCCTCAAAGCATTGAGTAAAGCGGCGTCCAGCCTGCGCAGCAAGCTTGGCGAATCTCTGGCCTCGGTGCAAAAGTTCGACGTCCCGGTTGAGGCCACCACAACATCCCTTGAAGCGCTAAAAGCCTACAGCATGGGCATCACCACCTCGCGCACGAAAGGCGACGCCGCCGCGATACCATTTCTCAAACACGCTCTGGAGCTTGACCCGAATTTCGCCGTGGCGTACGTCAGCTTAGGAGTTGCATACGCCAATCTCGGCCAGGCCAGCTTGTCTTCGGAAAATCTCAAGAAGGCTTACGCCCTCCGCGATCGCGTCAGCGAGCATGAAAAATACCGCATCGCTTCGATGTACTACCAGAACGCCACAGGCGAGTTGGAACAAGCAATTCAGGTCTATGAGCTTTGGGCCAAGAGCTATCCGCTGGACGTCGTACCTCCCGGAAATTTGGGGAGCATTTACGCCACGTTTGGCCAGTACGATAAATCTGTCACGGCGACACAAGAAGCTCTTCGATTGGAGCCCAACGTAGTTGTTGGCTATATCAACCTCGCCAGCGACGATCTCGCTCTGGGGCGGCCTGAGGACGCCGCAAAAGCGATTGAGCAGGCTCGAGAGCGCAAGCTCGACGCGGAATTGCTGCATTGGAAAATCTATCAATTGGCGTTTTATAAAGGCGACGCGGATGAAATGGCTCGGCAAGTTGCTTGGGCCGCTGGGAAACCGGGGGACGAGGATGTCCTCCTGTCGTTCCAATCCGATACCGAGGCCTACTTCGGGCACCTCGTCAAGGCTCGCGATTTTTCTCGCCGTGCCGTGGATTCGGCTGTTCGCAATGATTCCAAGGAAACTGCCGCGCTGTGGCAAGTGTGTGCCGCACTGCGTGAGGCCGAGTTCGGTAATACCCCAGTCGCGAAGCAGGACGTGGCGGCGGCACTAGCGCTCGCTCCCGGCCGGGACGTCCAATTGTTCGCGGCCCTTGCGTTGGCGCGCTCTGGCGACACCGCCCGCGCGAAGACCATCGCGGAAGAACTTCAGAAAAACAATCCATCGGACACGATGCTGAAAGTTTACTGGCTCCCAACCATCAAGGCAGCGATGGAACTGAATGCAAACAATCCCGCGCAGGCTGTCGTGTTTCTCGAAGCCGCTGCACCCTATGAACTCGCGTCACCGTCGCAATTGCAGGAGGGAACGATGTATCCCGTCTACATTCGCGGCGAAGCCCAGCTAATGGCCCACAACGGAGCTGCAGCAGCCGTCGAGTTTCAAAAGTTTCTCGACCATCGAGGAATCACGTTAAATTTCCCAACCGGCGCGCTCGCTCATCTCGGCCTGGCCCGCGCCTACGCTCTCGCCGGCGACACCGCCAAAGCAAAAGCCGCCTACGCCGATTTCCTCGCCCTCTGGAAAGACGCCGATCCCGACATCCCCATCCTCCGCGAAGCCAAATCTGAATTCTCCGCCCTCCACTAGCCGCGCACTTTCTATTTCATTTCACCGGCCCGAGGCCACTGCCTCGGATTCTGACCGACACGACACGCTAACGGGGAGGTAGGAGCATCAGGTCTCTGAGTATCTCGCGCCGATTGCCCATCCACCTGTCTCATCTCTTGAAAAACAGCCGCAAATTGGAGTACGCTGCGCCGAATCCATCTTTGCTGCTAAATCAGCGCGCTGCGGAGCGTCTTCGCGAATTGCTTTCCTCAACCATCTCAACCACAATCTGTTGCGCCGTGCGATATTCGGGGTGACCGAGCGCGAGGAGCTACGTCAAACAATCAAGCCAATCGCCTAGCACACGCAGAGTCAGTCCACGCGGCGGCTAAGAGCAATCCCAAGAGTGATTTGAACGGAGAAGCGGAATGCACCCAGCGATCTCCCTAGGGTCTGCTCGGATGGCAACACCCGGTGTCGAGTGCAGGGAAGCGTACGAAGCTCAAGCTATTGCTCCGAGTCTGAAATTGGTGACTGGATGTTTCGATTGACGCACGCGCGAATCGTCTTATTCCGATTCGTGTCTCTAATCTTAGAGTCGCGCCCAACGGAGATTGCGATGCCGAGAAAATGCTGTATGCCTATGTTTAGCCAGCTTGATCGAGCTTTGCTTGGGGCTCTGTTGTTTCTCCTCGCCGCGTCGCACTTGGCGGCGCAGGGCGCCAACCAGTATCCGCTCTTACGAAAGCCGACCGTGAGCAAAACGCAGATTGCGTTCAGCTATGGAGGCGACCTGTGGATCGTGGACCGCAATGGTGGAGACGCGCGGCGGTTGACCAGCGACGCGGGGATCGAGATCGATCCGGTTTTTTCGCCTGATGGTGCCCAGATCGCGTTCACGGGCGAATACGATGGCAATGAGGACGTCTACGTAATTCCTGCCTCGGGCGGCATCCCGAAGCGCCTGACCTCTCACCCCGGCGCGGATCAAGTGCTCGGCTGGACACGCGACGGCACGCGCATCCTCTTCCGCTCGAGCCGCGATAGCTATGCACGCGTAACGCAACTGTACACGGTCGGCCTCTCCGGCGGGTTGCCGGAAGTGCTGCCGCTGCCGAAGGCCGTCGAAGGTTCGTACTCGCCGGACAGCTCGCATTTAGCGTACGTTCCGTTCACAAATTTCGCGGAATCCTCAATGTTCCACCGTGGGCTGAAACACTATCGCGGCGGCACGGCTTCGCCGATCTGGATCGCCAATCTTGCCGATTCGAGCGTGGTTAAAGTTCCGCGGAAGGATTCGAACGACTCGACGCCGATGTGGGTGGGCGACGACGTGTTCTTCCTTTCCGACCGCGATGGTCCGGTCAATCTCTACGTTTACGACACGAAGACCAAGCAGGTGAGCGTGGCGCTCCGGAGCAATGGCCTGGACATAAAATCGGCCTCCGCCGGTGCGGACGCGATCGCGTACGAACAATTCGGCTCCATTCATCTCTTCGACCCCGCCACGCGAAAGCAGAACGCGGTGGATATTCGCGTGACAGGCGACTTCCCGGCGGTACGGCCTCACTTCGTCGATGTCGGCGATAAAATCGAGAACGCGAACATTTCGCCGGCGGGTGCCCGCGCCGTCTTCGAGGCACACGGCGAAATCTTGACAGTGCCCGTCGAGCATGGCGACATTCGCAACCTGACCAACACGCCCGGCGCGGAAGAGCGCGATCCTGCGTGGTCCCCGGACGGGAAATGGATCGCTTACTTTTCGGATGAGTCAGGCGAGTACGAGCTGCACTTGCGGCAGCAGGACGGCATGGGAGAAGTTAAGAAATTCAATCTCGGGAATCCGCCGTCGTTCTACTACTCGCCTACGTGGTCGCCGGATAGCAAGAAGATTGCATATCACGATAAGCGATTGAATCTCTGGTATCTAAACATTGACATCGGAAAACCCGTCCTTGTAGACACGAATCCTTTTGACCACGCAGCATTCAATCCCGCCTGGTCGCCAGACAGCCGCTGGATTGCCTACACGCGCCAACTCGATAGCGCGTTGAGCGCGCTTTTTGCGTACGGCCTGGAAGACAAAACCCCGCATCAACTGACCGATGGATTGAGCGATGCGGATTCTGCCGCGTTCGACAAGAACGGAAAGTACCTTTATTTTTATGCCAGCACGGATGACGGCCCGGCCATCGCGAGCAGCATGGGCGGATACCAAGTACCGGTGACGAGCAGTGCGTACGTGATCGTGCTCCGGAAAGACCTGAAGTCGCCGCTGGCTCCTCTGAGTGACGAGGAAAAAATCGCGGCCGACAAATCAGCAGGTGCGGCTCCAGCCGACGCTGCCGCTCAAAAGGACGAGTGCGCACCCGAAGCCGAGGCCAAGGCCCGCGCGGAACAGGCCGCCGAGAAATCGGGCAAGAGTGATTCTGGCGAGAAAAAAGATGAAAAGAAAGATGAGGCGGCTGCGAAAGCACCGCCAGAAGTAAAAATCGACTTCGAGAACATCAGCCAGCGCATTCTGGCGCTGCCCATTCCGCCACGAAACTACGATCGCCTTCTCGCGGGCAAAACGCATGTGCTTTTCCTGCTAGAAGGCCCGGTCGTAAATGGTGACGGTCAGACTGGCCGAATCGTGCACAAATTCGATGTCTGCACGCGCAAGACGGACAAAGTGATGGAAAGCATCGGCACTTTCGTCGTGTCGGCCAACGGCGAAAAGGCGCTCTACGAGCAATTGCCGCCGCGGCCTCCGATGGCCGGGGGCGGGGGGCCGCCTCCCCACGGCACTTGGGCAATCAAGCCTGTCGATATGCTCGGCAAGCCCGGAGAGCCGGGGAAGCCCGATGGCACGCTGCATCTCGATGGGATGCAGGTGTACGTGGATCCGCGCGCCGAATGGGAGCAGATGTATCGCGAAGTGTGGCGCATCGAGCGCGACTTCTTCTACGATCCCAATCTGCACGGCCTGGACCGGAAGGCTCAAATGGCGGCGTATCAGCCATTCGTGGACAATGCGATGAGCCGCGCCGACCTCAACTACATTTTTGCCGATATGCTCGGCGATATCACCGCGCAGCACGTCTACATCTTTGGCGGTGACCGGCCGCAGCCGAAGGCAGTGAACGTGGGCTTGCTTGGAGCGGACTACACCATCGATCACGACCGCTACCGCTTCGCCAAGGTGTACTTCGGCGAGAACTGGAATCCGAGCTTGCGCGCGCCACTGACGGAACCCGGCGTAAACGTCCGCCAGGGTGAATATCTGCTCGCAGTCGACGGCCGCGAAGTTCACGGCAGCGATGAAATCTACAGCTTCTTCCTCGAGCGCGCCGGAAAGTCCGTGCAATTGAAAGTGGGGCCGGACCCAGGCGGAAAAGACGCGCGCACTGTGACTGTGGTCCCGATCCCGGACGAGCACGCACTCCGGCAACGCGAGTGGATGGAGAGCAACCGTAAAAAAGTGGACGAATTGAGCGGCGGCAAGCTCGCGTACGTTTATCTGCCGGACACGGCCGTGAACGGCTACACCAATTTCAATCGCTACTACTTCGCGCAGAACGCCAAGGAAGGTGCGGTGATTGACGAGCGTTTCAACGGCGGCGGCTGGATCGCGGACTACATCGTGGACTGGCTCAAGCGGCCCCTACTGGCTGCGGCCATGACGCGCGAAGGCAACGACAGCCTGATTCCACGGGTCGTCCGTGGGCCGAAAGTGATGCTGATCAACGAAATGGCGGGCTCCGGCGGTGACGCGCTGCCCTGGATGTTCAGGCGGCTCGGTACGGGACCCTTAATCGGCACGCGCACTTGGGGCGGTCTCATCGGCATTGGCGGCTATCCGCCGCTAATGGACGGCGGACTCATCACGGCGCCGCGGTGGGGACTTTTCAATCCGGACACCGGCGAATTCGACGTCGAGAACAAGGGCATCAAGCCGGATATCGAAGTGGATCTCGACCCTGCGCTCTGGCGGCAAGGCCGCGACCCGCAATTGGAGAAGGGAGTTACAGTGGCGCTCGAAGAATTGAAGGAGCACCCCGCGCCTCCGATCAAGCGCCCGAAGTATCCCGTCTACAATTGGCCAAAGGTACGTTCCGACGCCACCAAGTCTGAAACGAGTACGGGACAACAACAGTAAACTAGTTCACATATTTCTGCCGCTCGGAAAAGAGATCGAACTGGCCGGCACTGGCCGCGAGCGGCGCGAGAATAGAAAAAGGGCCGCGTAAAATCCACGGCCCTTGGTGAGGTTCCAAATCCGCCCGTTACTGCTTGTCGTAAACCGCGGTGCTACTAGTCTTCTTGCCCATCGCGTCCGTTCCAGTAGCCGTAACGGTCCGGCTCTTTCCGTCGGCCGACACGTGTATGCGCGCCGTCCCCACCACCTTGTCGCCTTTCTTGAGCGTCGCACTCAACGTGCGGCTGTCTACCTTCTTGTACGACCGCGTGTCGTACGTCGGATCGCCGGTCACGGCGTAATCTTTGCCGTCGTACATGCCGGTCCACTCCGAATGAACGGCCTTGCCGTCGCCGGTAACGCCGTCAATTGTAACTTTTATGCTATCCCCCGCCGCTTCGACCACGACAGCAGTATTCTTCGTCGCCGAGGCAGAGAACTTGGATTTAGCCTCGTTCAACTTCCAAGTGCCCATATTCGGATCGTCGGCCGCAAAGCACACCGCGCCCATGGCCAACACCGCCGCGACGCCCAACAAAATCGCCCTCTTCTTCATATCATCTCCTGTAGAAACTCCCAGCTTGCGCTGGTAACCGCCGCGCATCATACACCCATTTGATTCATAAGCCTTCCGTTCGTCGCGCCGGCATCCTGCCGGCGTTTTTGACTTTCACTTCCTAATCGACGCGCTCTTACTCTCAGCCTTTACACACCCAGGAATTACCGAGTAAGAATCCACACATCCGAACCGTCCTCAACCGTCGACCCATTCAATCGTAGCGCCGGCATCNNCAAAAAAGGGCCGCGAAAATCCGCGGCCCCGCCCGCTACTTCAATGTTCCCAGCTACTGCTTGTCGTACACGGTGGTACTGCTCATTTTCTTTCCCATAGCGTCCGTCATGGTTAGCGTGACGGTGCGTGTCTTTCCGTCCGCCGAAACGGCGATGCGGCCCTTCCCGACGACCTTGCCGCCCTTCTTAAGCGTCATCGCCAACGTGTTCGCATCCACTCGCGCGTACGACCGCGAGTCGTACGCCGGATCGCCAGTCACGGGGTAGTCCTTGCCATCGAACTTGCNNCACTCCGTCCACGGTGACCTTCACACTGTCGCCTGCCGCAGAATACACCACCGTGTTATTCTTCGTCGCTCCGGCAGAGAACTTGGACTTGGCCTCGTTCAATTTCCAAGTGCCCATGTTCGCATCGTCGGCCGCAAAGCACACC
>PMAA01000235.1:7857-26783 GCA_003152355.1 Acidobacteriota bacterium | reverse complement strand
AGGACTCGGCCCTCGCTGCCAAGCAGTTCCAAGATGAATTGGTGACGCTCTTCCTTTAGGGCGACTTGATCTGCTTCCGATTCCGGATGGTTCATTCTGCACCTTGCTGCACGAATGCACTAGAGTATGCACGTATGTACGCGTATACTCCGATTTATGCATGGTACTGCCAAACCTAGCGACATACAAGGTCTTTCGCGAAAGCACTCGGTTCAAGCAGTCGTCTTCGATTACGGAAACGTTCTTTGCCTCGAGCAAACGCTAGAAGATATGAAAGGTATGGCGCTCGTCAGCGGCATCCCCGATGAGCGATTCTCGGAACTTTACTGGAAGCTACGGCCGCCCTACGACCGCGGTGAAATCGATGGACCTGCTTACTGGACAGCGGTTGTTCGCCAGCAAGGACTAGATTTGAGCAGAGATCAGATAGCAACGCTAATCAAGCTCGATGGCGAAAGTATCACGCGACCAAATCAAGGCGCTGTGCAATGGGTAGAGTTGTTGCACCGTGAAGGCTTCCCCTTGGCACTTCTCTCAAACATGCCGCTCGAACTCAGTCGCTATGTGACCAAGTCTTTTCAGAGCCTCTCTACATTTGAATACCTTATTTATTCCTGCGACTACGGGTCCATAAAGCCGGAGTTGGCGATCTATCGAAATTGTCTCGAACTACTCAAAGCGGCCCCGCAATACATCTTGTACCTCGATGATCGCGCCGAAAACATCGAGGCCGCGGCTCGCTTAGGAATTCACTCTGTGCTGTTTGACACGGTCGAAAAGACTGCATCAAGAGTCGCACGCCAATTTGACATCCCTGTCCCCGGTTATGACCGGTGTAGCCAATCAAATTTGCAGCACAGCTCAACAAGTCACCGCTCGGATCGGACGGAACCCGATTGATGCCGCTACGCAGCCTTCAACAGGTACGCGTGAGGGCGGGTGGCACGCCTTACATATGAATCGAATTCGATGCTGTGGCGCGGTGCGACACCCTTAATGTAGCTCGGGTCTTCAGACCCGAGGCTCTCAAATCAAGAGCCAGATTCATATTGCAGTTGCTCACTTTCGGCCGTTGCAGCGGACTACGAGTCCGCCTTCAGCGAGGGTCGCCTTTCGCCCCGTTTTCGCCTATGCTCCGTAAATTTTGGCACCCCGAATCCCGCTGAATCCGCAGCACTTCCGCGACGCCTTACATCATGTGGATTTGAAAATTTCCGTCGAATCAGTTAATGTAACGATGAAATTAAATATATGAAGATTAATATTACTATATGATAAAAAACACCAAAGCCGTGCGCACGTCCGTGGCCCCCGCAGATTTGAGTAGACCAGTACTCGCTCCCCCGTCAATTTCTAATCGAGACACGAAATTATTAGAAACGCCGCTAACTGACAGAAAACATTACACCAACCCCAGTTCTAATCGAGACAAAATTGAACCCTCAACAAGCGCGGTACGGCTAGCAGATGCTAACGGGCGCAAGCCATCTTTATGAGTGTAAGAAAAAGCAAGCAAGGCAACTTTGGCTGGCTGGTTAGAATTGGAATCGCGCTGCGAACTGCAACACACGCGGGCCGCCCCCACCGAGGCCTGGATTCCCTTGCGCGACGTCTGGCGTTTGCGTCGAAAAGCAACCAGGGCATTGTGCCAGTGCCTGCTGCAGAGTGAGCCCGGAGCCGCCAGTTGGCATGATTGAGCCGCCCGGTAGCGCGAATTGCGGGTGGTTGAAGATGTTGAACGCCTCGAATCGAAGCTGGAGATTCAACCGCTCCGTCAACTTCGTGTCCTTCGTCACGGAAAAATCGATGTTCCAGAAGCCGGGGCCATAGACGGCATCGCGGCCAAGATCACCGTAAGGTGGATTCACCATCGGTTCCGTGAATGCGAGCGGATTGATGTAGCCGTTCGCTGGACTGCCACTGAGGATCGGATTAACGCCCTGGAGCAGATCGGGTCGCTGATGATAATTGTACGAGCCGTCCGCATTGACGATAGCGTCGCCGGTGATGATGCCGATTGGTTGACCGGACATGACTGTGACGATCGTGTTCCAGCTCCAGCCCTCGGCGAGGCGTTCGGGCAGCGCGCCCCACACTGGAACCGCATAATTAAGCGCGGTAGTCCAACGATGTCTGGCGTCGAACGTTGAGGGTCCCTTTTCCGCGTTCAGATCGTCCGAGTTCTGGGGAAACGCCGCGGTGGCGAAATTGAAGTCGATACCATCTGAAGCGCCATCGAGAGATTTTGAAAAAACATAGGCGGAGAAACCTGAAAAGCCATGCCAGCGGGAAAAACGCGCCTGCACTTGCAGAGCGTTATAGGTGGATGACGAATTGCTACTGAACGTGTCGACCTCTCCATAGTTGGTGTTGATGTCGTCCTGATTCGCATCGTAAAGGCGCGTGAGGCGCGTTCCCTTGCTGCCTGCATAGCCAATCTCAATAGCGGCGCCTTTCGATACCTGCTCCTGAACGTTTAAATTCCACTCACCAACATAGGGCGTAGCCAAGTTGTGGGTCGTCACGAAAATGGGATACGGCCCGCCAATGGCAGTGAAGACGGGTCCACTTACGGTTCCGGTCCAAGGGCCTTGATTGAATCCGAGAGGTAGAACGGGCTGAGGACCGGCTGGATTCGTAGCAATGCCGGCGACGGTGGTGTAGTTGGCGATGAGCAAATCCTGCGGGACGTAATCGTAGTAGATTCCGTAACCCGCGCGGATAACGGTATTTTTTAGCGGACTCCATGCGACAGCGAGGCGCGGGCCAAAGTTATTGAGATCGCGCTCATATGCGCCGCTCAGGCCGCCCGAACCGACTTGGTCAAGCTGAGAATTGGCTGTGAACGGGCCGGGGAAATTGAAGAGAAGGTCATTTTTTTCGCTGATAGGGCCGAAATATTCCCAGCGAAGTCCGTAAGTAACCGTGAGATTGTGGCGAATACGAAATTCGTCTTGCGCGAAGAATGCAAGACCGTTGTTGTAGGTCGTGCGTTGGGTGTTTCCAGTATTCCCCTCGCCAAAGCCGGGGCAAATGGTGCCGGTAGGATCGCAGAAACTTCCTAGATAGAAATTCGCGAGAGTGTCGGTGACGGGATCTGCCGGGTCGAGACCGGTGGGGCCGAACTCGATGAGGCCGCGCTCAAGATTGTCGTTGAAGGCGCTGACCCAAGCGCGGCGAAATTCCCCGCCGAACTTGAGCGTATGCGCGCCTTTGATCCACGTAAAGTTGTCGAGTATCTGGTAATTCTGGCTGACGCGCGCCCGCGGAACGCTATAGGCCGTGGCGCCGAGGTTCTCAATAAATCCATCGAAATCGATCTCGGGGAGCCCGGCGAGGCCGGTACCGAAATCGGGAACACCGGAGACGGGGTTGAGCGCATCCTGCGAGGTAAAGGAATTGCGAAAACGCGTGTAGCCGAAGCGCAACTCGTTTATATGTCCCCCATCCAAGACAGACAGCAGGCTCGCTGAGATGACTTGTACGCGCGTGGGAGAAATTTGTTGAAAACCGGGAAGACGCGAGCCGCTGCCAAAACCGCCGAGCGAGCCAAGTGGAAATTGCTGATTGCTTTGTCCGAAGGCGTAGCGCACGGCAAAAGAATGGACATCGTTGAAACGATGATCGAGCTTCAGGATGAAATTATCGAGATCGTTAAAATCTTTCACTGAGCCCGGAACAATGTTCGAACCGGTGTTGTTCGCCGGGAAATAGCTGAGGATGGCATCCAGCGGAGCGGTGTTTAATGCAGGGTTTGTCGCGAGCGCGATCGCGCGAGCGTTGTTAATTTCCACTGTGGTGGGCAGCGCAAAATCAAAATCCGATCCGACGCGCTCGCGCTGGCCTTCGTAAGCTCCATAGAAGAAGGTCTTATCGCGAATAATCGGGCCGCCAAGAGAACCGCCAAATTGGTTGTTGATGAATTGCGTTTGAGGAGTGCCCGCGGTATTGAAGAAGTTGCGCGCGTCAAAAAACGAATTACGCAAATACTCGAAAGCGGAACCATGTAAGCCGTTCGTCCCGGATTTCGTAATGATGTTGACGACGCCGCCGCTGTTGCGCCCGAACTCGGCGGGAAACTGCGATTGCAGGTTGAATTCCTGGATTGCATCGATCGGCAAAAGCGAGGCCGGCGCGCCGGTGATACCGACCTGATTCAGCGCGGAATTGTTGAACCACGGATCGTTGTTGTCCGTGCCATCGAGGGTGTAATTGTTTGACCGGTCCCGGTTCCCGTTGATGTTGAATTGGCCGAAACCTTTCTCCGTTCCGGCGACGCCGGAACCTTCCACAATCACACCAGGCACGAGCGCAACCAGCTTGCCAAAGTCCCGGCCATTGAGCGGAAGTTCGGCTACGAGCGTTTGTTCGACGGTGCCACCCAGCACATCGAGGGTGGTTTCGACTAGCGGAACCACTTCTTCCTGGACTGTAACGCTTTGCAAGGACTCTGCGACTTTGCCCAGTGTGAAATTTAAGGTCGTCTCGAGCCCGACCACCACGACGGCCTTTTGTTGGACTGGGACAAGATCTTTCGCTGCGGCCCTTACCTCGTATTCTCCGGCAACCAGCTCGGAAATCACATAGCCACCTTCAACGCCCGAGAAAACGCTGCGGATTCCTCCGGTAGCGGCGTTCTTTGCCGTGACCTCGGCGCCGAGAATCGCGGCGCCGCTAGCGTCCAGAACCTGGCCGCGGATGGAACCTCGATAGGTTTGGGCGCGAATTGGCACCGCCATAAATGCGAGAACCGCGAGAGCAACCAACGCGATCGCGATGCGCTTGCGGAGATTGTGTTTGAGCCAGCCTGTGAGTGTGCGCACGAATCTTCTCCGAATTAATCCGAAATTTCCTTTTGGGCCACCAGTTACCGAAGCCGACATTCCCGTGTATATCTCAAGATGCGCGCATCACCAAAGCGAAGCCGGCAGTCACGATGAGCGCCACCGCCCAAACCAAATCAAGATTCACCCAGGCTCTACGCAACAGGTTTAAACCGAGCTTTTCGTACACAACGAATGCGATCGTTCCAGTTATCACCAAATATCCGAACGTGTGAACCGCCACTGCGAGGAAGCCCACCAAAAGGCCGCCGGCCATGATCGACATGCCCGCATGGTTATGCCCGCGCTCTGTGGCCGACATTCCCAATAAAATCGGCAATAGCATGAGTCCAGCCCCGTGGGCCGTCGCCATTAAAAATGACCAGACCGTCAAATCCCGAAACCCCACCTCCATACCACCCCAGTGAGGATGCCCATTGCGCAGAAGCTTGTAGAGTCCAAGCCCAAACAGAATGCTTACGACGAAGATCTTGACGTAATTCTGGGGCAGGGCTGCCCCGAGTGCGAGAGCTACCGCCACAATTATCCCTATCGACAACGCGTGCCCTGCTGCAATCGGCAACAGGGATTGCCACACGACGCGAGCGCTATTCCGCTGCATCCCCAAAGCGACGGAGAACAGCCAGCCCATCCCCGGATTGATTCCGTGGTAAGCGCCAAGAAAAAAAAGCGCTGCCCAGGCCCATACTTGATGGTTGTTCATGAATAGCAGTAGGAGTCGGATGAAGCGTCGCCTCCTTCCAGCCTGACTTGGTGCCCGCGGAGATCCTGAAATTCCAAAAAGAATTTCGGATCAATCTCCAATCCGCCCTCGGGTTTGGCGTCTAGCTTGACCATCCAACTGCGGACGCCATCGGGATAGAACTGCGCGTCCCAGGGGGAATAGAGCGAATTTGTGAAATATACTCGCCGGCCATCGCGGCTCAGTTCGACCATCTGGGGCCCGCCGTTCAATACCGCCTTTGGATTTGCCGGGTGCGGTGCTCGCCGGACGATTCCGCCCAAATGGACTGAACCCGTCTTTATCGGGTGGAGCGGATCGGAAACGTCATACTGCAGGAATTCCCCGGTGCCCCAGCACGATACGTACAGGAAGCGATCGTCGAGCGACAAGTTAATATCAGTTACGAGCGGCGGCACCGCCTTGAATCCCTTGAGCAGGGGCGGCAGTTGATCGGGATCAGCCGGCTCGGCAGGAATTTCGATCACTTTCTGGACGGCCCAACTTCCGTTATCTCGATGCCACAGCCAGATAGAAGCCGACAAATCCTTGAGCGACACGACGACGCCGACGAAGCCGTATGCACGAGTTGGGTCGTGCGCGGGCCGAAGCTCAAGAACCATCTGTTGCTCTGCTCCCAAATCGAGGCTTTGAAGATGGCGCCGTCTGCGCAGGTCCCAAATGTGGAGCGCGTGGCCGTATTTTCCCTTGAGCAAAAGCTCGGGATTTACTCCAGACTCGACCATCTTGGGAGTTCCCCATTCGCTCGTAATCAATATGTCGTATCCGAGATGCCACCAAAAGTCGTAGGCCAAATACTGAGGACCACGTTCTATTTCCCATTTTCCAAGGATTTCGAAGCTTTCAGGATCGATGATAAAGATGCCCCCTGGGCCATCACCGCCGGGAGCACCGAGCGCGCTAACGAAGATTCCGGACGGGCCACAATGGACCGTGTGCGGATTACTGTACCCAGTTCGTGTTGCGAGCGTCTCCGGTTCGATCACTTTAATGATTTTTGGTTTTAGAGGGTTCGGCTTCGTATCGATGATATGGATGCGCGAGGAACGAATTCCCGGCACAATCAAGTAGCGCCGTTCCGTATGCGGGTGCGGCGCGTATGGGGACAAGCAGGCGCTGCAAGCATTCCAGCCGAAATGGTGTAACTCGTCGCCAGCGTTGGGCATGTCGACCCGCCCGACGAGTTTTCCGTAACTGGACGACGTAGGGTCAACGTCAACGACTCCGAGAGCATCATGCCGATCATTCTTCTCGCCATTCAGCAACGCAACGAACGCGATCTTCTCACGCGGTGCGCTGATTGCGGCTCTCGGCGAAGGATAAAAAGTTGGGTCGGGCTGCCATAATCCCACGGTAATTCTCCTCTCGTTCGCGGCAAAGTATTTCCGTCATTTCACTCGGAACCACTGCTCCGGCTGCTAGTAACGCTCTCCTCTTCTCGAATTCAAATAATTTGGAGGCGCGGGGCGGAATCGAACCGCCGATAAAGGTTTTGCAGACCTTGGCCTTAACCACTTGGCGACCGCGCCGTCAAAATCCAATCACTTTGCACTTCTATTTCGCCGCCAGATCAAGTTCCTTGACGGGAAGATCCCAGTGCGCATCAAGTATTTCAAAACGTCGTTGTTCTTCTCTCTTGTAGGTCTCCTGATCCGGATAGAGCTGCTTGATGATCCCTGACGCATCGAAGTCATCGTTCGCGATCGCTGCATTCTTGAACACGATCGTGATTCGATAGTCCCAGCGTCCATCCTCCGTAGTGTGGAAACGCGGCTGAACTGCCCGAACCTCGAGGATTCTTCCCAGTTCGATCTCCTTCTTAAGGACCGGATAATGATTTTTCTTGTAGAGCGCGATGAATTCATCGGCGTGTCCCCATTTCGTC
The DNA here is from genome assembly GCA_003152355.1 of Acidobacteriota bacterium. GTDB lineage: Bacteria > Acidobacteriota > Terriglobia > Acidiferrales > UBA7541 > Palsa-147. The sequence continues at coordinate 19,312 of PMAA01000235.1, read as the reverse complement.
TTGTAGTAGTACTCGATGACGAAAGGCTTGTCCGCCACGCTTTGCGTTACTTGCGCGGGCGCTTTCGCCTGTGCGGTTTCCGCCCGCGGCAGTACAGAACTGAGGCCCAAGACGAGGATGGCCAATGAGATTGGAAACCTCTTGAAGCCCGGGTGTTTCATTGGAAATGCCTCCTTTCGACTATCCGCATACATCTCCAGATCCGCTTCATTTGTCCGGTTTTGAGTCCAAGCTCAAGCCGCCGTCAAAACATCCTTCTTCTCGCGCGCAAGGTCCAGGGTCCGCGCAAGCTCACGCACGACTTCCGAGTCTGAAAAGGGAACTTTGTGCGTGAGTATCTTCCCGTCTGCCCGGGCCACGAGTTCTCCCGGCTTCCCCGGGACCGGAAGAATCTGGTAGTCCTCGTGCCCCTTGCCCGCAACCAGCAGCACGTCGCCTGACTCGAGTTCGGAGAGGGCGGTGGCAATCGCGTTGCGCCGTTCGCCAGCGTCTCGCGCCCCGGGAGCCGCCGCGAGAATCGCGTTGCGTATTTCAATGGGCGACTCCGTTCTGAGATTGTCGTCAGTGATGAAAACCACGTCTGCAAGTTCCGACGCAATCCGTCCCATGACCGGACGCTTCGTGGTATCTCGGTCTCCACCACAACCGAATAGAACATGCAGCCGGGATCCTCTCCGAACGTGCGGTCTCAGGCTCATCAGCACGTTTCGAAGCGCGTCTGGTGTGTGCGCGAAATCGACATACACCGCGGAACCGTTTCTCAACGCGGTCGCACGTTCCAGGCGTCCGGGAACCGATTCGATTCCCGCCACGCCATTTGCGGCCGTGTTGATATCCACGCCGCTCGCCACCGCGGCCCCAATCGCTGCGAGAATGTTTTCGGCCTGAAATGCTCCGGCCACCGGAGCCGCGATCTCGTGAGTATGCCCAAACAGTGATACGACTAGTGTTTGCCCGAGTTCATTCGTCTCCTGCTGCAGGACTCTCAAATCTGAAGACGCACCTTTCCCGCTGTAGGTAATCAGTTGCGATCGCCGGTAGCGTACCTCCCTCGCGACCAATGTTCCGCGTTAATCGTCGGCGTTTACGACGGCCGTGCCCTTCCGTTTCAACCGCTCCGTAAAAAGCAGCAGCTTGGAAGCGAAGTAAGCGTCCATCGTGTGGTGATAGTCCAGGTGGTCTTGCGTCAAATTGGTAAAAACAGCCACATCAAAATCTAGGCCGTCCAACCGGTCTTGGTCCAGGCCGTGGCTCGATGCCTCCAGTGCCAAATGCGAGACCTGCGAAGCAAGACTTGACGTGATCAGTTGTGTGGACTTTGCGTCGAACGTCGTTAACGAGATTTCTACATTCGTGTGTAGCGCCCCCGTCGACCGCAGCCCCAACGTACCTAGACTGCACGCCTGATAGCCCGCGTGCGTCCACAAATCCCGAATGAACGAAACGGTTGAGCTTTTTCCATTCGTTCCCGTCACTGCTGCTAGGATGGCGGGCCGGCCAGGGTGAAATCTGCTCACCAATTGCGCGTAAAGGCTCTGGACCTTAGGGTGCCGAAGGACGAGGACCTTCGCCTTCTCAAACTCCGAAAGACCCACCGCCTCGTCTGGCGTCCCTTCGAGAACGATCACCACCTGTGCCCCGCGGGCCGCCGCTTGGGCGCAGAACTGTACGCTGTTCCCACTAGCCAGAGGCAACGCACAAAAAATGAATCCGAAACGAACCTCGCGGGAATCATCCGTCACGCCGAAAACCCTCAGATCGGCATGGCTTCTTGGAATGAAATGATCGGGCAACAATTCAGCGAGCCGCATCTCTCGAGTACCTCGCGTTTTGTTTCGTCGCGCGTTTCGTGGTGCAAAAATGGCCATAAAAACAAAAAACCCACCAGCCGTTTACCTCTCGGCGGTGGGTAGCGGTACAGTTCGATCGGAGTTAGGCTCTTACAGTGCTTGGCCTGCTCCTCCCATGCCAGAGGACACCCGTGCACAATACTGGCGACAACACGGAGCGCACAATGTCCCTGGTACGGCGATGATAATCATCTGGCGAATGATGCCAAGGAATCGCCTTTCTGTCAACCGGTTGTACTCGTCCACATGATTAGTGACACTCGGCTTTCTTTCGTCGAGACTTCAAGACCTCAGCCGTGACCAAAACGGGCTGGTTCTCGCTAGAGTAGCTCTGAATATGATCATCACCTCGATGCAGCGCGAAGACTCTGGAGGGCAGGAACCCGAGTGCGAGGGAGACTGCGCCGCCCGCGAAAGAGGCGAACCAAGGTTTCGAAGCAGCGCTTGACGAAGCGAAACATGGTCAAGAGTTATAACAGAACGCTGCTGAGACGGCGGCGGCTAGGTTATTGATTTCAGAGTCGGTCAGAGTTTTGGCGAGGGACAGCTGATGCGCATGACATTCGGGCCTATTGGGCCGCAAAATCGACATTTCCGGCCAAAGGGCACCAAGAGAGAGAAACAGCCAGACTGACTGGCGGAGGACGCAGTCGCGAGCGAACTTCTCTCCCGCAATTAACAGGGAAATTTACAGGGAATTTTACGACCTGGCTCGGTTCAACGCGGCGTAAACCCACACTGACGCGGAGTTTGCACAAACTAAGCACAGCCAATCGCACAAAATAACAGGGAATGAACAGGGATTTAACAGGGAATCTCCGCGCGTAAACCGCAGATCCTGTATGAAAAATGCTGTCCTGTTTAGTCGGCATGTTAAGGGATCGAAGAGGGTGATAGCAATCTCCCCGGGATTGTGGCGGGTCAGTTACCGATAACCCTACTTAACAAGATTCAGCAGAGTGGCCGTTCACTAGCGACTAGGACTTGACGACAACGTCTAACGCACGCCTTCGGCAGGATCGGGCTCGAAAGTTATTTCCGAGTAGTCGACAATCCGGAAACTACTCCATTAATGGACACAAGCGCGTTTGTCGGTACTAATGCGACCGGCGAGCTGATAACTAATGGGATGGTCCGCCGCTTTCACTGAGCCAGCAGCCTGTGTATGAGAGGCTTGCGGAGGAGGCGTCCCATGGAACTACACACCATCGGTATTGATCTTGGTAAAACAGTTTTTCATCTGGTCGGGCTAGACTTGCGCGGCGAGGTCGTGGTGCGCAAGAAGTTCTCGCGCACGCAGCTGCTGCGCTTCACCGCCAACGTACGCGTCGAGTTGATTGGCATGGAAGCCTGCGGAGGTGCGCATTTTCTTGGCCGAGCACTGCGGGAACAGAAACACGAGGTGCGACTGATTCCGGCGCAGTATGTAAAGCCGTACGTGAAAACGAACAAGAGCGACTACATCGATGCCGAGGCGATCGCTGAGGCTGTCGCACGGCCGACGATGCGTTTCGTGCCGATCAAGACTGATGAGCAGCTGGATATGCAGTCCCTGCACCGGGTGCGCGAGCGCTGGGTAATGCGTCGCACGGCAGTCATCAACCAGATTCGTAGCTTGCTACTGGAACGTGGCATTACTCTGCGGAAGGGACGACGCTATGTGGATGTTGGTTTACCACTGATCCTGGAAAACGCCGACGCGAAACTATCCGGCGCGTTGCGCATGCTGCTGGCCCAACTGAAGCTGGATCTTGATCAGTTGGCTATACGGATTGACGAGGCCGATGCGGTGATCCAGAAGACCGCTCATGAAAACGAAGCCTGCCGACGGCTGGTGGCCATCCCTGGCATCGGACCAGTCACGGCCACCGCCCTGATCGCGGCGATCGGCAACGGAGGGGCCTTCCGCAAGGGGCGAGAGTTCGCAGCCTGGTTGGGAATCGTTCCGCGTGAACACTCCACCGGCGGCCAGCAGAAGCTGCTCGGTATCAGCAAACGTGGTAACTCCTACTTGCGAAGACTATTCGTGCAAGGCGCACGGGCGGTGATGCAACAGCACACCAAGCAGTCATCCGGTCTGAGTGCGTGGCTGGCACAGCTCATCTCGCGCACGCATCGCAACGTTGCCGCCGTGGCGTTAGCGAATAAGCTCGCCCGCATGGCCTGGGCCGTGCTCGCGAAGAATGAACACTATCGGCCTCCCGTGTTGGCCGATACAGCGGCAGCGTAGCGACGGCTGCGGAAAACATGATTTCCTGCCAGGTCTGCTGGCGAATGAGGAGATGGCACAACGGTCGAACCCGGCGCTCTCCAAACCCGGACTCGGAAGAAGTCTCTCAAGACTGAATAACTAATGGGGAAGAGAGCGCAGCGCATTCCATCCTGGCCAGGAGTGATTCACTCCAACAAAGGCCGAATACATTTGCGCAGACCAACCTGTGACATTCTCACTTTTCGCTTGCGGCGACGCGGCGGACCATACATTCCGGGTTGCCCGTCATTCGGGAGCGATCGCGTAGGTTATCTCGAACAGTCACATCTCCGGCGGTACAGACTGAGCTGCGCAATGGTGGGCTTTAGTTTCAGCCTCCTCTCGGTCAGCTTGCGCTGATGGGCTACAATTACGAGACTTGGAGGATTCCATGCGTGTTAGTCGGTTCCTGATCTTGTGCGCGTTTCAGTTCTTTATCCTTCCTGACATTTACGCCCAACAGGCCGTTTCGCTATCCCCGCCGGTGCAGAAGTATGTGCGGGTGAACACGCCGAGAGTGGTGCTCCAGCACGTGCGTGTAATTGATGGTACGGGACGACCGCCAGTCGAGGACCAGAACTTGATCATCGAACAGGGCAAGATCTCCTCCGTGCAGGCGAGTTCGGAAACTCCGGCCGCCGACGGAACGACGGTCCTCAACCTGCGCGGATATACGGTGATGCCGGGAATCGTCGGCATGCACAACCACCTTTTTTACATCGCCCGGCCGAATGAAGACAGCCAGTGGAACTTCGAGCCGCCGATGCTGTTGCCGCAGATGACATTCTCAGCGCCCCGTCTCTATTTGGCCGGGGGCGTGACCACGATGCGCACTACGGGAAGCGTCGAGACCTATGCAGACCTGAATTTGAAACGTGCGATCGACGAGGGCAAGTTGCCTGGTCCCCACATCGACGTGACCGGACCTTATTTGGAAGGACCGCACAGCTATTTCATTCAGATGCATGAGCTGAGTAGCCCTGACGAGGCGAGGCAGATGGTCGATTATTGGGCAGACCGTGGTGTGACCTCGTTCAAGGCATACATGAATATCACCCGCGCGGAACTGAAGGCTGCGATTGAAGCAGCTCATAAGCGCGGGATCAAGATTACAGGGCACCTGTGCTCGGTGACATACAAGGAAGCGGCGGAGCTCGGCATCGACGACTTGGAGCATGGTTTTTTTGTGAATACGCAACTCGATCCTGACAAGAAGCCGGACGAGTGCAGCTCAAGCATGGGCGACTACACCCTCGAGCATATGGATCCCAATACTCCAGAGGCGAAGGATCTGATCGATACGCTGGTGAAACATCATGTCGCGATCACCTCGACGCTTCCGGTGTTTGAGGAAGGAATCCCGGGTCGTCCTCCGCTCCGACAGCAGGTTCTTGAAGCAATGGTGCCAGAAGCGCGCGAGGCCTACCTTTACAGCCGCGAGCGGCCTGCGACAATGAAGCCTCCAAAAACCGACTGGGCCATGCTGTTCAAGCACGACTTGCAGATGGAATATGCGTTCGCCGCAGCTGGAGGGTTGCTGTTGGCGGGGCCAGATCCCACCGGCAACGGGGGCGTCGTCCCCGGATTTGGCGACCAGCGCGAGATCGAACTCCTGGTCGAGGCCGGGTTCTCGCCCGTCCAGGCCATTAGAATTGCGACCCTAAACGGGGCCATCTACCTGGGCAAGCAGGATCAGATTGGATCCATTGCCGCCGGGAAAAATGCGGACCTCGTGATCATCAAAGGCGATCCAGGCACAACGATTTCGGATATTGAAAAAGTGGAGATCGTCTTTAAGGACGGTGTCGGCTATGACTCGCAAAAGCTCATCGACTCCGCGAACGGTCGCTACGGCCAATATTGACCGCATGGTGGTGGACGAGTTGTCGGCTAACCGGAAGGTATCCGGCTTCCACGGTGCGGATTAGTCCTGAGAAGTCGGCTTGTAGGAAGTGATCGCGATTGCTCCCGATTGACGGAGTAACTGGGAGTTATTCCAGGCCAGAAGCTACGATTCGAACTTCTTTCGAGTCAATCTACCGCGCTGGTGCTGTGAATCTGCGCTACTGAAGTCGAGGAAATTATCGTCGGCGATGGCCCAATAGAGCTGTCCACACTCCGATTTCGACGGTGTTGCCGAAAGACTTCAGTTCCATGAGTACGGCGTGACGCGGACAATATGGATCCCTTTAGCTGATCAGGACGCCTAATCGTCCATATATGACGATTGACGGCTGTCCCGCTCGCCTAACGTTTTGGGATCAATTTTCGCGATTGTAATTGTGCCGACGAGCGGCGAGTCTAAGTTCGTCTGCAATGCCAGGAAAACGCACGTTACGTTTCGCTTCGCGACGCCGAAACTTCTGACGCAGGAAGAAAAGGAACCAGGCTGGTGCAGACAGCCGCCTCTCAGCTGGCAAGTCACGGGCATGCAATTGAATGGCCCGATATGCGGGTGTACTCGTTGGCGAAACAGACTGACACGGACACGGGCTGGGTTATGGCTTTGCGAGACACTACAGACAGCAATGTCAGGTCAAAGCAGCGCCATGCGATTTGTGCTGATCATGCTCGCTCTTGCGTCCGCGGCCGGGACCGCGTCTGCGCAGCGGCCCGAACTTGTGCCGCAAACCGGTCACGGCGACGTGATCGACCGCGCTATCTTCAGTCCCGACGGGAGATTGCTGGCAACCTCAGGCGGTTACACGGTGAAACTTTGGGCACCTGCGACCGGCCTGCTGCTGCGCACGCTACGTGTCGAAACTTTAGCATCCGCCATGGCCTTCAGTCCTGATAGCAAGTATTTGGTCGTCGGCGAGGGCATGGGTGCGGAAGTCGAAAGATCGTCACTCGATAGCCCGCTCCGTCGAAGTGGCGCAGGCTACCAGATCCAGTTTTGGGATATCAACACAGGCAAACTCGTCCGCAATGTTACGGGCCACTCATTCTGGGTCTCGGACGTAGAGTTCAGCGCGGACGGCAAGTGGTTGGCCACCGCCGGATCAAAAGGTGAAGTGCTGTTGAGGGATGGCGCCTCCGGCGAAATTTTGGCGCGGCTGCGCGGGAAAATCCAATCCGAAAAAGCGGTGTGGCCGCGAGTTAGGTTCAGTCCCGACGGAGCGCTCCTCGCTGTCTCCGACGATCAAAGTGATATGCAAGTGTGGAACGTGTCCAGCCGCGCGATGGTCCGCGATTTAGGACTCGAGACCCGCGGTGCCTCGCCGCTGCTTTTCACTTCCGGCGGTTCGAACCTTTTGGTTTTGGGCAGGACGGCAGGCAGTGATACGGCCGGCCAAATTGTCTTGTGGAACCTGCAATCGCGTAAATCCGAGATTCTTGCACGAGACGTACACGGAGCTGTCGCGATTTCTCACGACCTGACCCTCCTGGCGGTCTCAGAAGAAGCTGAAAAGGAAAAGAAAATCGCATTCTACGACCTGGGTGATGGTACGAAACTCCCTTACACGATACCCGGCTATCACATCCTGGAGTTCTCACCGGACGATTCACTCCTAGTGAGTTCGAATCCGTACGTTTTAACTCAGGGTGTGGGGGGCTCGGAAGGAGACGGGGGCGGCAGTCCGGAAGTTGTCGTATGGCAGTTGAGTAAAAACAAACCTCAGCGGATTCCAAAGTTAGGCCTCGAGGATCGGGGTGCGGAAGTAGTTGCTTACAGCGTGGCGGTGGGGGATGGAGGGCGTCTGCTAGCACGGCGAATCGCGGGGATGACTGGCGGCGAGACGCTGGCAATCTGGGATCTCAGGTCGAACTCTGGCCCGCAACTTGTCCGCTCGCCACGAGCGGCCACGGCCGATATCGTACTGAGCCCGACATCTCGGCGGGTGGCACTAGAGGTTTCGGGGGGCGTCTACACCGGTGACCTCGGCCGGCACAATGGAACTCTGCTGAAGCTGCCCGCCAACAACGATTCTGCCATGACTGATGTTCTCGCATTCAGTCCCAACGAAGAATTCATCGCGCGCACCGGACTCGACGGCAAAATCAGGCCGCTGACGATTTGGAATCAAGCTTCTGGAAATGTCGTGCTGAGTCTCGATGATATTGTCGGCTTTGCGTGGTTTCCAGACTCGACGCAATTCGTCGCCGGCGACCAAGAGGGGCGCGTCCAGATCAGAAAAATCGGGACCGGCGAAGTGGTGAAGGTGCTGGACGCGCACGTCAAGATCAACGCCGTGACCGCGAGTCCGGATGGGCGCCTCGTTGCCGCCGGTGGAGACGACGGCGCCATCCATGTCTGGGACACCGCACTCGGCCAACAAACAGCCGTTCTCGCGGGGCGCGGCTGCAAGCCGCCGATCGGCTCCTCTCCAGACACCATAACTATAAAGACGCTCGGCGACTGCGTGACTCTTATGCAATTCAGCCCCGATGGACGCCTGCTCGCGGCTAGCGGCCCAAGTAGCGGCGCCCCGATTTCTGTCTGGGACGTCGCGAGTGGCGCGCTGCTCTATAGCCTGGACAGTGCGCTCGATCCGACCTCGAGTGTGGATGGTAAGATTCCGTTCAGTTTCACTGCCGATAGTCGGTTCCTCATTAAGGGCACTCGCTACCTCACCATTTGGGATCTCAAGACCGGCAAAGAAGCTGCCCTGCTCAGCAATACCGCTGGCGGAGACTGGTCGGTAATCACCCCGGACGGATATTTTGACGGTTCACCCGAAGGATGGCAGGGCGTCGCATGGCGGTTCGGCGGGAGCACCTTCGACGTGTTGCCTGTGGAAGTCTTCTACAACGAGTTTTATGAACCTGGCTTGCTGTCCTTGATAGTGGGTGGGAACGCGCCGCAGCCAAGGGAAGCTCTGGAGGCCCGTGACCGACGTCAGCCGGTCGCCGGAATTCATGCCACATATAGTGGTAACGATAAGCGTCACGTTTCAGTTGCGATCCACGTCTGCCAAGCACGGCCGGACACCAAGCATGTCGCAGGCAGCGGAGCGCGAGATCTTCGCCTATTCCGCGACGGCTCGCTGGTTAAACACTGGAATGGCGATGTCCTCCACGGATCGGAATGCAGTGACCTCACGGCTGATGTTACCCTCGGTGCAGGGCTCAACCATCTCACCGCGTACGCATTCAATAGTAGCGATATTAAAAGCGACGACGCGGGATCGGACGCTGAAGGCCCGGACGAATCTAAAGAAAAAGGTATCGGCTACATCATTTCGGTTGGCGTAGATCAGTACGCCCAGCCAAATCTGAATCTCAGGTATGCGCGCGAAGATGCCCAGTCGTTTGCCTCTGAGTTCGTCAAGGCTCAAGGCTCGCTGCACAATTTCTCGAAGACAGTAACCGTTCTACTCCTCGATGAGCAGGCAACTGCCGGCCATATTCGGACCGCGCTTTCCATTCTCGCCGGTGTGCCAGTCACGGTGAGCGATGCAGAGCAGGCGCTGTTTGCCGGGTTGCGACGTGCGCAGCCCGAAGATGGTGTGTTCCTCTTCTTCGCGGGACACGGCATGGCGGTCCACAACCAGTTCTTTCTCTTACCGCATGACATCGCCCCAGAACTTCTCGCCACCGATCCGGAACACGCTCAGGCCATTTCGGACGCGGATCTCGGCCGCCTATTCGAGGGAATAGATGGTCAGCACTTTCTCGTCGTCATTGACGCCTGCCGGTCCGGACAGGCTTTGGAAGCTGAGGAAAAGCGCCGAGGGGCTATGAATTCCAAGGGCCTGGCGCAACTCGCTTATGAAAAAGGCATGTACATTCTCACGGCCTCGCAAGCGTACCAGGCTGCCATGGAAACATCCAAGTATGGGCATGGACTCTTGACTTTCGCTTTGTTGGATTTGATGTCCCGCCCTCCGACTGATGGCGGCTCGTTGTACTTGCTCGAATGGTTAGAGGACGCAGCTCAGGCCGTTCCCGGTTTGCAGCAGAGCATGATGGAGGGCGCGCGCAGCGTCAGTTTGGTGGAGGGCGAAGAATCCCTCCCGCCTGACCAGAGAGACCTTCAAAACCCGCGCCTTTTCTACCGGCGCGATCCTGATCCGTATCCCTTACTTATTGTGAGTCCGCCTGCCAAAGGGGATTGAACAGTCTAACATCAGCTTTGGCTCGGCACCCGTTTGCTGAGCAACGGCGCATCCGCAAGCCATGGCGAGAAACCTACGATGAGCCAGACGCGTGCTGCCTTCCTTTCAGAATCATGAACTGGAAGTAAGCCAGTGTCCAAGGTTTGAAACGTTTGTGCTATCGGACACAACGGTCTATTTCCGTACTTCACCTTTCTGGTCAGCACACTCATGGCCCTAGCTTGTATTGTTTGGGAGATTCCTCGCTGTTAGGCGACAGCCTTCTTCGCTTGCGCTTTCACTTTGGCCCAGCGCTTCTTCGCGGCCTTTGAAATCTTTGCTCTCGCGCCGGCCGACATCACGCGCTTTTTTATAGTAGTAATGTCTCGGCTCGCCGACTTACCGAGAGCCCTACCTGCCGATTGCAACCCAATCAAATCATTTTGTAATCTAGCCAACTGCTTTTTTACCTTTTTCTCTTCGCGTCTAATTGCTGCCAATATGCTCATCGATCCTCCACAATCAATCTACCTGAAAGACCGACTTACACCAATCCCGTTCCTCACGGATGTCGTATTCAACTTGTTAGCGGTAGGTCAACCTCACATTGTCATCCGGTTTCCAATTAGCGCTGTCCGTCGCTTTCTTAATTTCCCAGAAGCGCGTTTGTCGTTACTAATCCGACCGACGAACCAATAAATTTCCGGTTGCCCGTCATCCGGCCGCAGGCGGCAGAGAGCCTCCAAATCGGGCCTTTCGATGTTCGGGTTGTTGGACTACCGTGGCTGGCCCCGTCGCAGACTCCACAGTCCGCGCGCCGAGAGGATGAAGGTGAAGCCCCCGAGCCCGCCGAGCGCCCAGAGTGTCCAGACGAAGAAGAAGCCGCCGGTGGACTTGGCGATCTCGCCGTAATGTGCCCCCCTCATGTGCATGACGGGCGTGGCTGCCGCGAACAACCCGACGAGCAGCATGATGGCGTACCCCGATCTCCGTTCGGCGAGCACCAGCGTCCCGTACAGCAACACCACGAGAACGGCCAACGCAATGTTTGAGGGCTCGGCCTTCGATATCCCACGGACGATGTCGTCCGTAATGTGAAGCGTCAGCAAGAGGATCGAGAGCAGAGACGCGATGGTTAACATCACGTTTTGTTTCATTGGATATTCTCCTTGTTAGATTTGTGTGTGCCTCTCAGTGAGGCACATGACGCGCGGCGGTGTTGACGAGGGAAGGTGCAAACCCCAAGACACTGACGATGATGGCCATCCCAATGTAGAACCAGCGATCTATTGGGAGTCTGCGCACCACTCGGGCTG
>PMAA01000235.1:0-7829 GCA_003152355.1 Acidobacteriota bacterium | reverse complement strand
TTCGTGGCGACGCATATTTGTTGATCGCTCGTACCAGATAGGGCCGTTTCTGGTCGGATGGTCAGCAAGCGTTACCTTACCTCATTACGGAAGGGTTCTTCGTGATTCGGTCAGAATCGCCCGACAAGAGCTAGTTTGATTGGGGGAATCGCCGAGCAGTTATTGTGACATTCCGGTGTCCTGCTCGGACGGCACAATGTACAAAAACGACAAAGATCGGGGAACGCTCAGAGTCGGGCGGCTTGGTCTAGGAGCGTTCGACCTTGGGCGCTGACTGAGCTCCCAGCGGTTCGCAGAAAGAATCCATCGGAATAGGCGCGTACTCGACGTCGATGATCTCGAGATGCTCCGTCTTCGCTGGCGCGCGCAGGTCCACGCGATCGCCGGAGCTCGCCTTCATCAGCGCATTGGCGAGAGGCGAGCGCCAGCTGATGTAGCCACGGTCGAGGTCCACCTCGTCGATGCCGACGATCGAGACGACGTGTTCGAGGCCGGCGGCGTCCTTGTAGGTCACGGTTGCGCCGAAGAAGACGCGCGTAGCGGATGGCCCCGGCCGCGGAGCGGCGGGATCGACGACCACGGCCGCGTCAATGCGTTTCGTGAGAAAGCGAATCCGCGAATCGATCTGGCTTAACCGCCGCTTGCCGTAGAGGTAGTCGGCGTTTTCACTGCGGTCCCCGTTACTAGCAGCCCACGCTACGACCTCCACCACCGCGGGCCGCTCGCGACTCAATAGGAACCGATGCTCGTCTTTCAGCCGCTGCAACCCGGTGGGCGTGATGTAGTTTTTCAGGGTCGGCCCCGCTTCCTCGCGCACCGGTCCTCGAAGCGGCCGCTTTGTTCGTATTTGCCAATCTGCCATGGGATTTCGTGTACTTTTGGGTGACCCAATCTCGGAAGGTCCGCGCCTTGATCCCGATAATTCCTCGCACGGTGAAGGTGACGTACTCCGGCTAGATGTCGAATGATACATCGGTCTTTCCGGTGGCACTCTCAGAAAATGCGGTGACCCATCCGATTGCGTATCAAGGCCAAGAAGTATGCGGTTCACCTAAGCGGTGAGTCGACCAGGTGCCCATTTCCAATGAATTGTTTGTGTTCGACCTGTAGACTCACAAATTCCGGGCGCTTTGTCGGCTACACGGAAGTAATCTGGCCCAGCCACAGCGAGAATAGTACTGGGAAGTCGGCTTCTCGCCAGCAATTGATCGATCACTGCTGGCGCGTTTATCGTTACCTATGTGGTGAAATTTCCTACAATCCGACTTCTGTCCCGGAATGATTTCTGCTTACCCGTTTCTCACGATCTATCCGGTTTACCTAGCGGCGAGGCGTCAGTTTCGAGTAACACGTCGTCCCGCAAACCTGAGTCACTGCGTCGATACTTCTATGGGCGTCCCATGATGTGCAAATGCGCGTATGGCGATCCGGCCCACATGATGTAGGCGCCGGTCGGCTTGTGCGTGGTCGGGAGTCCGGTAGTTTTCGGATCGAATGGCCACATGATCATCCAGTGCGGACCTATCTCGATGGGCGTGCTCGTGGTGTCATTGGGATCCGAATCGCTGCGCTGAGTGGCACCTGCCAGCATGTAGGTGATGCCGGGAACTGTGTTGGTTGGTTTCGGTTTGTGAGTTTTGGCGTCGGCATACCACTGCAGCGCAGGCGCATCAACACACATGGGCGGGTCGCCAACAACGTTCGGATTCCCCGGCATGCAGGTGAAGCCGTTATTCCCTTCGCGCAGAACTACCATCTGGCCCCGCGCGTTGGTGTCTACGATCCTGGCTTCCTTAGCGACGTCTGCTGGGCCGGCGGACATGGCTCGGGCTATCTTCGCGTGCGCTGTCTCGCCAGCTTCCACCGCGGAATTCTGATCAGGCGTCTGCGCACGAGCGGCGCCTCGTGGTTTCGCTTCGCTCACAAGGAGCACGCTTACCAAAAGCGCAATAAATCCAAGATTCGGTTTCACTAGATTCATACAACCTCCTTGAGACGAGAGCCTAAAGGATCGAAGTCTACTCACGGGCTAACTAAGCTCGTCAGCGTTCCGCTGGCAAGCTGAAGGTGAAAATGGAGCCTTGCGGCACATGGCTGACGACACGAATAGTTCCCCATGCGCCTCCACAATCGCTTTCGCTATCGGCAAGCCCATGCCAGTTCCTTGGACGCGATGCCGCTGATTGTCCCCTCGATAGAATTTTTCGAAGATGTGGTCTATTTCCTCTTCTTTGATCCCCGGGCCTTGGTCCGCCACACTGAAGGCACAGAATTTGTCGTGTTTATTTGTCGTGATCCTGATGGGCTGACTCGGGGACGAGACGCGCTTATCGCCAACTTTACAGCGTCAGATAACGAAAATCCCATCCTCGAATGCACAGCCGTGACGGAAATCGTTCATGTCAGGAAGAAGATCAACGAGAACAACACGGCGATAACGAGACCGACGACAACCAGCAAGTCTCCGGCGCAGCCGATCAGCAAGTGCGGGCTGAGGATCGGTCCAGCGAATCCAGTCGTGCCCGGCGGACGATCGTAGGGGGCCTTGAGCCAGTAGCCCGCCCAGGTGATTCCTCCGCCAACTAAGATGCAGAGGAATGCATACAGAAAGTGCACGTTGTTCATTCCCTAGAGCATGTGGGACGAATGCGAATCCGGGATCTAGTTTCTTTCATCATAGTGACACTGACTGTTCTTTTCGTGCCATTTCGTTTTCGCATGGTTAGGGATTCAGTAACCGACAGCAGTTCTGCGAAGATCCAAGTTGATGATGCCGGACGCTGAGTCTGAAGGCCCAAAGTTTTTCGCGGACGTTGATTTAGACGCAGCGCGATCTTGTCCAGTTGGGATTGCGTGTAGCCGGAAAGGCCGGTTCTCTTCGGCAAGTATTGACGCAGCAAGCGGTTGGCGTTTTCGTTCGTTCCTCGCTGCCAGGGGCTGTGCGGATCACAGAAGTAGACTTTCACATTCGTGGCTACCGTGAAGGTTTTGTGTTTAGCCATCTCCAGCCCGCGATCCCACGTCAACGAGCGTCGCAGGGATGTTGGAAGCCTGCGAATTTGCCGGCTCAATGCAGCGACGAGCGCAGCCGTATCTTTGCTTCGCACCTTGACCAGGGCTGTAAAACGCGAATGCCGCTCCACCAACGCCGCGATGTGACTGTTTTTTGTGCCACCAATAAGATCGCCTCCCCAATGACCGGGGACGGCGCGGTCCTCGATTTCTGCCGGTCTTTCCTTGATGGAGATAGCATCTACGATTTGACCGCGCGAGTCTTTAAAGATACGAGCGTGCTGCGACCGGCGTATGCGGCGCTTGGATCGCAGGTGCCCAATCAGCTCTTTCTTCAGCACTCCGCGGGCTTGAATGAACAAGCTGCGGTAAATCGTTTCGTGGGACACGCGCATGCTCTCGTTGGCTTGCCGAAGGCGCGCCCAATCATGTGCAGCGACTGCCCCGCTTTCCAAAGGCTCCATAGCTCGGTCCGATGCGCCGCAGAAAGCGCCACCCGTTTCCCTTGGGTCATACACACCACCTTTGAACAGAAGTTCTATATTAGATGGTGTTGCATCGACCNNCGACCCATTGAGACCACCCGACAAATCAGGACTTGTACTGCGTACCGGCTCGCGACTTGCACGTCAGGCTCAGAGCGGAATCTGATACGAGTCTAGTTATCGAAGGGAAGAAGAATGAACAACGAATCGAGCGCCAAGTTGCCCACGTTGGCAGTTATCGCAGTCGTAGTTTTTCAATTTCTGGTTGCTGCGCTTGCCCTGATTCTCTTTGCGCGCGGCGTGCGGATCGGGTTTGCCGAGCATTCGGCTGAAAACACCCACCCGCCGGACGTCTGGTACGCCCTTGGAGAATTGCTGGCCACCATTGTCGTCTGTGCAGTTAGCGCGACCGGCCTCTTGATGCGCCGAATGTGGGCCAGGTGGCTGACGCTCATTCTTGCGACCGTGCCGCTGTGTGCAGTCGTGATGGAGAAAGCGGTCTACAAGCGGCATCCCGGGTTCGATTTCACGCCAGTGTTCCTTGAGTATGCCATTTGGGCGCTGGTTCCCATCAGTTTGTGGTGGTGGCTCGTGCTCACGCGCAAACGGGTGAAGGCGCAGTTTGGCAGTTTACCTTTACCTCGGTGAATCAAACGGAAATCAAGATAATAGGCGGAGCACTTAACAACCCGCAGCACTGAACTCCTGGTAAACGCGGTAATCGGAAAAGTGAAGCACCACTTCAAATGTCCGATTACAGAACTATACGTCCAAGTGAAATCAGTTTCGCCCGCGGCGACTTCCTAGAACGGGACTTCTGGTCCGGAATAAGTTCCGATTAGCCCGTCACTCGGGAGCGATGGCCAGGAATGTTCACCAAGTCTATCGGCGAAGGCTCATTCGTACCGCAGCGCGACCATGGGATCGACGCGCATGGCGCGGCGCGCGGGCAGGTAAGCAGCAATCAAACCGACCGCGATCATTATTGCAGCGGCAACGACAATCGGAAGAGGGCTGGCGACTGGCAAGTCGGGGATCAGGCTGCCGGCTACGCGTTTTCCCCAGAACGCAAGGGGTGCTCCGATAGCGAGACCAGCGCAGACCATCCACAGGGCGTCGCGAAGGACTATGCGCACAATGTCAGTCCCTGCTGCGCCGAGCGCCATGCGAACGCCGATCTCATGTGTCCGCCATGCCACCGTGTACGCGAGCAGGCCGTACAGGCCGATGACCGCAAGCAGCGCGCCCAGCGCGCCGAACCCTGCGGAAAGCATTGCAATCAACCGCTGTGGAACGATGGACGAATCGATCTGCTCGTTCATCGTCATAATCCGAACGATGGGAACAGCCTTCAACACAGCGGCCTCGGTTTGGCGAACAGCGCTGGCAATTCCGCCCGGATCGATTCTTGTGCGGATCGCCAGCTGAGAACCAATAAAGCCCTGTTGAAGCAGGTCCGCATAAATCGTAGGCGGCGCGGGTTGCTGGAGGTCGTTGTATTTGGCGTCGCCGACGACTCCGACCACCTCATAGGTCTTGTCGCCTTTCGTTAAGGTGACATGGCTGAGGGTGATGTGTCTTCCGACGGGGTTTTCGGTCCCGAAGCAATCGCGAGCGGCGGCTTCGTTAATGATTGCGACAGAGGAGCCGGCCTGGTCGCGTGCGGAAAAATCGCGCCCGGCGAGAAATGGTGTGCCATACGTCTCGAAGTAGTCCGGAGCAACGTAATTGATGGAAGCCTGAGTCCGCTTCTCGGGATGATCTTCCGCAAATGCGAAACTCGAGGCTCCGGGGCCCTCCATTGGGCTCATGGCACTGAAGGTGGCCGATCTTACGCCGGGAATGGCGTCCAGCCGCATCACCAGCTCTTGAGATAGCCGCGAGAATTGCGCATCGTTATCGTCACTCTGCGGGAATTTGAGCGTGACCAGCAGAAGATTATTGCGCTCGAATCCCAAATTCAGGTTCCGAAGATGCGACAGATATTCCACAAACAGGCCCGCCGAGCTCATCAGCACGAGGGAGAGCGCCACCTGCGAAGCGACGAGGCCCTTGCCGAATAGCCGCCGTGACTTGGATTCTCCGATGCGCGATGCCTGTTGCAGCGCGAACGCTGGTTCCGTCTTCGAGGCGCTCATTGCGGGTGCGGCTCCGCACAGGAGTCCCGTGAGCAGCGCGATCGCTAGCGTGAACAACAGCACGTGTGCATCTGGATTTGTCAGTGCCTCAAAATGCACCGGCAACCCCATGATGAACCTGCCCGATGCGAAGACCCGGATCAGCGCGTGAGCTGCGAAGTAGGCCACGAAGGTGCCGACGGCGCATCCGACCAGCGACAGCAACAGCGATTCGGTGAGCGTTTGGCGGAGCAAGCGAGCCCGAGGCGCTCCGAGGCAGGCACGCACGGCCATTTCGTGCTGGCGCGATGCTCCGCGGGCCAAGAGCAGCCCTGCTAAATTCGCGCACGCAAGGAGCAGCAGCAGGCCCACCGTTGCCATCAGGACCGTGAGCGGTGTCGAGAGCATCTGGCTCAAAGGCGTCGTAACGCCATTTCCGGCCGGCTCAATTCGGAATTTCATTCCTCTCACGAATGGCCCCGCGTCGGGGGCGTTCACAACCGTTTGGAACAGCACCGCCATTTCCGCTCGCGCTTGTTCTATGGAAACGCCCTGTTTGAGTCGCGCTAACAGTCCGAATCCCCATCCCGGAGAAGGGCCAAGCGATATAGGCAACCAAATGTCTTGCTGTGCTTCGTGGCTGAGCCCGTAAAAACCGCGTTGCGCCACGCCGATGATGGTAACCGGAGCGTCGTCGATGACGATGTTCTTGCCGATGATTCCAGGATCCAGATCGAATCGGGACTTCCATAATGACCAGCTCACGACGGCTACTGGGGCGTGATAGCCCATGTGTACGTCTTCGGGGCCGATTAGGCGACCTGCTGCGGCCTTCACCCCGAGTCCTTGGAAGAAAGTTTCTCCTACGCCTCCGCCGAACACGGACTGCGGCTGCAGCTTATCGCCGCGGACGGTGAAAGAGTTCATAGTCCCGACGATCAGGTCCGAGAAGACATGATTGCCGTCGCGCATGGTCTGGTAGGCGTCCCACGAGAAGCCGTTGAACCCTGGTTCAGGCTCGTCGGGATAGTGGTGGAGGAGTTCGACGAGCTGTCCTGGATCCCGCACGGGAAGCGTGTGCAGCATCAGGCCGTTCATCATGGTGAAGATCGCTGTGTTGGCGCCGATGCCCAGGGCGAGTGTGAGTACGGCAATGGCAGTGAAACCAGGAGATTTGCGCAGCATGCGCAGGCCGAAGCGCAAGTCTTGAATGAAGGTTTCAAGGAAATGCGTGCCTTGAGCTTCGCGGCATTCTTCCTTGAACTTCTGATAGCCGCCGAACTCGAGCTTGGCGCGTCGCTCGGCCTCCGCACGCGGGACACCCGAGTGCTCGAGATCACTGGCGCGATCTTGGATGTGCGCACGCAGTTCCTCTTCTACCTCCTTGTCAATCTGAGTCCGATGAAAGAGCGCCGAAACCACCGCACGGAGCGAGGAGAAGATCCTCATATTTCCTCCGGTTGCGCCTTAAGCGCTGAGGCAATGGCAGTGACTAGGCGGTTCCAGCCGTCCTCCTCCTGACGCAAACGTTTCCGTCCGGCGATTGTCAGCTCGTAGAACTTGGTCCGTCGATTGTTCTCCGAGGTGTCCCAGTGAGCTTTCAACAATCCTTGCCGCACCAGTCGAAACAGCGCGGGGTAGAGCGCGCCTTGTTCGATCAGCAGCGCTCCGTGTGAAATCTGTTCAATGCGCAGCAGAATGCCGTAGCCGTAGAGCGGGCCCAGAGAGACGGCTTTCAGAATGAGCAAATCGAGAGTGCCGGGGAGAATCTGCGCGTGTTCGGACATCCGAGTATCCTAATCTGCTTATGAAACTAAGCCGGCATTCGCGGCCAGTCAAGGAGAAAGTAGTGTAGAAACGCCATGCTTGACAGCCGCATCGCGGGCGGATTGTCGGCTAACCGGAAGCTATCCGGCATCGACGACGGGATTAGTCCTGTGAAGTCGGCATCTCGTCAGGAAATCAAGCGCTCGCGAGATGCGCGTTTGTCGAGGCTGATCGGCTTTTGGATATTCGGAGATACAAGGAACTGGTTGGTTTTAGAGTCCCTTTCCACCAAAGAACGGCCGGCTAATAAGCTCTCAAGAACAGCCGGGAATTCGCCGCGATAGAGACCAATGCTGTCATTGCGAATAGCGCATCGGCAACTCGATCAATCAGAACAACGCTGAATATGGCCATAGAGAGGAAGGCAAAGCACAGGCCTACGTGTGTG
>PMAA01000198.1 GCA_003152355.1 Acidobacteriota bacterium | reverse complement strand
CGCCGACGATGCCGAGCGTTTCGCCGCGCTCGAGTTCGAAGCTCACGCCATCCACGGCTACGGCGCGACGGCCGGGAGCGCCGAACGCACTCGTTGCGGCCGGATAAGATTTCCGCAAATTTCGCGCGACAAGAATTGGTTGCGCGCTCATCGAGCAACGCCTTCGGAAACCAGAATGCAACGAGCGTGGTGATCCGGCGACGCGGCCGCCAACTCCGGCACGCCGATATCGCATTCGGCGCGGTGAAATTCGCAGCGCGGCGCGAACGCACAGCCCGGCGGCAATGCGTCGAGCGACGGCACCGTGCCCGGAATCGGCGTGAGCGTGCCGCGCTTCAGCCGCGGCGCGGCGCGCAGCAGTCCGGCGGTGTACGGATGGCCGGGCTCGTGCAAAATTTCGTGCGTGGGTCCTTCTTCGATGACTCGGCCTGCGTACATCACCGCGACGCGGCCTGCGACCTGCGCGACAACCCCGAGGTCATGCGTGATGAAAATCATGGCGAGGCCAAGTTCGCGCTGCAGGCGCGCGAGAAGCTCGAGAATTTGCTTTTGCACGGTGGCGTCGAGCGCCGTCGTGGGTTCATCGGCGATCAGGACGCGCGGCCCGGCAACGAGCGCCATCGCGATCAATGCGCGCTGGCGCAATCCGCCGGATAGCTGATGCGGATATTGCCGCGCGCGAAGTTCGGGCTCGGGCACGGCGGCGAGTTTGAGAGCCTCAACGGCACGGCTTCGAGCGTCGGCTGAAGAACAGCGCGCGTCGTGAACGCGAATCGCTTCTTCAATCTGCGCACCGATTCGCATCACGGGATTGAGCGCGGTCATCGGCTCCTGAAAAATCATGGCGATCTCGCGGCCGCGTAGCGCGCGGATTTCATTCGGAGATGCTGTTATGAGATTTGCGTAGCGACCGGCAGCCGCCGATTTATCGCTTGCGCGATCCAGGAGCAGCGCTCCGCCCATGCGGCGCGCGCCGGGCGGAGTGAGTCCCATCAGCGCGAGCGACAGCATCGTCTTGCCGGAGCCCGATTCGCCGACGATGCCGAGCGTTTCACCTGCGGCGAGAGTGAACGAAACGTCGTTCACCGGGCGCACCCAGCCCTTCTCCGTCGGCAATTCCACGGTCAGCCCTCGTACCTCGAGCAAATTCGGCATGACTACATCTTACGACTGAAATGTCGCTGAGCTAATTGAGCATTAGAGAGAGTGTTTCACGGGAAACAGCGCGGGTCGTCAACGATCGGCGATGGGAATGACGCAGCGGAGCGCGGTGTGAGTGCTTGAGAAGCTGCAGACTTTATTGTCGACGAGACCGGAGGCTTTGGCGGCGCTGATAACGTCAATCTCGCGAATGTGTTGCTTGCCTTTGGGATAGACCACCCAGATTGCGGCATTTTTGGCGATAGATCTTCGCAGTGACGCGAGGCGCTTCAGGGCGTCCTTTTCTTCCGCGCCGAAAAAAATTAGATCGAAATCGCCTGCGGGCTTGCGCTCGGTGAACAATGGGGCGAACGGCTCGATGTCGCTGATGAACGCGCCGTCTACGACATCGAGAATCAGAATTCGTTGCTGCGGTTTCACGCCGAGCTTGTCGAGAAGCGAGCGATGCGAATAATCGCGCTCTGGCGGACGCGGCTTCTTCGGCGGCTTAGGCACGGGAGAATCCATCCGAAATAATTATACGATAAAGAAAAGGCCGGGCGGGTCTGAGACCAAGCCCCTACGGGGATTATAGACAGCGCGTTGCCGGAGTGGCGGTCTTGCTCATAATTAGGCCATGTGCGACCGGATGGTGACAATCGAGAAGAAGCATGCTGCTTTACGCCGCTGCGGCGTTCGACGATAATCCGCGACGGTTCAAGGGGAGGTGCGCGATGCTGCCTGGCCTGAGAGCAATTCTCAATATTCATCCGCTATTCGTCCACTTTCCGATCGCGCTGTGGCTTGCGGCGCTCCTTTTCGAGGCATTGGCGATTTTGCGCGGGAGCGACGAATGGCATCGCACGGCCGCGCTGCTTCTCTATCTCGGCACGTTTGCGGCGATCGTGACGATTTTCACCGGCCTCAACGCAGAGAAGTCCATCCCGCCAGGCCCGGCGATGGAAATTGTCGGAATTCACGAGACGCTGATGATGATCACGACGAGCGTGGCGATTGGCTTGAGCCTCTTCGCGTTCGTGACGCGCAAAAACTTCACAGCGAATTTCCGAAAGATTCTGCTCGCGGGCCTTTGCGTTCTGGCAATCCTTTTGACGCTCGGAGCGGATCGTGGGGCGCAGCTCGTGTATCAATACGGCTCGGCGGTGGATTGGACCACGGCGCAACCGCAAAAATGAACTAGGAGGATCACTCAAGTGGCAAAGGCAAAGGAGCCGCGGCGATTTAGCGACGAGGCCGTCAAGGCTAAGACGGGCAAGGTGTGGGCGGAGTGGTTCAAGATTCTCGACGCGGCGGGCGCGAAAAAAATGAGCCACCCGGAAATGGCGAGATATCTCTACCACGAGCAAAAATGTCCCGGCTGGTGGTGCCAGATGGTGGCGGTGGAATACGAACAGAAGCACGGGCTGCGCGAGGTGCATCAGAGCTGCACTGGAGATTTTTCGGCGGGCGTGAGCCGCACGCTGCCCATTCCGCTCGCGAAGATTTACAAAGCCTGGGCGGATGAAAAAGCGCGCAAGACCTGGCTCAAAGGCGACAAGATGGAGATCACCACAGCGACGGCGAACAAATCCATCCGCGCGAAATGGGATGAGACGGATCGAATGAGCGTTTATTTCTATCCGAAAGGCGCGGACAAAACGCAGGTCGTCGTTGACCACATGAAGCTCAAAAGCGCGGCGGAATCGAAGCGAATGAAAGATTTCTGGAGCGAGGCAGTGGCGCGCCTCGAATCAACGCTCGCGTCCAAATAAGAACGCCTGGTAATCATTGTGAATGCGGCCTTCGCCTGGCCCGCCGCTTATCGAATATCCCAGTAATTTCCCCGGCATGCCCTCTCGCAAGTTTGTTGTGCGCGCGGCCAAAGAAGTTTTACGATGTGGAATCATAGGTCATTATCGGATATACCCGTCCACTGCCCGTCAATTGCAAGGAGTAAATATGCAACTGCGCATAGCCTCTGTATCCGGGACGGAAAGGAAGCGCCCGCGATGAAAACAGTTATGCGAGACGCGATCAGTCTGCTGATTATTATTGCCGCAATCGGTGCGGCCACTTCGAGGGCGGCCGGAGACGATTGGCTGCCTATTCCTCCGGCGGATCTCGCATTGAAGGACAATCCCGCACAGCCGGGAGCGCACGCGATGATTCTCTATCGCCGCAGCCACATAGACGCCCGGCGAGCTGGCATTGATGGAGATTCTCATTATGAATATTCCCGCATCAAGATCTTCACCGAGGAAGGCGCCAAAGAACAATCGAACGTAGAAATCCGATATCGGAAGGAAGACTCGGAGATCAAAGACATCCGCGCGCGGACCATCCATCCGGACGGAAGTATCGTGAATTTCGACGGGAAAGTGTACGAGAAGACGATGGAGAAGACGGGCGAGAACGTAAACCTGGCGAAGAGCTTCAGCCTGCCAGACGTGCAGCCGGGTTCCATCGTCGAGTACATGTACCGGCAAGATTTCAAGCCGAACTTCTTATTCAGCGAGACCTGGATCGTGTCGGGACGGATGTACATGCGCGACGCCAGCTTCTCGATTGCTCCCTACGTGCCGAGAAGCGATTTCGATCCGACGCTTTATTTCCGAACGACGCGGCTGCCGCAGGGCTTGATGCCACAGCGAAAGGCCGATGGGTCGTATGCCATGGAGGTCCATGACATCGCTGGAATAGTAGAAGAGCCCTTGATGCCCCCCATGCGTTCGCTGCAGGCGGATGTGGAATTCTTCTACCGCGAAAAGGGCGAGCCAGGCGGAGAAACGACCGCGCAATTCTGGAGCCGGATGGGGAAGAAATGGAGCGATGAGCTCGACAGGTTTTTGAACAAAAAGAGCGTGCTCGATTCAGATCTTGCGCAGACGGTGGCATCCGGGGATGCGCCAGAGACGAAGCTGCAAAAGATTTACGCGCGTGCCCAGAAGATTCGCGACCTGAGCTACGAACCCGTGACGACGAAGGTCGAGAAGAAGCAGGAAAACATAAAGGCGAATGAGAATGTGGAAGATGCACTCAAGCGGGGCTACGCCAGCGGACGGCAGATCAATTGGCTGTTCATTGGATTGGCGCGAGCTGCCGGATTCGAGGCATTTGAAGTCTATTTGGTGCCGCGCAACCATGACTTATTTATACCGTCAGGCAGAATACGGATTCGCTGACCGCCGATATCGTCTGGGTGCGCGCGAACGGGAAAGAGTACTGGCTCGATCCGGCCGCAACGTATTATCCGTTCGGATTGCTTCCTTGGTACGAGACGGAATCGAAGGGCGTGCGCGTGGCAAAACAGGGCGCCGAATTTGTGACCACGCCAGCGGCTGCTAGTTCAGATTCGACGGTCGTGCGCCGCGCTGATCTAGAGCTGAAAGCGGATGGCAGCGCTACCGGGGAACTTTCCGTGAATCTTACAGGGCAATCCGCAGCGATTCGCCGAACACGGAACCGGCGCGATGACGAAGCGGGACGGCAAAAATCGCTGGAGAAGGAGATTCGAAATTGGCTGCCGGCGGGATCAACGTTCGAGATCAGCCGGATAGCGGATTGGGAGGACACATCCAAGCCCGTGCGCGTTGAGGGAACGCTCGAGGTGCAGGTGCTGGGTTCGGCGGCAGGCCATCGGATGATTTTGCCTGAGGCGCTATTTGCGCCGAACTTTGCAAAGAGCTTTGAAGCCGAGCAGCGAGTGAATCCAGTTCATTTCGAATTCCGGTTCGAACAAATCGACGACATAAAAATTCACGCGCCGGCCGGATTCAAGATCGAAACAGTTCCACCAAAGCAGGTGATCAACACCGGAGCCGCATTGACTTACGAAATTGCATCCGAACAGCAGGGAGATTCAGTGGAAGTGAAACGGCACTTTGTACTTGGAGATATTGATTATCCGAGGGAGTCGTACGGCCCGCTGCGATCTTTCTTCGGGTTAGTAAGGACCGACGACGAAGCGAAAGTCGTGCTTGAGAGCACCCAAACTGCTAAAGGTAACTAGGAAAAATAACACGGGTAAGAATCTCGACTTCGATTAGAAGTTAGATCAGAAACAACATCGCAATAAAAAGGGCCGGCGATCGCCGGCCCTGTTGAAAATCCATTTAATTTGGATGGAGTCAGTAATCGTTCGCGGAACCTTCCAGGAAGGCGCGGAGCTTGCGCGAGCGCGAAGGATGGCGCAGCTTGCGCAGAGCCTTTGCTTCGATCTGGCGGATGCGCTCGCGCGTGACGGCGAACGACTGGCCGACTTCTTCAAGCGTGTGCTCGCTGCCATCGTCGAGACCGAAACGCATCTTAATGACTTTCTCTTCGCGCGGCGTGAGCGTCTTCAGCACCGAGGACGTTTGTTCCTTGAGGCTGAGATTGATGACAGCGTCGGAAGGCGACACGACGGCCTTGTCCTCGATGAAATCGCCAAGATGCGAATCTTCCTCTTCGCCGATGGGCGTTTCGAGCGAGATAGGCTCCTGCGCGATTTTCAGAATCTTGCGGACTTTCGCGACAGGAATGTCCATCCGCTTGGCGATTTCTTCGGAAGTGGGCTCGCGGCCGAGTTCCTGAACGAGCTGGCGGCTGGTGCGAACGAGCTTGTTGATCGTCTCGATCANNCGGCGATGGCGCGGGTGATGGCTTGCCTGATCCACCATGTTGCGTAGGTGGAGAACTTGTAGCCTCGGCGCCACTCGAACTTGTCCACGGCCTTCATCAAGCCGATGTTGCCTTCCTGAATCAGGTCGAGGAACTGCAAGCCGCGATTCGTATATTTCTTGGCGATGGAAACGACGAGGCGGAGGTTGGCCTCGATCAATTCCTTCTTCGCCTGCTCGGCTTCCACTTCGCCGCGGACGATGACTTGCAGCATCCGCTTCAGTTCGGTGGGGTTGGCCTCGGCGATGACTTCGATTTCGCGAAGTTCCTGCCGGCGCGCTTTCAATTCCTTGCGCGCTTCGGCGAGAACGTCGGCCTTGGAGGCCTCGACGCGGCGCTCGAGCTTCACGATTTCGCGCTCGAGGGCCTGGACGCGCTCGACCGACTGGCGCATTTTGTCGATCAGGCGCTTCTTCTCGAAGGGATTGAAATCAATTTCGCGGACGCGCGTGGACATTTCCACGCGTGTGCGGCCAAGCGCAAAGCGAGCGCGCAGGTAGACGCGCTTGTTCGAGCGCGCGGTCCCATCGAGTTTCTCGGCTTGCTTCACCGAAAGCAGGTAAAGCTTGCCAATCTTGTCGATTTCCTTGAGCGTTTCGCGGGTCTTGGCTTCGATCTTTTCTTCGGTGAGCTCTTCGTCGTCGAACTGAACGATTTCCTTGATCGAGCGCGAGCCGCGGCGCAGATCCTCGCCGACACCAAGCAATTCTTTCAGAATGATCGGCGAGCGAGAGATGGTCTTGAGGACGAGCAGTTGTCCGCGCTCGATGCGCTTCGCGATGGCCACTTCGCCCTCGCGCGTGAGCAGCGGAACGGTGCCCATCTCGCGGAGGTACATGCGGACGGGATCGTTGGTCTTCTCGAGCGAGCCCGGTGTGAGATCCAGCTCCGAATCATCGGCTGGACTCTCCTCCTTGACCACTTCGACCTCGCCGGCGTCTCCCGCGAGCGCGGCCTTCGCGCTTGAAAGATCCTCGTAGACGTCAATTCCGTATCGCTCGAAGGTCGAAAGCAGGTCGTCGATTTCTTCGGAGGAATGAATCTCAGCCGGCAGGAGATCGTTCACCTCGTCATAAAGGAGGTAGCCGCGCTCCTTGCCCATATTGATGAGCTGCCGTACCTGATCGTATTTTTCTTCGATTGCCAGAGTCACGATTTAGCTCCCGGCGGAGTCAGCCGATGCGCGAGCGGCGCGCAAACTTGCGTCCATCACGTAAAAGCGACGGGGCGAGACACCCCGGCCATTTCCGTGTGTCAGAATTTTCTCGAATGGCGGATGTAATGCTGGAAACCCGTTTGCGACTTGATCCAAATTCCTCTGCCTACGCCCGACCAACTCTACGCCACATCCTACACCGATAGGATGCACGACGGATTCAGCCCGTTTCCTCCAAAACCCTCGGAGCATATATCGGCACAGGCGTTTACGTCAATTAGATGTTTGAAGGGGGCATTTTGATTCAAACTGGGACATGATGCAAGTCTTTTCGTTTCAATGGTGATGTGGAGGGAGGGGCGGAAAGGCCTCACGTCTCGTCGCGACGTTGTCGCGCCGGGGACCCTTCGAAGCTCAGGGCAGGCGTGAGCTACAGGAGCGCCATTTCGGCAGCCGGAGGCTACAAATATCGTTCGCGGAGTAGCTTGATATGGTGCGTTACGTGCCCTGGGATGATGAAGGCTAGAGCCCTCACGGTGAAAGGCTTCTCGCTGGCGATACCGGTTCGCGACCATGCCTCGGATGGCATGTTCCTGAAAAGCGAGATGGTGGAAAGGCGAACCGCGCGGAATTCCGCCACATGGTCACTCCAGGGGACACTCTCCGCGCCAGCGCTCGCTGCGGCGATGTCTTGATCATAGCCGGGCAGCGGTGAGTCGAAGCCGCGGGCGAACCAAAGGGCTCGGAAGACGAAAGCTCTCTCCGTGTCGGTGACGTGGTTCAGAACCTGCCGAATGCTCCACTTCTCTGGAGCGTAGCGGTACAGCGACTTTTCTTCGGTGATTCCGGCGAATAATGCGAGCGATTCGTCCAGTTGGGTGTCGATGGTCGCGAGGGGATCATCGCCAGTTACTTGGTTGATGTAAGCGAAGTAGTTTGGCGCTGCTTCGGTGTCTTGTGGGCGTCCGATCATGAAAATGTTCTCCTGAGTTGCCGGATTTGACGAACGTCTTGCCGGCCTTTCGCCAGCTTCACAGAGTTCATTCGATGCGGTCAGCCTGAAAGGCGCTTCCGAAGATCTTGTTTCCGGGTCAGCAGGCGATTGAGGTCAGCGGCAGCGGGCTGCGCTTCAATTTGCTTCTGCACGTTGTGTAGTTCGGTCTCGATGTGGCGGCGTCGAAGGACGATGAGGCAGCTCTCGGCTTCGTCCCACGATGGCGCCGCGGCGGACTCGAACACAACGGAAAAGAAAAGCCGGCGATCCGGCTCGGCGAGTGATTCCGCGAGGGCAGCAGGATCGGGTTGGGCGCCGGTGATGGCTGTAGCGAGCAATACTTCGAAAATTCGCTCGGTGTCGAGCCCTTTGTGAAGGGACTCACCAACGATCTCATGAGCCAGTTTTTCGCGGAAATCTTCGGCTTCGACCAGCATTTGCATCAGGCGCCGGTCCGCCTGCTTCATGGCGGAGGAGACCAGCTCGGCTTTTGGTTTCACTTCGCTGTGACGCTCGACTGAAGCGCGCCGCAAAGCTTCGCGAAGGACGGGTTCGTCCACACGCAGTTCGCTGGCGATGCGCGATGCCCACTCGGAGCGAATCAGGCGATTCGGGACGCGTTGAACGTAGGGCATGAGGTAATTTAGCGCGGCGAGTTTGCCCGTTGCCGTCGAACGGTCCATGCGCCGCGCGCGGGAAATCAGAAAGTCAATGTAGGGTGGAGCGGCCTTGAGCTGCTTTTCGTACGCGGCTGCACCGTTCTCTTTCAAATATTTGTCGGGATCGGCGCCCCCGGGCAACGTGAGAACCAGGATCTCGAACTCTTTTTCGAGAAGCACCGCGAATGAACGCTCCGTAGCCGCCTGGCCGGCAGTGTCGGGATCGTAGTTTACGTAGACTTTCTTCGTGAACCGGCTGAGC
This sequence comes from Acidobacteriota bacterium, assembly GCA_003152355.1. GTDB lineage: Bacteria > Acidobacteriota > Terriglobia > Acidiferrales > UBA7541 > Palsa-147. Next base: position 55,258 of record PMAA01000198.1, on the reverse strand, counting down.
AGTTTCACCTGCGGCTCGGCAAGGCTCGTTCCGCAGCTCGCGACGACGTTGGTAAAACCGCCGCGCGCGACGGCAATCGTGTCCATGTAGCCTTCAACGAGGATCGCGCAGTTCCCTTGCCGGATCGCTTCCTTTGCCCGGTCGAGATGATACAGGACGTTGCTCTTCGAATAGATCGGCGTCTCGGGCGAGTTCATGTACTTCGGCATATCGTCGCCGAGAGCGCGTCCGCCGAACGCGATCACTTTCCCGGACTCGTTGGCGATCGGGAACATGATCCGGCGGCGGAATTTGTCGTAGAAGCGCCCACCCTGATCCTTCACAACGAGGCCCGAAGGATCGAGGAGCTTGTCCGGATATTTTTGCTTCAAGAAACGGTAGAGGACATCGCCGCCGGACGGCGCGTAGCCGAGGCCGAAGCGTGTGATGGCTTCGCGGTCGAGCCCGCGATCTTCCAGATAACCGCGAGCGGCTTTGCCTTCGGGCGTGTCGCTCAATTGGCGCGCGAAGAATGCCGCGGCTTCGCGATGCATTTCGACGAGCGCGGAGCGCTGCTGATTTTCCTTCCGTTCTTCGGGGGAGCGATCGCGCGGCTTGGGAATCGGAATGCCGCATTTCTCCGCGACGATTCGAATCGCTTCGGGAAACGCGACCTTCTCCATCTCCATCACGAATTTGAAAGCGTCGCCGCCAACCCCGCATCCGAAGCAGTGATAGATCTGCTTTACAGGATGGACGGCGAAGGATGGCGTTTTCTCTTGATGAAAAGGACAAAGCCCCGTGAAATTCTGGCCGCTTTTTTTCAGGCGGACGTATTCGCCCACCACGCGGACGATGTCCGCCTGCTGCTTGACGCGATCCGCAAAAGATCCAGCTTCAGCCACAATAATTAGTATCTTTCCGTCACAAGGTGTAGCACTGCGCGTTCAACCTTTCAACTCGACGAGGGTAATCGCCGTGCCGCCGCGGTCGGTCGCTTCGGCGTGAATTTGCTCGACCAACGGATGCGTGCGCAAAAATTCGGCCAGGCCGCGGCGGAGCGCGCCTGTGCCGTGGCCGTGGATGATGCGCACCTGCGGGAGATTTGCGACGGCGGCGGAATCGATGAATTTATCCACGCGCTCGATGGCTTGCTCGACGGTGCTTCCGATCACATTTATTTCTTCAGCGGAGGGCTCATCGGTTCGCTGCGCCTGAACGCGAATGCCGCGATTCGGGACGCCGGGGCGAGTCGCGGTCGCGGCTGGGTCTTCGACGCCCACGATGTCACTCAGCGGCACCTTCATCCGCATCGGACCGGCTTCGACTTCCGCCGAGTGCGAGTGCACGTCCACCCGGCGCAGCACGACCGATTGCTTCATGCCGCGAATGCGAATCCGAGTGCCTTCGATCAACTTCTCGGGCGCGAGCGGCTTGGCGGATTCCGTTGCAACGCCGAGATCCGCTTGCGATGAGGCAAGCGTCTCCAGCACGGCGGCATCCGCATCGCCGCGCGCATTGGCTTCGAATTTTCCGAACTTGCGGCCAGTAGACTTCTCGATCTCCGCGCGAAGTTTACGATCCTGAATCTCGCCAGCCAACCGCGTAACTTCCGCTTCGAGTTTCTTTACTGTTTCCGCGAAATTCTTTTCGAGTTCGGCGATGCGCTTTTTTTGGCGTTCAACCCATTCCGCTCGCAACGTGCGCCGCTCGGCTTCGAGCGCATCGAGTTCGGTGCGAGCCTCGCGCTTGATTTCTTCCACTTCATCGCGGCTGCGATGCAGGTAGGCGATCAACCCGCGCGCCTCAAGCGTCTCTGGCGTGAGTCCGGCACGCGCGCGCTCGATGACAGCCTCCGGCAATCCGAGGCGCCTCGCGATTTCGAGCCCGCTCGAAACTCCCGGCACGCCGACGAGAAGCCGATATGTCGGACGGAGCTGCTCTTCGTCGAACTCGACCGCGGCGTTGATTACGCCCGGAGTCGTCGAAGCATACGACTTCAGGCGGTCGTGATGCGTCGTCGCCAACGTGAGCGAGCGGAGACGGCGAAATTCTTCGAGCAGCGCGACGGCAAGCGCGGCACCTTCTTCGGGTGCGGTGCCCGTGCCCATCTCGTCCACGAGAACGAGCGTGCGTTCGGTCGCACGGCCGAGCATGTCCTTCAAATTCAGGACGTGCGCCGAGAAAGTAGAAAGGTCCGCCGTGATGGATTGTTCGTCGCCGATGTCAGCAAGAACGGCGTCGAGGATCGGCAATTCGGCGCGCTGCGCCGCCACTGGAATTCCCGATTGCCCGGCAAGTGCCGCGAGACCGAGGGTCTTCAGCGCAACGGTCTTGCCTCCGGTGTTCGGCCCGCTGATGACCATTACCGTGCCGGCTGATCCCCCGAGGTCTAGCGATACGGGCACGACGCTCCGGCCCTGCGGCCGCAGCGAATCTTCGAGGACCGGATTGCGCGCGTCCTTAAGATGAATTGCGATTTCGGAAATGAATTCCGGCATGCACGCGTCGAATTCACGCGCGAAACGGCCGCGCCCAAACACAGAATCGAAATCCGCGATGCGATCCGCGGTAAAAGCGAGCGGCCCGCGCTCCAACCTCAATTGCTCAGTCAACTCGGCGAGGATGCGTGCGATTTCCACGGCCTCGTCTTCGGCAAGCTGCACGAGGCGATTATTCAGATCGATTGTTTCGAGAGGTTCAACGAAAACGGTTTGGCCCGTCGCGCTGGCAGCGTGAACGACGCCCGGCACGACCCGGCGCTCGGACGCGCGCACGGGGATCACAAAGCGATCGTTGCGAAGTGTTACGTAGTCGTGACCCGCCTCGCTGCCACGAGCACGTAGGATCGCTTCTAGCGATTTTTGGATATTGTCGCGCGTCTGAGCGCTCGAGCCGCGAATCTTTTTCAGCGCCGGCGAAGCGTTGTCGCTGATTTCGCCATTCGGCAGAACAGCTTTGCGAATCGCGGACGCGAGGAAGCGAAGTTCGGCAACGGCTGCCGCGCGCTCGGCGAGTTTCGGAAATTTGTCCGCGGCGCCGCGAAACGTAAGTCGCAAGTTTGTAGCTGTATCGAGCAGCGAGGCGGCATCGAGAAGTTCCGCGGCCGAAAGAACCGACGCCGGAATGCCCAGGCGCGCGAGCCATCCTTCGGGATCGGCCAGCGAACCAAAACCCAATTCCGAGCCCGCGCGCAGATATTCCACGGCTTCGCGAATCAAATCGATTTGCGCGGTAAGGGCAGCCGCATCGCTGCCAGGCTCGAGCGCGAGAATTGCGCGGCGGCCAGGCGCGCACGTAGTTCTTCGCGCGACAATTTCGCGCAAGCGCGGAAATTCGAGCAGGTCTTCAGCAGTGCGGCTCACAGGCTCACCATGGAGTAGGAATGTCGAAGTGTCAAGAATACGACCGCCGAGTTTTCTGGGGAAGACGACGGCGTGCGGCGCTTTCCGCTTGTTACTTGCGCCGCGGCGACGGCGGTAAAGGCTGAATCTCCTCCACCATAGCGACGCAAATTGCATCGAAGAGCTTCGCCGTATCGCGCGCCGGCTGCGGATTATTGTTCATGAACATCGAGAACACGACACGCGCGCCGTGCACCGTCGTCGCGTAGCCTGAAATACCGCGAACGTGCTCGAGCGCGCCGGTCTTCGCGTGAATTCGGCCAGCCGCGGCGGTTCCCTTCATCCGGTCTTCGAGCGTTCCATCTTCGCCGGAGACGGGAAGCGTCGAGGCGTAGCTCTCGCCCCACGGCTGCTGTGCAGCGTATTCAAGAAGTTGCGCGGTGGCGCGCGGCGTCACGAGATCTTGCCGCGAGAGACCCGATCCGTCTGCAAGCACAGCATCTCCATCCTCGATACCGGCAGCTTTCAGAAAATCGCGCTCGATCGCGACGCCCGCGTCCGTCGTGCCCACTCCCGTTTTTTCCCTCGCGATCGTGCGCAAGATAAGTTCGGCGTGAAGATTCTGGCTGATTTTGTTAAGCATGCGGATTGACTCGAGCAGTGCCGGGGATGTGTGTTCCGCAAGAACGACTGGATCTGTGACTGCAATAGAAGGGGCCGGAGGAGCTACTAGCGAGGTCGAGCCATCCGATTGGCGTTCGGGCGGCGCGCCGTGCTGAACTCTGACGCCGCCCACTACACGCACGCCGCGTGCCGCGAGCAAAAGCTTAAACAGTCGCCCGGTATATTCGGCGGGCTCGTTGAGCGCGAGGTCGAGTTTGGCCGGCGGCGCACCGAGCGGAATCGAGCCGCGCAAGAGAATCGGGTTCGGGCCCGGCTGGCGAACCACGGAAAATCTTTGCTTCGACGCGCTCGGGCCAGTGGTCACGTCGTGGCCGAATGTTTCGTATGCCGCCCACGGTTCCACCGCAAGGGCCGCGGGATCGCCGAGATGCTCGCCCGGCTCGACCGCGACCGTAAGCGTGTTGTCGTCAAGATCGATCGCGGTGATTGGCGCGCCGAAGCTGAAGTAGAGATCCCCGACACTCCAGCCTTCGGGATAGGGATCGTAGGCGAAATAGCTGTCGTCGGCGACGATGTCTCCATCAATTTGCTTCACGCCTTTGGCGGCCACACCATCTGCCAACTCCGCGATGACTTTTTCGGGGATGCCGTCGCGCTCAGCCTTTTGCATGTAGGGGAACTTGCGATTCGAAAGATCCGGATCGCCGCGGCCGACGAAAACGATGTCTCCATGGATCCGTCCGCTCGCATCGGGAGGCGAGGCGCTTTCGATCGTAGTACGAAAATGATAGTCGGGACCGAGTGTGGCAAGAGCGAATGCGCTGGTGTAGAGCTTGGCGTTAGAGGCAGGCGTGAAATAAAGATCGGCGTTGCGTTCGTAGAGCGTTTCGCCCGTCGCCTGATCAACGACGATAATGCCCCACGCAGCCTTCGCTGCGTGCTGTTCGCCGAGTGCGGCGGCGACGCGCGTAGCGAACCTCGCCAAATCGGGCCGCGTCTTCGGTTTTCCCGGCGCCACTCGTGTCGTGCCGCCCGCGTTTCGCTGTTGTGCGCGCGCCGCGATCGCAAACGGCACCGCGACGCACACGATCAACATGAAAATCCAACGCGCAAGCCGCTCGCCGCGCACCAAGCGCATCCTTGAGCTCCTTCTGCGACTCCTTCTGCAAATTTCGCTCTCGTCGATTATAGTCCAGACCTCTCGCCGGTCTGGGGCATCAGACTAAATGAATTGCGGTGCCTGGCTGATGACCTTATGATTCAGGGCGGCTGTTCAGCCTATTAGGAGGAAAGATGAAGAAGTTTTTATCCTGCATGCTCGCGCTATCGATGATGGGGTTGTCGTCCCTGGTTCTGCCCCAGTCCATTCGGGCGGACGATACGTCGAAATGGAACGATCGCATCGAGAATGCCGGAATGGTGATGAAAGAAATCCTGAACGTCCCCGATGACATTCCGCAAAACCTGATTGACAAAGCGGAATGCGTGATCGTTTATCCATCCGTGCTCAAAGCGGCGTTCGGCGTCGGCGCGAGCTACGGACGAGGCGTAATGACATGCCGCGGCGGCGAAAACTTCAAAGGGCCATGGGGCGCGCCCTCGATGATGGCTCTTGAAGGCGGTAGCATCGGTTTCCAACTCGGCGCACAAGCGACGGACTTTGTATTGCTCGTCATGAACGATCGTGGCGCCAGCTCGATTCTCTCGAGCAAAGTGAAGCTTGGTGGCGACGCGTCAGCGGCTGCTGGACCAAAGGGCCGCGATGCAGAAGCAGCCACGGACGTGACGTTGCGCGCGGAAGTATTGACGTACTCGCGCGCGCGCGGCCTGTTCGCGGGCATTTCGCTCGAAGGCTCCACGGTGCGGCCGGACAATGACGGAAATGAAGCCGTGTACGGAAAGAAGATCGAAGCGCGCGACATCGTTCTGAAGGGTGCAGTTGCGCCGCCCGCTTCGGCAAAGATGCTCCTCTCGGAACTCACGAAGAGGTCTCCGCATAACGTTTCGCGCTAAACATCACACTAAAGACTGCGCTCTAAACGGCGGTCTCTTCCTGGCGTTCTTAAAAGGTTGGCGTTCCGGCATTGGCCGGGACGCCAGCCGAATCCCTTTTTAATCTCGCACATCTCATAGAAAAGCGATTAGCGGGCCGCGCTTCGTGCCAGCCCGATCGAAACTTTGGCTTGACAATTTTTCTATTGCTGACCTATAGTCAGTATTGACTATCAGTCGGATTTCATGAAAACAACCCTACAGCCTCGCTCTGTTCGTAACGCTCGCACCGCCCGTCCTCTCTCGCGCCGGGAACGGCATTCGGCCGCCCTGAGGCAGCGCCTTTTCGACGCCGCCATGCGCTTGTTCGCCGAACGCGGCTTTACCGAAACAACGGTGGAAGACATCACCAACGCCGCCGACGTGGGCAAGGGAACATTCTTCAACTATTTCCCGAGCAAGGAAGAATTGCTCACAGCCTTCGGCGATCTACGTATCGGCAAAATTCGCGCCGGACTTGAGGAAGTGGAGCGGGGCAACGAACCAATCGCTGAAATCCTGCGACGCTTGTTCATTCGTCTGGGCGAGGATCCCGGGCGGTCGCCCGAACTCGCGCGCAGCATGCTGCTAACCATGCTCTCGAAGGATGCGGTGCGATTGAAGTTCTGCACGCGCTTCGCTCAGGGCCACGTCATCATGACCAAAATTTTCAAAATCGCGCAGGAGCGCGGCGAAGTGCGGCGCGATGTGGACGCTGCCGATCTGGCGAGGTCGTACAAAGAATCTTATCTCGGTTCGCTGCTTGCGTGGTCGCTTACACCGTCTACGCGGCTTGCTCCCTCATTTCAACGCGCGTTCGAGCATTTCTGGTCGGCCGCGGCGGCAAAGCACAGTCGAATCGAAAAGGAAGGCAGTGAGCGATGATTGCAAAACGTTTCGCGCTGACTGGCGCACTGGCTCTGCTGTCCGCCTCGTTTGCTTTCGGCCAGTCGACGCTTCCATCAAATCCTTTGCAGCCGCAGAGCTCTTACACGGGCAGCGTGCCAACGGGCAAACCGACTCCTGAAGTGATAAAGCTCAGCTTCATCGACGCGCTCGCGCGCGGCCTGAAGCAAAACCTCGGCGCGCTGCTTGCGACCAACGGAATCGAAGCAGCCCGGGGCGAAAAATGGAAGAAGCTGGGCGACGTGCTTCCGAATTTGACGACAGATACGACTGAAACCGCCGAACAAGTCAATTTGGCGCAGACCGGCTTCACAAAAATCAGCGTGCCCGGGTTCTCTTTTGCGTCGGTCAATCCGATCGTCGGCCCGTTCGGCTATTTCGATACGCGCGCGTATCTCAGCGTGCCTCTGTTCAACCTGAATGCCTGGAACAGCGCGCGTTCCGCCGAGCAGAGTGTTCGCGCGTCGCAACATTCGTACAAGGATGCGCGCGAGCTTGTGATTCTCGTTGTCGGATACAACTATCTGCAAACAATTTCCGCGGCGTCGCGAGTGGAAACCGTGGAAGCGCAAGTGAAGACCGCCGAAGCGCTCTCCAACCAAGCTGCCGACCAGTTGAAGGCCGGAACGTCTCCGGCCATTGATTCGCTACGCGCGAGAGTGGAATTCCAGACGCGCCAGCAGCAGTTGATTTCGGCGCGAAACGACTATGAAAAGCAACGCATTGCGTTTGCCCGCACCATCGGCTTGCCGCCAGGGCAGGCGTTCGAACTCACGGAGAAAATTCCATACGATCCGCAGCCGCCCGTTACCGTGGACGAAGCGCTCCAGCGCGCGTACACGATGCGCGCTGATTATTTGAGCGCGGAATCGCAGATGCACGCCGCTGAACTCGCACGCCGGGCGGCCTCCGCCGAGTATTATCCAACGCTTTCCTTCGACGGAAACTATGGCGTGGGCGGCCCGATGCTCGATCGCACGCACGGATCGTTTGAAGTGATGGGCTCGCTGAAAGTCCCGATTTTTCAGGGCGGGAAAACTCACGGTGACGTTTTGCAGGCCGATTCCAATCTTGCCAACAGCCGGGCGCAGCTTGCGAATTTGAAGAGCCAGATCGATCAGGACGTCCGCGACGCGCTCTTCGACGTGCAGTCCGCCACGGACCAAGTCACCGTGGCGCGCAGCAATGTTGACCTTGCGTCTCAGACGCTCGATCAGGCGCGCGACCGCTTCTCCGCGGGCGTGACCGACAACATCGAAGTCGTCCAGGCGCAAGACGCGGTCGCCGCGGCGAACGAATCGCTCATTTCGAGTCTCTTTAATTACAACGTCGCGAGAATTTCGCTGGCCCGCTCGGAGGGGATTGCGGAAACCGGCGTGATGCAATATTTGAAAGGAAGAGCTGATGCCACAAAAGACGGAAACTGAATCTGCCCCGAGTATTCGAGATGAAGTCGCCAGCAGCCCGGCGGCAATTCATTCGGCATCTCCACCGCCGCCGCCCGCGCGTTCGCGACGGGTGATTCCGATATGGCTCATCATCGCGATCGTCATTGTGCTTGCCGGCGCCGGGATTTGGCTCTTTCATTACTACTCGACTTTCGAAACCACCGACGACGCTCAAGTGGACGGCCATATCAATCCTATCAGCGCGCGCGTTGGCGGCTACATCCTCACGGTTAACGTGACCGATAACCAGTACGTTGGTGCCGGAACGGTTCTCGCTCAGATCGATCCGAAGGACTATCAGGTTGCGGTGGACAAAGCGAAGGCAGATCTTGCTTCGGCGGAAGCAACCGCGCTAGCCGCCAGCCGCAACGTGCCGATCACAACCGTAAACTCGGCGAGCCAACTTGCTTCCGCGAACGCGGATGTTACGGACATGCAGGCGGGAATCCTTGCGGCCCAGGGTCAGGCAGATGCAGCGAAAGCGGCCCTTGCAGAAGCTCAAGCCAATGACGTCAAAGCGCAATCCGATCTCGCTCGCTATAAACAGCTCGTCGCGAAGCAGGAAGTTTCGCAGCAGCAGTTCGACCAGGCGGTCGCGGCCGCGGCCGCGTCCGCGGCGAGCGTCACAGCCGCCCGCGCTTCGGCAACTGCAGCCGGCGAGATGGTGCACGAAGCGCAGGGTAAGTTGCTCCAAGCCGGTGCGTCGGTGCGTTCAGCACAATTGGCGCCGCAGCAGGTGGACGTTAGCAAGGCGCAGTTCAGTTCCGCAGATGCCCTAGTGGCGCAGAAGAAATCACAGCTCGAGCAGGCGCTCTTGAATCTGCAGTACTGCACGATCGTCGCGCCGGTCGCCGGGGTTGTGAACAAGAATGTTGAGATTGGAATGAACGTGCAGCCGGGGCAGCAACTGCTCTCCATCGTCCCGCTCGAAGACGTGTGGGTCACCGCTAATTTCAAAGAAACTCAATTGCGTCACATGCGCCCCGGGCAGCCTGTCGAGATTTCTGTGGACGCCTACGGCCGCAAGTACCAAGGGAAGGTGGACAGCATCGCCGGCGCCAGCGGCTCGCGGTTCAGCCTACTTCCGCCGGAGAACGCCACCGGCAACTACGTCAAAGTTGTACAGCGCCTCCCCGTGAAGATCGTGCTCGATCCCGGCTCGAACAAGGACCATCTGCTTCGCCCCGGCATGTCTGTGACGCCGAAAGTAGAGGTGAAGTGAGCGCCGCGGCCACAACTTGGGATCCGAACCAGGCCATCTGGCGTCCGGCGGTGAATCCCTGGATCATCGCATTGACGGTCACACTCGCGACGTTCATGGAAGTGCTCGACACGAGCATCGCTAACGTCGCGCTGCCGCATATCGCGGGCAGTCTTTCGGCAGGCCAGGATGAGAGCACCTGGGTTCTCACTTCCTATCTCGTATCGAACGCGATTGTGCTGCCGCTGAGCGGTTGGGCTTCCTCCGTATTCGGCCGCAAGCGTTTTTACATGTTCTGCGTCGCGCTCTTCACCATCAGCTCATTCATGTGCGGTCTCGCTCCGAATTTGAGCGTGCTCATCATCTGCCGCATTCTGCAAGGCGCGGGTGGCGGTGGCTTGCAGCCCAGCGAGCAAGCGATTCTTGCGGATACGTTCCCACCCGCGAAACGAGGAATGGCATTCGCCGTGTACGGTATGGCGGTGGTCATGGCGCCGGCAATTGGCCCCACTCTTGGCGGCTGGATTACCGACAACTACAGCTGGCGCTGGATTTTTTATATCAACGTACCCATCGGAATTATTTCGCTGCTGCTCACGGCACGTTTGATCGAAGATCCGCCGTACCTCAAAACTCTGAACAAATCCCAGCACGGNNATGGACTACTTCGGCCTCGGATTGCTGGCGGTGGGACTCGGATCGTTGCAAATCATCCTGGACAAGGGCGAGCGCGACGATTGGTTCGGGTCTCACCTTATCCTCTCGCTCACGATCGTTTGCGTCGCGTGCCTTGTCGCTGTCATTTTCTGGGAGCTGCACCATAAAAATCCGATCATTGACCTGCGCCTATTTAAAGATCGTTCGTTTGCGGTCGGTAACACCTTAATGTTCGTCCTGGGCATTTCGCTCTATGGAACCACGGTGCTCCTGCCGCTCTACATGCAAACGCTGATGGGCTATTCGGCGGAACAGGCGGGCTTCGCGCTCACGCCGGGGGCACTAGTGATCATGGTGTGCATGCCGATTGTCGGATTTCTGCTGACGAAAGTGGACGCGCGAAAACTGCTTGTACTCGGAATGCTCATGCTGTCGTTTTCCCTGTTTCACATGACCAATTTCGATCTCCAGGTTGACTATCGAACGCTCGTTATGGCGCGTGTGATTCAATCTTTGGGCCTTGCCTTCTTATTCGTGCCGATCAATACGACGGCGTACGCGTATCTTCCGCGGGAGAAAAACAACGCGGCCTCGGGCCTGATCAATCTTTCACGAAATATCGGCGGCAGCGTCGGAATTTCTTTTGTGGCCACGATGCTCGATCGCCGTGCGCAGGTGCATCAGGTTACGCTCGCGGCCCACGCGGCGGCTACGAACCCGCAGTTTCAAGCGGCGGTGCAGGGCGCCACGCGCACATTCGAAACGCATGGCTCATCCCCGGCGCACGCGACCCAGCAAGCGTACGCCATGCTTTCGTATGGGTTGCAGCAGCAGGCCTCGCTGCTTTCGTACATTGATAATTTCAGGATCCTCGGGTGGGCTGTGCTTTGCATGATTCCGTTCATCTTCCTGATCCGAAAGCCAAAGCCGGGCGGGCCCATGGCTATGCACTAGCGTGGCGGCAAAATAGGATTATAATCCCGGCCAGAAGGTGAATCGCCAGCCTAGGCAAAGGCGAGTCGGACCGAGGCCATGCCCATCCGAACCATCACCGTCGAACGGGAGTACGGCAGCGGCGGCGCGCTGATCGCGGAAAAACTTGCGCAGCGCCTGAATTGGAAACTCTGGGATTCCGCCCTCACCGGGGAAATTGCACGCCTCGCTAACGTGGGTGAGGAAGCCGCCGCGCGCCACGACGAGTGCGTTGATCCCCTCCTGCATCGCTTGTTCAAAGTCTTCGCGCGCGGAAGTTATGAGCGCAGTCTCCCGGTTTCCCGCATTCAAGCATTCGACGCGGACCAGATGGTCGCATTGCTTCATCGCGTGATCGAAGATGCGGCTGCGCACGGAAATTGCGTCATCGTGGGCCGCGGTTCGCCGTACATCCTGCGCAATCGCCCCGATGCATTTCACGTTTTCGTCTTTGCGCCGCCGGAAGAAAAAATTCGAAGGATTCGGACGCTCGGAAAGAGCGAAGCCGAAGCGCGGGAGTTGGTCGAGACTGTTGATAAGGAACGCATGCAGTTCATCAAGCGCTATTTCGGCGCGGACTGGCCGTGCCGGCAGCTCTACAATCTGATGATCAATTCCGAGCCGGGCGACGATTACGTGATTGATATGATCCTGCACGGCGTCGCCGCCGCCGACAAGTTGGCGCAACCAAGCGCCGTTTCCGCCTGATGTTTCCCGTTCCGTAGAGTCCTAGCCGGCTTCGCTCGCGTTCCACAGCCCATACCGCTTGGCGTCTGCACGTTAATCCCATACTCTGTATCGCGCGACCAATTCATTTAAAGGAAGCTCGTGATCTGCCCGCTCTGCGAAAAACGGAAAGCGAAACGTTACTGCCCTGCGAAGGGCGAAATGATCTGCGCGATATGTTGCGGCGAAAAGCGCGAAGTCTCGATTGATTGTTCTTCCGATTGTCCGTATCTGATCGCGGCGCATCGCTGGGAGCGCGAGCATCGCTAGCCGATCGCTCCTGATTCCGTGCCGTATCCCGATCTTGATATTCCGATGCACCTTGTGCACGAACGCAGGCCAGTCATCTCGGGGCTTGGCTTCACGATTCTGAAGTCTGCAAGCGAAAGCCGCGAGCTGAACGATACGGACGTGATCGACGCTATTTCGGCGCTGGCCGATACTTACCGGACGCTTGGCACCGGGCTCTACTACGAAAAGCCTCCCGAAGGGCCGGTCGCTCGTACGCTATACGGCCACTTGGCGGCGTTTTTGGCGGAGTTGAAAAAGGAAGAGACCCAGCAAACTGGGTTCGGCGGCTTGAAGGATTCCCAAGCGTATCAATTGTTGGTGTTTCTGTTGCGCGTGGCGAGGTATGAAACGAACGGCCGCCCGCGCTCGCGCGCTTTTCTCGATTTTCTTCGCGCGCAATTCCCCCGTTCGCCCGAGACTCAGCCGGAACCTTCGAGCATTATTGTCCCGTAATGGTCGGTCGGTAATGCTTAGTCCCGTAACGCTTGGCCGGATAGAGCGGCTTCGTCTTCGCGCCAACTATTTGCGCCGAAGCCTTCGCTTGAGGAGCCGCAGCCACGGGCGAGGCTCCGTAGAAACTAGTCTCGAATGCAATCAGCGCCAATCCACTCAGGATGAGAAATAGCGCGCTTACGGATTTCATTTGCATCGCGACGTTTCCCGAATCGTCATTCCAGACTCTTTTCAATCGCGCCGGATCGAATGCGCGGTTCGAGCGATAGGCCAAGGCTCATTTGCGGCGGCACGTACGCAGTCGGCGAAGGTATCACCGGCCGGATGCCGAGCCCGTACTTTCGTTGCAAACCACGAATGCGTTCCGAGATTTCCTTCCGGTAAGCCTGGGGCGAACCGCCGCGGCGCACGTACCATTCCTCGTACTGGCGCACCAGCCGGGGGAACTTCGCCGCAATGAACGGCAAAAATTGTTTCTGCGATGCGGGCATCAGAAAAAGCACGTTCGCCGCAAACCAGAGCGCGCCCACATCGCGCGCGGCTCGCGCTAGTGCATCGAGATCGGATTCGCGATCCGTGATTCCCGGCAGCACGGGCATCGCAAGGACGCCCGCTGAAATTCCCGCTTCGCGCAGCTTCTTCACGGTTTCGAAGCGCAGGTCTGGCCGAGGCGCTCGTGGCTCGAGCAGGCGCGCCAGGCGAGTACGAACCGTCGTAATCGAAAGATTGATCGAGATCGAAGATCGCTCGGAGATTTTCTTCAGTAAATCGATGTCGCGCAAAACTTGATTCGATTTCGTCGTGATCGAGAGGCTCAGGCCTTTGCGCTCTGCCATTCGTTCCAGGATGGCACGGGTGTTGCCAAAGTCGCGCTCGGCCGGCTGGTAAGGGTCGGTAGCAGTGCCGATCGCAATGTGCTCGCCTTGAAGCCTGGGGTTCAGTAGATCGCGCGACACCAGCTCGCCGGCATCCTTCTTCGCGTAAATCTTTTTCTCGAAATCGCCGCCGTCGATCTCCATGTATTCGTGCGTGTATCGGGCGTAGCAGTATTGGCATCCGAATTCGCAGCCGCGATAGGGATTGATCGTCCAGTTGAACGGGACTCGCTCGGAATCGCAGTGGTTCACGATCGAACGTACGGGAAGCAGGAAATACTCGGTCCCGCGCTTGGCGCCGGTAAGAGGGGAGGAAGCGGCGAGGCGTGCGATGCCAACCAGTTCCGCAGCGGGATTCGAGCTCCGGTGGGGCGCCGGAGTGGGCGTAGAAGCCGCGCTTGCGATTTCAGAGCCGCCGTGGCAAGCGGCCGTGGGGAATAGGGTGAGACTGGTTTGTTCCGAGCGATTTGACCGGATCCTCGAAGGAGCCGGAGGCGCTGGAAGAGTGTGTAGAGTGGCCATCGGTAACCTCGCCGCACCGCGATAATATATTCGCCTTTTGTTCGCCATGTCAATATATATTTCGCTTTTTATTCGCCTGACCCAATGGACAGGCATTCTGCGAGATGGTGTAAGCGCATGGACAGTCATGCAAATGGAACCTTTCTGTGGAAATGTGCAAGGTACTGTAACTGGCCCCGCCTATACTTGGGTCGCATTCGGAGAATTGTTTGGAGACCGGGATTGAGCGAAATTGGAGTTCTGATTCTTGACGACAATGTGGATAGTTGTCAGGCGTTGCACCACCTGCTCGACTCCGAGGGCTGGCGCGTTCACTTCGTAACCGACTCCCGGGAAGCGCTCACGGCGCTGGCGAGTGGAAACTGGAATCTGGTGATTGCGAACGTCGAACTTGCGACGCCGGGCAGCCAGCTATTCAGCATTCTGAGAGACTTGGCTCACGCTGAGGGCGTCACTGTGGCGGCCGAGGCTGAGGGTTCCGTTCGGAGCCAGCAAAAGAAGGCCGGCGCAAAGGCGCCGCAAAAGAAAAGGCTGCGCGTGCTGTTTATCGCGCCCTCGAACTTGACTGCAGATGTGGTGCCGGACCTGGAGCGCGAAGATTTGCCGTACGCAATCCGGCCGTATCACCTGCATGATTTTTTCGAGAAGATCACGGAGTTGCTTGTGGAAGCTGGCGCGATATCTCGGCCAACAGGCGACTCGAGGTTTGACTCGGCTAACCGGCAGCGCGGTAGATTTGACAGCAAAGCGAAAACTTCAAACGCGCCTTCCATGTTTGCATCCCGCAGCGATTACCAGATGACCGAAGAAGAAATTACAGACTACGAGCGCCAGGAAGAGGAAGAGCGCCAAAAGAAAAACAAGAAGCCGGACGATTACAGCAAATGGTAGACGCCGAGTTTGACATGATCACTTCCGAGACAACTTGCTTACCCCAGTGCCGGAAAGCTGCGAGTTTGGGGCGTCCATTCCCGCACAACACATCCACTCCTCACACTTCTTCAGAGCCGGGAGGTGCCACTGCCTCCCGGACTTGAATCGCCGCTACCTCGCATCGTTTAAGCCGACACTATTGCTTCCCTTGGGAAACACACTCGCCGGATCCTGAAATCCTGCAAGAAATCCCAGACGCTCCGTTCTCACATATGAAGGCCGCATTCGCGCGGCCACTTTTCGTGCAGGACGGAGGTACTCATGAAACTCAGTTATTCGACCAAACAAGTTGTGTCAGTCTTCGCGGCGGCGGCGATTCTTGGCGCGCCGTCGTTATTCGGCAATTTCTCCGGCAGTTCGGATAATGGCTTTGCGAAAGCCGGTGCAGGCGGCAGTCCGGAAACGTGGCGAATTGGCGAGCCCGTTCGATACGAGAATATGTCTATATTCCCGCTGATCGCGAAATCCGGCGCTGACACAAGCGTCTTTGAAACGCTCGATGAAGGGCTGGCTTCCGGGGAAGTCCTGGTCACCGAGCACGGGAGCGAATACCTCCGCCGCTCGCGGGATGGCTCGACCGCTCCATCACCCGGCTACAACTCGGGTGCAGCGGTGAACCAACTCGTCCTCATCAATCGCGGCAAAAAGCCTGTGCTTCTGCTCGCCGGTGAGATCGTTGCCGGTGGCAATCAGGATCGCATCGTGGGCAAAGACCGGATCGTACCTGTTGGCGGAGAGCCGTTGCCGCTCGATGTGTTTTGCGTGGAGCACGGCCGCTGGACCGGAGAATCCACGAAGTTTGGCGCCGCGAAAATGATGGTGCATCCGAGTGTGCGCGAAAAGGCTGCTGTGGAAGCGGATCAGGTTCAAGTCTGGAACGCGGTGAACCGCGGCAGCACGGAGACAGTCACCGTGGAGGCTGCACCGGCCGGCGTTGCGGGAGGGACGGTGGGAAGGGCTGCGGCGGCGCCGCCAGTACTCTCGTCCAACCGAATCGATTCCGCCATCGCGACATCCGCGCCGACGAATTCGTATCGCAAAATCTACCAGTCGCCGCAAATCGCAAAGCCCGTCGAGGAATTCGTGAATGAAATGAGCCGCCGATTTGCGCGCTCGACGGAAGGATTGAAAGGCGAAGGCGTGATCGGCGTCATCGTGGCGTATGGCGGCGAAGTGGCGTGGAGCGACGCATTCGCTTCGCCTGCACTCTTCCACCAATACTGGTCGAAGCTGCTCAGGAGCTACGCGGTCGAAGCGCTGGCAAGGCCTGCAACGAAGGAAGAGGCATCGCTCGAGGATGCACGCACTTTTCTCGCGAGCGCGAAGGGGCACGAGCGCGAAGAGTCCGAGCCGGGCGTTTACATCTGGCGCGAGCGCACTCAGGGACAGTATTCGGAGATCGAGTTGGAATCGCTGGCGCCCGAAACGCTCACACTGCATTGGATGAAAGTTCTTCGCACCAACTGACGCGATTACGACTGCCGGCCCATCCGGGGCGCCCTTGCCGCGAAACTCAGCCGCGAGGGCGCCTTTCATTTCGCGCGGGAATCGAAATTATTTGCTGCCGCAATTTTATTTGCTGCGGCCACTCCACAATCGAACCACGCTCTTATCTGGAGTCGAGTTCAGGAGTTCTCTAAATGTCTTGTCCAGCAGGGGATGGCGCGCGTTCGGCGCGATTTCGTTCAACGGCACGAGCACGAATCGCCGCTCGGCCATCCGCGGATGCGGGATCACGAGATCGGGCGTGTCCACGACGCTCGCCCCAAAAAGAAGAATATCGATATCAATGTTGCGAGGGCCGTACTTGACGGCCCGTTGCCGGCCCATTTCGCTTTCGATTTCGAGCAGCACCGTTAGCATTTGCTGCGGCGTCAGCGTCGTCTCCACTTCTACAGCACAATTCAAGAACCAAGCCTGGTCGCGTATTTCGAGGGGCTCAGTCTCGTAGAACGCGGACTGTCGAATGATTCGCGTGCCTCGCCGCGCAAACTCCTCGATCGCGCGAACGAGATTCGCCTCGCGGTCACCCACATTCGATCCGAGCGAGAGATAAACCGTGTTCATCACCGCGCACACACGCTCCGAACCGGCGCCTGAAGTCGCATGATAATAGTTCAAGCGGTGCGAAAAACGGTTTTCATTCCTCCGAGGAAGCCGTTCGGAACAATGTGGGCTGCTTGCGAGTTTCTTCCATTCCGAAATACTTGTAAGCGAGAGCGGTGGCAACGCGGCCGCGCTGCGTCCGATCGAGCAAGCCGAGTTGCATCAGGTAAGGCTCGTACATTTCCTCGATCGCGTCCTCTTCTTCGCTCAGCGAAGCTGCAATCGTGTTGAGTCCGACCGGGCCGCCCGAATATTTATTAATGATGGTGAGCAAAAGATTGCGGTCAACTTCGTCGAGACCGTGCTCGTCCACGCCGAGCATCGCCAGCGCTTCGCGCGCCACATCTTTCATGATGCGGCCGTCCGCGCGAACCTCGGCGAAATCGCGCACGCGCCGAAGCAAGCGATTCGCCACGCGCGGCGTGCCACGGCTGCGGCGGGCAATCTCTTCCGCGCCGGCATCGTCAATCCCGATACCGAGAATCCTCGCCGAGCGCTGCACAATCTGAAACAAATCTTGCGGCGTATAAAAATCCAGGCGATGCACGATTCCGAATCGCGAGCGCAAGGGCGCCATCAGAAGTCCCGCGCGAGTGGTCGCACCCACTAACGTGAACTGATTGAGCTGATAAGGGTGAATTCGCGCGCCCGGCCCCTGCCCAATCACCAGATCGATACGAAAATCCTCCATTGCCGGATAGAGAATTTCTTCGAGTGCCGGTTGCAGCCGGTGAATTTCGTCGAGAAAAAGAAAATCGCGCGCCGTGAGCGAAGTGAGGACGGCCGTGAGATCGCCCTTCTTTTCGAGAAGCGGTCCTGAACTCACTTTGATTCCCACGCCCATTTCGTTCGCGAGAATTTGCGCGAGCGTGGTCTTTCCGAGTCCAGGGGGGCCATACAGAAGTACGTGGTCGAGCGCTTCTCCGCGTGAACGCGCGGCCTGCACCGCAATCGCAAGATTTTCTTTCACGCGCGCCTGGCCGATGTAATCTTCGAAACGTTTCGGGCGGACGCTGGCCTCGATGCGCTCGTCCTCATCGAGGGCGCGTCCGGAAACCAGCCGATGTCGAGTGTCGTTCATTTATTTCTGTTTCGCCTACTCAATGAATCGGATAACCGATATCGCGTATCGTTCGATTATTTCGCTTGCTCAGTCTGAGGATTCTCCCGCCGCAGCTCGCGCGCTTTTTTGCATCGCAGCGCCGCCAAGCTGCTGCAGCGCCGCGCGCAGCATCGCGTTAAAGTCCGTTGGACCTCCTGGCGCGCTCCGAAGCTGCTCGAGGGCTCGTTCCACCGCACGGGCATCGTAACCCAAATTGACCAGCGCTGAAGCGACATCCGCTTCGAGCGGGGAGTGCGTGGCGGGCTTGCCCGCTTCGCCCGGCTCGAGCGCGGCGACTTTTTCTCGCAATTCGACGACGATGCGCTCCGCCGTCTTTCGCCCGATTCCGGGAATTCGCACCAGTTGCGCGTGATCGCTATTGCGAATGGCGGGAATCAATTCCTCCACGCGTATTCCGGAAAGAACTTTCAGAGCGAGGCTTGGGCCGATGCCGCTCACGGAAATCAGCAATTCGAAACAATCCTTCTCTTTTGCCGTTAAAAAGCCGAAAAGCGTGAGCTGATCTTCGCGCAGGTGCGTGTGAGTGAGCAGTGTAACTTCGGAGTGGAGCGCGCCGAGATTCGAAAAGGTCGAGAGAGGAATTTGCACGAGGTAGCCAACGCCGCCGACATCCACGATTACCTGGTTTGGCCGGCGTTCAATCAGTTTTCCGCGAAGCTGCCCGATCATGACGAAGCGATTATTGAATAGGGGCAGGGTCGTGTCAACGCGAGCTATTCCACTCCAGCGAAAATATTTATTCCAATATTCGGATGAACGTTTTGAGGCGCTAAGTTCGTAGCCATGGATTACCCATGGAAGGGTGGTTTGTCTCACTCTCCGCGTGTGCGTTTCCGGGATTCTTCTGTTTGATTCCGCGACACAATTTCCATTTTGGTTCGCGCAAAATTTTTTCACGCGAAAAACTCAGATGCTGCTTTCTTGTGCAATCAGCAATCGTCTAAGCGGGAGAACTGGGGCTAAAGAAAAGGGAGGAACAAAAAATGTCACGTAGTCACTTTGTACGTTTCTCTTCGCTGATCCTGGCGTTGGCCCTTGTGCTCCCCGCCGTAACGAGCCTCGCGCTGGCGAAGGAAGCAAAGGGAACGGTCAAGACAGATGTCACAATTGCGAACTCGGTGTGGCTGGCAGGGAAGGAATTGAAGGCCGGCGATTATTCAATCGTCGCCGACGATTCCAAAATCACGGTATCGCACGACGGTAGGATGATCGTTGAAGCTCCGATTCAATGGCAGGATGGGAGAGGCAAGGCGGAGTCCAGCTCAGTCGTCGTTGAGGGAAATCAAGTGAAGGAAATTCGATTTGGGGGGAAGACTCGCGCAGCAGTTCTTCAGCAGCAGACCAACTAACCGGCCGCAAGTGCGGGCGTCCTGCTCCTCGCGGGACGCTCGCTTTTTTTTCAGCTCACGTCGTCTACCAATTCGACAAAATCAATCACGCCGATTACCGCGGAATCAATCGGAGAATTCGGACGGCCCACGGACGTCATCGCGGAATAGCCATCGGTGGAGAGAAGTACGCGATCGCCTTCGCCTGCATCCACGGCATCGAGCGCAATCACCGGATCGCCGCGGTCGGAGCCGTCCAGATTCAGTGGCTGCACCAGGAGCAGCTTGCGGCCTTCGTGCGATGGCGCCTTTTGCGTCGCGACCACGTCTCCGATCACGCGCCCGATTAGCATCAGATATTCAGCCTTTTCGAAAGATTTACTTCGTCCACGATGCCTACGATCGTGGCTTCGGTAGGAACTTCGACGGGAAGAAATGGAAAGCTAGCTTCGCGTCCACGGCACCAGTAGACCGTCTCACCGGTTCCTGCGCCGACCGAGTCGAGGGCTACGATTGGGCGGCCTTTGTCCGCGCCGTTGCGACCGAGTGGCTGCACGACGAGCATAGTGATTCCGTCGAGCGACGGATTTTTGATCGTGGCGACAACGGTTCCGATCACACGCCCGAGCAGCATGTTATTTATTTCGCGCGGCGGCGAGTTCGGCGGCGTGCGCTTTGTCGAGCTCGACCTCGTCGACGATGCCGACGATTGCGGCGTCCACGGGGCGGTCCTTGCACTCAGACGCCATGCGGGCGGAGCTTCCGGCAACCACAAGAACTTTCTCGCGGAATCCGGCGCTGACGGTGTCTATCGCGATTAGATAGCCGGGCTCGTCGTTGCCCTCGGGCGAGATTGGCTTGACGATGAGGAGTTTCTTGCCTTCGAGGCGAGGATCTTTGCGAGTTGAAACGACTGTGCCAACGATGCGGGCAAGAATCATGAATTCATGGGAAGAAAATTTGTTCGACTGCTTTGCGTTCGGCGAAACTTCAGCGCCGGATTTCGTGAGACAAATCGCTCGGGACGCAGCTTACTTCGCCGATGCCGCTACGGCGGACTTGCCGATGGGCAGCGCGTCTTCGAGCGACGGGTGAGGACGCGGGATGACGTGCACCGCGATCAACTCGCCCACGCGGCGCGCCGCAGCAGCGCCGGCATCCGTTGCGGCTTTCACAGCCGCCACGTCACCGCGCACGAGCGCCGTCACATAGCCCGAGCCGATTTTTTCCCAGCCGACCAGCGTCACTTTGGCGGCTTTCACCATCGCATCCGACGCTTCGATCATTGCCACAAATCCGCGTGTCTCGATCATTCCGAGTGCTTCACCCATGCTTCATCCTCCCGACAGTCGCATCCAAACCAGTCAGCGCTCGATCCGATCTTTTTTTACGGCCTCTTCGATCAGCGCTTCGAGTTCGCGCCGAGTGAGCGTGATGCGGTCCACCGCGGCCGCTTCTGCATCCTCTGCCGTGACGGGCCGCGTGATGCCGCCCGGAGCGCCCTGAATGCCGTAACGCACCCGAGCCGCGAGCAATTTTTCCACATCTTCGCCGGAAAGCAAGACCTGTTTGCCGAGAACGACNNGCGTCATGATTCTGGATCAGCGGCTCAATCGCCTCGCTCAACTCCGGCGTGCCCGGTGTGCCATAGCGCGCCACGGGCACGGAACCCAGCGCCATCACGCACTCGCTCAACAGCGCTTGATTTAGCGGAATACCCGACGCAGCATAGCCCGTCGCAACCGGAGGATGCGCGTGGCAAATCGCGAACACATCCGGCCTACGGCGATAAATCAGTAGATGCATCGCGAGCTCGGAGGAACGATTGCGGCGGCCGCTGATTTTGTTTCCCTGCAGGTCGGTGACGACGAGATCGTCCGGCTCCATCATGCCTTTGCTGATGGCGGTCGGCGAACTCAGGATGCGGCGCGGGTCGAGGCGAAGGGAAATATTTCCGTCGGTTGAAGGCGTGTAGCCGCGCTGATGGAGCCACCGGCCGGCCGTACAAAGCTCGCGGCGATGTTCGTCTTCCGTCTTCAGAGATCCGGGCAGTATCGAGTCAGGCAACATGGCTCCTGCGAACGCCGTGCTTCTTCGGAAGCGAAGCGCCCCAATGGTGGGCCATGATACACCAGGGCGAGAAGATAGGCTTTCTCTATGTGTGGATTTCGCGCGGGCGGCGTCCGCGGCTAGGCGTAGAGCCCGCGGAGTTTCAAGGCGAACGCTACGCGATCGATGGCGACCATATACGCGGCGATTCGATTGTTCACGCCGTGGGATTCGGCGTAACGCACGATCTCGTCGAAGCTACGCTCCATCACGTCCTTCAGCCGCTCGTTCACTTCGCTCTCGCGCCAGAAGAAGCCCTGGCGGTCCTGCACCCACTCGAAGTAGCTGACCGTAACACCGCCGGCGTTGGCGAGAATATCCGGCAGGACAAACACACCCTTATCCCGCAGGACATCATCTGCCGGAGGAGTCGTCGGGCCGTTTGCGCCTTCGCAGAGAATGCGCGTCTGGACGCGATGCGCGTTCGCGCTGGTGATCTGGTTCTCGATCGCCGCGGGAATGAGAATCTCGCAGGGTTGGAAGAGAAGTTCCTGCCCGGCCATCTTCGCGCCGCCGCCCGGAAAGTCGGGCAATGGCTTGCGTTGGCCATGAACCCATTCGATCACCGCGGGAACGTTGAAACCATTTTCGTTGTAGAGACCTCCGTGAATATCTGAGACACCGACGATTTTGTATCCCGCTTCGCTCAGAAGCATGGCGGCCATTGAGCCGACATTGCCGAAGCCCTGAATCACGACGCGGCATTCTTCGCGCTTCATGCCCAGCTTCTCGATGGCCTTGTCGCAGACGAAGTGCACGCCGCGCCCGGTGGCTTCGCGACGGCCTCGTGAGCCGCCAAGATCCAGGGGCTTGCCGGTGACGACGGCGGTGACCGTGTGGCGCATGTGCATTGAGTAGGTGTCCATCACCCATGCCATCACTTTTTCATTCGTGCCGAGATCGGGAGCGGGAACGTCTCGCTCGGGACCGATCCAATCGGTAAGTTCGGCGGTGTAGCGGCGCGTCATGCGCTCGAGTTCCTTCTGGGACATTTTTTGCGGATCGCAAATGATTCCGCCCTTCGCGCCGCCAAAGGGAATGTTTACCACGGCGCACTTCCAGGTCATCCACGATGCCAGCGCGCGCACTTCATCGAGCGTTACGTCCGGTGCATACCGGATTCCGCCTTTGCCCGGGCCCCGCACCAGCGAATGTTGTACGCGATAGCCGGTGAACACTTCTAGGCGGCCGTCATCCATCGTGACGGGAATATAGATTGTGATTTCCTTGTTTGGAAATCGGAGGTAGCGGTAAAGGTCATCTTCGAGGCCCAACTTCGCCGCGGCCATCTCGAAACGCGCTTCCGCGCATTCGTAGACATTGAGTTCATTCTTGACGAGAGTTGGCATGGATTCCTCCGCTAGCGCATTCGATGGAAGATTCCTCGAGGGGCAGCGGGGCGGAAACTTTGCGTCCGCGTTGTCCTGGGAGTGAAACTCCGGCGTTTTGGCAGCGCCGGCCAGTATACGGATACGCGGAAATCAGCGCAAGAATCGCGACGGAAATTGGAACAATGTGATTACGACGGAGTGAGGCGGCTAATTCTGGCGGGAGCGGCGCACGAATTCGTCGAGGACGAGACGCGCGAGGCGCCGCTGATCGTGGCGCACTACTTTGCCTTCCTGCAGCAAATCGCCAGTTACACAGCCGAGTCCCATGCGAGCCAATTCTTTTTGAGACTTCTCGACCGGCTCGGCGCCTTTGGCACGATAGCGGTGGAGCGCGCCCGGCGTAACGGGCTTGCGATTGAGCACAACCCAGTCGAAGAGGCCGTCTTGCGTGTGAGCATAAATCGCGCGGACGTGATCGGCGACGGAATATCCATCGGTCTCGCCGGGCTGCGTCATGAGATTCGCGATGTAGACACGCGTGGCGCGCGAACGCACCAGCGCTTCCTTGACCTGCGATAGAAGCAGATTGGGAATGAGACTCGTGTACAGCGAACCCGGTCCGATGAGAATCAGGTCGGCGTGGCGAATGGCTTCGAGAACTTCCAGAAGAGGCTTGACGCGGCGGGGCACGAGGCGAACGCGGCGAATGCGGCTTCGCGAGCGGGAGATTTTCGTCTCGCCGCGAATGATATTCCCATTTTCGAGTTCGGCTTCGAGGGTGACGTTGCTTTCGGTGGAAGGAAAAATGCGGCCGCGAATGGCAAGTACTTGTCCCGAAAGCCGAACCGCTTCGGGGAAATCGCCGGTAACTTGCGTGAGCGCGGTCAGAAAGATATTGCCGAAGCTGTGGCCGCGTAGAGCGCCACCTTTCGCGAAACGATACTGAAATAGCTGGCTGAGCAAAGTTTCGTCTTTCGAGAGCGCCACGATGCAGTTCCGAATATCGCCGGGCGGCAAGACGCTATACTCACGGCGCAGAAGTCCGGAGCTGCCGCCATCGTCCGTAACGGTTACGACCGCGGCGAGATCCGAAATCGGCAAACGGCTCCGCTCTTCCTTGCGCCGCGCTACATACTCTTTCAATCCGCGCAGAAGCGTTGAAAGTCCGGTGCCGCCTCCCATGGCCACGATGCGCACGGGACGTGGGCGATGCTGATGAGTATTTTTCACAGGGAAAACTATCCGACGGAACCCTCACGCTCCGGATAGAGAAGCTCTGTAAAACGAGGATCTTCCTGAAGGAATGCGAAGTCTTCGTCGTTCCGCGCGTGATAGCGATTCTCGGGGCGCAACTGGATGGCGAATTTCAGGCGTTCCATGGCGCTCTCTGCTTCGCCCGTAAGGCAATCGAGCGCGGCCATGGCATAGACGATGTGATCGGCCTTCGGCGCGGCCTTCAGTGCACGATCGAGGTGCACACGGGCTTCGTCCCAGCGACCGAGATTCATGAGGGCAACGCCTTGCGTGTAGTGGTCCTCGGCGTTCTTCGGCGCGGCTGGCGGAGTCTTGGAGAGCCGAATTTCGACGCCGCGGATGTGGACGCGTGCCCGGTCGCCAAGCTCTTTGTTGGGCCCTTCAATGACCTTTTCCAAGATCTGCTTGGCGCGCTGGAAACGCTGCTGCTGGATTTCCTTGAGTCCCTCTTCGTAGAACTTAAGTTGCTGCTGGAAGGCAGGATCTACCGGGTGTGCCGCTGCCTTAGCGCGCGCGCCTGCGCTTAAGCCCTTACTTTTCAATGACTTTGAGCTGCCCCGGGAGCGATTCCCGGATTTGGAAGCTGTTCTTTTCGTTGACTTTCCGCGCGCTGCCATATCCGGGCACGATAGCAGAGTTGTAAACAGCCGTCAATCAGGCCCGATTTGGGCATTTTGGGGCTTTTCTTGAGCGCCTGCGGCCATGATCTTCTCGATTTCGTCCACGCCGCGGGGCAGGCGCGCCGTTAACTGCTCGTGACCGTCATTTGTGACGAGAACGTCGTCTTCGATGCGCACTCCTAGATTTTCTTCGGGTATGTAAATGCCCGGCTCGATGGTGATTACCATTCCGGGCTCGAGTGGCCTGCTGGTGCTTCCGGGATCGTGAACATCGAGTCCAAGATGATGGCTCAGGCCGTGGATGAAATATTGGCCGAGCGGCTGGCCGTGAAGATCCTTGCCGTGCGTGCTGATGTACTGGCGCGCGATAGCATTGAGATTTATCGCGCCGCCGTAAATCGTGGCGCCGGGTTTGACCTCGGCGAGCGCGGCGTTCTGCGCGGCGAGAACGATTTCGTAGATTTCGCGCTGGCGCGGCGTAAATTTTCCGTTCGCCGGGAGCGTTCGTGTGATGTCGGCCGCGTAGCCGCCGTATTCGCCGCCCACATCGAGCACGACGATGTCGCCGTCTTTAATTTGGGCATCGAGCGTGCTGTAGTGCAGCACCGTGGAATTGAATCCGGTTCCGACAATCGGCGCGTAGGATTCGCGCGAGCAGCCCTCGAATTCGTGGATTTCTTTCATTCGCGCGGCCACTTGATATTCGAATAGCCCGGGGCGCATGCGTTTCATGGCGTCGAGATGCGCGTCGATTGAGGCGTCAATGGCTTTTTGCATCAGCGCGAGTTCACTGGGCGATTTTACTTGGCGCATGGCGGCGATCATCGGGCCGGCATCACGGATATTTGCTCCGGGAACTGTGCGCTTCAGCCAATCGCTCCAGTTGCGGAGGTGCGGATAGCCTTCTTCCTGTTGGCCGGGGAGGAGCGTGTAAAACGTTGGATAAATTCTAGCCAGGTCTTCGAGCTTGCCGCGCAGATTGGCGAAGACTTCGACTTTCGCAAAACCTGTTTTTTCGGCGATGCCGGGATCGTCGGGGCCCATCCGCGGGCCTTCCCAATGTTCGATTGCGGGATTGCGCGGCGGAAGATAGAGAATTTCGCGCGGGCCTGTTAGGGATTTGCCCGCGGGCGGATCGGGAATTAGGAGCACCGCACCGCCGGGTTCGTCATCGCCGGTGAGGTAGTAGAAATTTTTCTCCTGAAAAAAGACGGCGAATTCGGACGGGTCTTCGTTGCCGGAGTAGCCGAAGACGACGAGTGGGCCATCGAGTTGGGAGGTTAGCTTGGCGCGTCGCGCGCGATATTCTTCGTTCGGCTGGCGAAAACGCGCCGTCGCGACGGTTGCCCCGACGAGTGCCAGAGCGAGGAGCAAAGTGAGATGCGTTGCGCGCGAGCTTAGGAATCGAAATTCTGGGCCGGGCCGGAATTTAGTGTTGGTTACGTTCATTTTTGAAGGGCATTCGCTTCGATGAGCCAACCTGCGGTCTCCTTTGACTAGCGCGAATGATTTGCGCGAACAGGACTCGGACCACGCTAGCACAGCGACGAAAGGCCAGCAATTCCGACATCGTGCAAGTTCACATTCCCCGTGCGATCGTCGATGCGGGAGTCGCCTCCTGATTCGACGCACGGATTTCCCTATGGAAAGCACCGAACGCGCGGCGTTAACTCTCTTCTGGCCCGCCCGTCGGCGCACACGAGATTCCGGAATTCGTTGACCGGCTCCGAAGGACGCAGTAACGTTGCCGCTCAACGGCGGGATGATCGAACGAAGATCTGCCCGCACGGAGATGCGATGCGGCATTGGAAGTTCCTCGGGTTAGGAATACTGGTCTTATTCAGCGCGGCAGCATTTGCGCAGTCTGCGCCGAAATCGGATTTGCCGAAGGTAGTCGCGAACGACAATCGAACTCCTGCCGGTCAATTTAATAATGGCGTTTTGAATTTGCGTCTCGAATTGCACGAGAGCGTCTGGTATCCGGAAGATGAAGGTGGCGCCCATCGAGATATTTACGCGTTCGCGGAGGAAGGACATGCGCCGCAAAGCTCCGGCCCGCTGATCCGGGTGCCGCAGGGAACGCAGATTCACGCCAGTGTCCGAAACGCGCTTCCCATCGCCGCCAAAATTTACGGCCTGCATCGCCATCCGGGAGATCCGAAAGACGAGATCAGTGTCGCACCGGGCGAATCGCGCGATGTTCAATTCGTCGCGGGCGAACCGGGAACGTACATGTACTGGGCAGCAACTTCGGACCATTCCCTCGACACTCGCGAACTTGCGGAGACCATGCTTTCCGGCGCGTTCATCATCGATCCGCCGGGAGCTAGGCCGGACGACAGGATTTTCGTTCTCGGTCTTTGGGGCAAGGACTTCTTTGCCGCGGACGGCGTGGAAATCGCGTCCATAAACGGCAAAGCATGGCCTTTTGACGAGCGCGTAACTTACAAGACCGGCGAGACAATTCATTGGCGAGTGATCAATCCGACGGTCTCTCCGCACGCAATGCATCTGCACGGTTTCTTTTTCAATGTCGATGCGGTCGGTGACGGCGAGCACTACGAGCGTTACTCGGAAGACCAGCGTCGCAAGGCCGTCACCGAATTGATTGACGTCGGGCACGTGTTCGACATGACGTGGACGCCCGACCGCGCGGGGAATTGGCTCTTCCATTGCCACATGGTTGTGCACATGTTGCCGTCGGAGTCTCTCCATCCTCCAGCACCCGAGCCCGCCGGCTACTCGCCGGACCACGATCATGGCCCCACGATGGGCAGCCTTGTGATTGGAATCACGGTGCTTCCGAGTTCGAATTCGGCAGTGGCACCAGTGGCGAAGAGAGACGCGCGGAAACTGCAACTCGTGATCTCGGAGAATCCGGCGAAGATTCCGCTCTTTAGGCTCGAGGTGAAAGATCCGTTGGCACCGCCGCCAGCGACTGCCGCTCCGGGCGCCACTGCGCCGCCCGTTTGGCTCGGGCCGCCGATCATTTTGACGCGGGGAGAGACAACAGACATCGAAGTGAAGAACCAGACCACCCAGCCAACGACGATTCACTGGCACGGAATAGAGATTGAAAGCTACTACGATGGAGTCTCCGGTTGGACCGGCACAAACGAGAAACTTTCACCGGCCATCTCGCCAGGGACATCCTTCATCGCGCGCATGACTCCGCCGCGCGCCGGAACATTTATCTATCACACACACTGGCACGACCCAACGCAAATTCTGAATGGAATCTATGGACCGCTGATCGTTCTCGAACCGGGACAAAAGTACGATCCCGAGCGTGACCGGACCATCGTCTTCAGCATCGGCAAGTACGATCCGTTCGGCTATCTCTTGCTGATTAACGGCAATCCTCAGCCCGATCCGCTCCAACTGCAGGCCGGAACGCGATATCGGCTGCGATTGATCAACATCACCGACAATTTCGTCGACATGCGCGTGCGTCTCACGAGCGACGGCGCTCCGGTGCAATGGAAAATAATCGCGAAAGACGGCGCGGACTTGCCGCCGGCGCAGCTGAAAAGTTCGACAGCCGACATGTTCCTGACGGTCGGCGAAACCTACGACGTGGAATATCAGGCAGCGAGTGCGAGTGTTGCCACGTTGGAAGTCTGGGAAGCCAGCCTGCCGACATCAATGGTGTTACCGCTGAAATTCGCGGCGTCGAAGTAGCCCCGGCTTCGTTTAGGTCGCGGGCATCGGTGGGACCCACGTGCTGGTGGGAGTGACGAGGACGGACCTAGAAACCCGGAGCGCCGGTGGCGGCGGGGCGGACTTCACCAGCCTCGACGACGCCGAAGCGCAAGCGTTCTAGGTAGACCTGTGCAATCGACATCAGCCCCGTGTAGAGATAGCCCCACACGAAAAGAAGTAGGAACGGGACGGTGGCGTAGTTTTCATTCTGAATCGCGTAGCCAACCGTTGCCGCGAAGTAAAGTCCGAGCGCGACTTCGGCGAATGGCATCCATCCGGCGCTCTTGCGATACGTCTTCTTCGCCCAAGCGGAGCGCTGCTGGCCTTCGATTTTATATTTCGGCGTGCGCACGAAATCCGATTTCACGCCGAAAATAGCTTCGAGGACAGCGACTGCATTGCGAATCGAAAGCCCGATCCCGACAGCCATTACGAATGGAAGATAGAGAAAGGTGCGCTTCCACGTCTTCGGGTAAAGCACGCGCTGCGAGCAGAGATAGAAACTCGAAATCGAGCACGTGGACGCAATGAAGAGCGGCAAATCAATCACCAGCACCTGAAACCATCCCTGATAGAAGCGCACGACCATCGCCGGCAACAAAATGATCGAGAGAAACACCATCAGCGGGTAGCTGATGTTGGCCGTCAGGTGAAACACGGCTTCGCTTTTGACGTGCGCGGGCTCCTTCGAGCGCAAAACGCGCGGAAGAATTTTCTTCGCGGTCTGCATTAGGCCCTTGGCCCAGCGCGCCTGCTGCGATTTGAACGCGTTCATCTCCACCGGCAATTCGGACGGGCAATCGATCTCGGGCAAATAAACAAACTGCCAGCCGCGAAGCTGCGCGCGATAGGAGAGATCGGTGTCTTCGGTGAGCGTGTCGTGCTGCCAGCCGCCCGCATCGTCGATTGCCACGCGCCGCCAGACGCCGGCTGTTCCATTGAAATTGAAAAAATTTCCGCGACGATAGCGCGACGAGTGTTCGATGACGAAGTGGCCGTCGAGAAGAATCGCTTCGACTTCAGTGAGCGCGGAGTAGCTGCGATTGACGTAACTCCAGCGCGTCTGAACCATAGCGAGTTTCGGGTCGGCGAAATACGGGAGCGTCTGCCTGAGAAACTCCGCCGGTGGAAGAAAGTCAGCGTCGAAGATGGCAACGAATTCTCCGGCTGCAGTCTTCAGGCCCTCTTGCAGCGCGCCAGCCTTGAAACCCTCGCGGTTGTCGCGGTGAATGTAGGAAATCGGAAGGCCGAGTTCGCGATGGCGCTCGACGCAATTTCGCGCGACTTCCTGCGTCTCGTCGGTAGAATCGTCGAGGACTTGAATATCCATTTTTTCGCGCGGGTAATCAAACTGCGCGACGCAATCCACCAGCCGCTCGATGACGTAGCGCTCGTTAAAGATGGGAAGCTGTATGGTAACCTTGGGCCACTCAATGACCGGCGGCGGCGGGCCCGGAACGTGATCCTTGTATTTAAAAAAATTGTAGACGAGCGCGTAGCGATGCAGGCCGTAGGCCGCAAGAATTACGAGCACGAGGAAATACGGGATCATGATCGCGAGATCGAACGCGTTCGGCTGATATTGTCCGGCGAACGTCAGATCCGTCAGGCGGCGCCAGTAATTCGAGAGCGGCGGGCCCGAACGAAACGCGATCGCCCATGCAAACTGCCAAATCACGGTCCTAGCGCCTCCTGATGGCTCCGACTGAAAATTTTCCCGCGCGACTCCGAATTTCGCAAACGCAAATTCTATTCGCCGGCTTCATTCTTCTAGAAGCGCTCTTCTGGCGTCTGCGGCGATTCGGCAATCTCGAAACGTTTGTCGTCGAGACGATCGCGATCGGGCTTGCAGCCGGTGCGATCTATTTCATCGCGCTGTATGGCCTCGAGCACACGAGAGAGAGACGCGGGGCATTTTGGCTGGTTCTCGCCGCCGCAATTCTTTTCCGCGCCACCCTTTGGCCGCTCGCACCGACGCTCTCGAACGATCTCTACCGCTATCGCTGGGACGGGCGCGCGCAACTAACGGGCGAAAATCCCTATCTCGCCACACCGAACGACGCGCGTCTTCGCGGCCTGCGCGATCCGGCCAATTCGAACGACATGCGAATGCCAGCCCAGGAAATTCCCACCATCTACCCGCCGCTTGCCGAACTCGTCTTCCGCACGGCAGCGCGATTCCTGCCTCGGCCCGTCGCATTCAAGTTGCCGATGGAAGCCGCGGACGTCCTGACCATGATTCTTCTTGCCGTATGGCTGCGTGCGGCAGGAGGACGCGCTTATCAGCTTGCCATCTACGCGTGGAACCCGCTTGTGGTGGTCGAGTTCGCTGACAGTGCGCACAGCGATGCGCTGGCCCTCGCGGCGCTAGTCGGCGCCTTCGTGATTATAAAGTCCAGGCCGACGCTGTCAACGCTGCTGCTGGCGTGTGCGGCGTTGCTCAAGTCGTTTCCGATCATGCTCTTCCCGCTGTGGCTTTGGCGGCAAGGCTGGCCAAAATCACGGCGATCGTGGGCTAGCGCGTTTGCAGCTGCGGCCATCGCTGCGGTGTGCACTTGGCCCTATCGCGCGGCGCTGCGCCAAGTTCCGGTGACGATGGCGTATTTTGAATCACGCTGGCAGGATAACAACGCGAGTCTCTACTCGATTCTGAAATTGCTCACGCATTCGCACGCGATCGCGGCGGGCACCGGCGTCGCCGTTGCGAGCGTGTTGGCGTTGTGGGCAGCGATTCGAGGCGCCGAGCCCGCGCGCGCCGCTTTCTGGATCTTCGGTGCGATCCTGCTTTTCGCGCCGAATGCTTATTCGTGGTATTTCACATGGGTAATTCCGTTTCTCTGTTTCTATCCGAATACGGCGTGGCTACTTCTGACCGTGCTTCAGTTCCTGTCGTACCAAGTGTTGATTGATTATTCGGCGTCGGGGCATTGGCATTTCGATCCGCGCTGCGTCGCGCTTACCTACGCGCCGTTCTATGCTCTGCTTCTTTGGCATGCCTCTCGCAACCGTGTGCGTATCGCTGCCAGTCAGAAACCGAAATCGTTATGATCAACGGAGAGGACGCTCTTCGGCCGTGGCCTGCACCTGCTTCACCCTGGGTCATGCAGCAGAAGTGGCACGACTTGCTATTCATGCACTGGCCGATCGCGGAGCAGGAACTGCGGCCGCTAATTCCCCCCGCGCTTGAGCTTGAAACGTTCGATGGCACGGCGTGGGTTGGCGTCGTGCCTTTTCACATGTCGGGAATTCGACTCCGCGGATTGCCGCCCATTCCGGGGCTCTCCGCATTTCCCGAGCTAAACGTTCGCACGTACGTCCGATCTGGCGAAAAGCCCGGCGTGTGGTTCTTCGGGCTTGAAGCGGCGAGCGCCATTGCGGTGTCGGCAGCACGGCGATGGTTTCACTTGCCATATTTTCGCGCGCGCATGTCAGTTGAGAATTCCGATGGTACGATTTTCTATAAGAGCCATCGAACACATCGCGGCACACCGAGAGCAGACTTTCGCGCGAAGTATCGTCCGACTGGAGAGGTATTCCGCGCGAAGCGAGGCACGCTGGATTATTTTCTCACCGAGCGTTACTGCCTCTACGCAGCGGCGGGCCCCAGAATTTTTCGCGGGGAGATCGATCATCCGCCCTGGCCATTGCAGCCTGCGGAAGTGGAAATCGAAACCAACACTATGGCTGCAGCGCACGGTATCGCGCTTCCCGACGCAAAACCTCTTCTGCACTTCGCACGGTTTCAAGACGTCAAAATCTGGGGCCTTGCGCCTTAAGGCTGCTGTTTGATTATTTCGGGGTGGCGCCGCACACGGCGAGTGCGGCGGCGGGCGCGCGGCCCCGGGGCTCTGCGATTCCGGGGCGGAGCGCCCTGCACACGACGTTCAGATCCTTTGTTTTCTCCTGTTGTCCCGCCTGCAATTCGCTGATCTTGCGGATTGCTTCGTCGCGATCGGTGCTCGCGACGAGAATTTTTTTTTGAGCATCCATCAGCTCGCTTTGGAGAGTCTGAACCTTGTCATTCGCCGCCATTGAAACGAGAGTTTGATGCTTAACCTGCGTGTCGAGATCCGCGACCTCCTGGCGCAGGCCCGAGATTTCCGATTGTGCCTGGGTCTCTAGGCTCGGAGGAGGACTTGGCGGCGCGACAGTCTCGGGGGCAGGAAGGGTATCAGCCCCCGCAGCCGCCGAGTCGTAAGTGGTTGCTCGCCATCCGGCGAGGAAAAAGAAAACGATCAGCGCCAGAATAAGAGAAACTGGGATTGCATTGAAAACGCGGGATCGAATGAGACCCGTGCGCGTTCTCCATTCGTAGGGCATGGCTGGGTTCCCCCTCCGGAGAATTTGTTGCCTAGTTTTAGTTTTCGGATGGCCAATCGAGAATAAGTAGCGCGATGAAGATTACTGCATTCGCGGCTAATGTGCTCGAAGGCGAAGGGAAACTACGCGCACGGGCAGAAAGCGTCAATCCGCAGGAATACGGAAATTGGCTCCGTAATCCTACGCTGCGAGCAATACGGAGAAGATGTGGGCGCACACGTGAACGAAACCGTGACTGAAGAGCGGAAAATTGCAAAGTGCGAATCGCGGATAGCTTACTGCGCGCGAGCGGTGAGAGATGATTCGGGGATCAGATCGCCAGCCGTGCGCTTCGGCGCGCGAATCGGCGGAAGCTGCGAGCGATCAACCTTGCGATAAAGAGTGTCGCGCTCAACGGGAACGCGGCCGGCCGCGCGAATCAGTCGCTCGAGATCGGCATGCGTGAGGCCCTGCGGAGTGCTGGCGCCGGCATCGTGATAAATCTTTTCTTCGACGACGGTGCCATCGAGATCGTTAGCGCCGAATCGCAGCGCGACCTGCGCGACTCGCGGCGTCAGCATGATCCAGTACGCCTTGATGTGATCGAAATTATCGAGGAGCAGGCGCGATACGGCGATTGTTTTCAGATCGTCGAATGCCGTCGGCTTCGGCACGTGGCTCAGTCCGGTATTGTCGGGATGAAATTGCAGCGGAATAAATGTGACGAAGCTGTGCGTTTCATCCTGCAATTCGCGGAGATCGAGAAGATGCGAGACGCGCTCTTCGTGCGTTTCGATGTGGCCGTAGAGCATGGTGGCGTTCGAGCGCAGGCCGACCTGGTGGGCGGTGCGCGCAATCTTGAGCCACATCTGACCGCTGACTTTGTGATCGCAAATAATCTTGCGCACGCGCGGCGCGAAAATTTCGGCTCCGCCGCCGGGAAGAGAATCCACTCCGGCTTCTTTCATGGCGAGCAGCGTGTCGCGAATCGAAAGCTTCGAAATGCGCGAGTAAAATCCAACCTCGACCATCGTGAATGCTTTGAGATGGACTTGCGGGTGGCGCTGCTTGATGCCGCGGATGAGATCGAGATAGTAGCTGAACGGAAGATCGGGATGCAGGCCGCCGACGATGTGGAATTCCGTGGCGCCTTCGGCGACGCCTTCCGCCGCGCGCGCCCAGATTTCGTCGAGCGTGAAGGTGTAAGCGCCCGGCGAATTCGCGTCGCGGCCAAAGGCGCAGAGCTTGCAGTGCGCGCCGCAGACGTTCGTCGGATTGATGTGGCGATTGACGTTGTAATAGCAGATGTCGCCGTGGCGCTTCTCGCGGACGTGATTTGCGAGCCAGCCAACGGCCAAAAGATCGTTTGATTCGAAGAGTCTCAGGCCTTCGCCCGCGTCGAGACGCTCCCCGGCGAGGACTTTATCGGCAATTGGCCGGAGGCGCGCGTCTGTGATTTGGAGTTCGGAGCTCATTCTCGATGGACCTGTTTTACGGGCGCGACACAAACGTCGCCGCGCCCCAGAAGAGCAAGAATAACATACTGATATAGCCGTTTACGGTGAAAAAAGCCGCGTTCAACTTTGACAGATCGGTTGGTTTTACAAGCGAATGCTCGTAGGCAAGCAGCGAGGCGACGACGGCGATTCCCATCCACGCGGGCCACGCGAGCGCGAAGCTCCACGCCAGCCAGATGAGCAGCACAATCACGCCGACGTGCATCGCGCGGGCGATGATTAGCGCGCGAACGATGCCGAATTTTTTCGGGATTGAATGGAGGCCGGCGGATTTGTCGAATTCGACGTCTTGGCACGCGTAGAGAACGTCGAAACCGCCCACCCAGAGCGTCACCGCGGCGCAAAGAATCAGAATGCGTGCGTCGAGCGAGCCGCGAATTGCGATCCAGGCGGCCGCGGGCGACATGCCGAGGCAAAATCCGAGAACGAAATGTGACCACGATGTGAATCGCTTCGTGTAGGAATAAAGGAAGAGGACGGCCAGCGCTACGGGCGACAGCTCGAGCGCGAGACGATTCAATCGCCATGCCGCGATCATCAGCAACGCAGCCGCCGCGAGCGTAAATCCCCACGCGAATCCTACCGATAGAGTGCCCTGTGGAAGCGCGCGGTTCCGCGTGCGCGGATTGCGGCGATCATATTCGATGTCGGCGATGCGGTTGATGGTCATTGCGGCTGAGCGCGCGCCCACCATTGCGACGATGATCCACAACATTTGCGACCATGTCGGCCATGTGCCCGCCGAACGCGCGGCTAGCAGTGCTCCGACGAGCGCGAACGGCAGCGCGAAGACAGAGTGCTCGATCTTGATCATTTCGAGAATAGTGCGGATGCGGCTGGTCACGCGGACACCGCGTGGAAAAGAGAAAAGGGGAAAGAAAAAAGGGGCCTCGAAAGAGCGATTTGCTCCGAGTTAGCGTTGCGGCGATTCATGCTGATTCCTATTTTCGTTTCGTATATTCCACCTGCCGAGTGCTAATCTCCATTTTCACTTTTCTTATTTCACGTTTCCCTTTTCCATTTTCTGCTCCTCCCCCCGCCCTCCCAGCGATACTGCGTTTCCTGCGGCAAGCCGATTTGCGCGAGGACGCGGCAGACAAATTGTTCGACAGCGTCTTCGATTGTTTTCGGGCCGTAATAGAACGCGGGCATCGCGGGCATCACGATAGCGCCTGCGTCTGTGACGCGCAGCATGTTCTCGATGTGGATGCGATTGAGCGGCGTTTCGCGCAGGCAGAGAACGAGTGGGCGGCGTTCTTTCAGGCAGACATCCGCCGCCCGGGCGAGCAAATCATCGGCGATTCCTACGGAGATCGCCGCGAGAGTGCCCGCCGAGCAAGGAATCACGACCATTGCGTCCACCGGCGCGCTGCCGGAGGCGATCGAAGCGCCAACGTCTTTGTTCGGAAGATATTCGATCTTCTTCGCGGAAGTACCGGTAAGAAGCGCGGGCAACTTTTTTGGATCCGCCGCGACAATGCCAAGCTCGGTCGCAATCAGGCGCAATCCAATCTCGCTCGCGACCAGCGCGACGCGCGCCACGCGCTTATCAGCATCGAGCAGCCGCAAAATCGCGCGCGCATAGATTGCGCCGCTCGCGCCGGTCACGCCGACCGTGATGACCTTTCCCACTGGTTTGTTCTTCGCCATGCGCCGAAACCCACTCTAGGCAGGCGCTTTCGACAAAGTCAAGAATCGCGGGATGCACTTGTAGCGCCGCATCGAGGTTCGTGCGGCAGGTCCATTCGTCAGCGGAATGCTACAATGCGCGCGGAATGGTGAGGCGATGAACGAGAGCGACGCTAGAAAATTCCTGGAGGATGTCCGTTCGGGGCGAGTGTCGCTCGATAAAGCATTCGAAAAACTGCGGCAACTTCCCTTCGAAGATCTCGGCTTCGCGAAAATCGATCATCATCGCTCGCTGCGGCAGGGTTATTCCGAAGTGATCTACGGCCGGGGGAAAACGCCGCAACAGGTGGCGGAAATCGTGCGTGGAATGCTGCGTGCAAAGGCCTCGCACAACATTCTGATCACGCGCGGCAGCAAAGCTACCTACGCCGCCGTCAAGCGCGTGGCGCGCAACGCGAAGTTTCATCCGCTGTCGGGAGTGATCGCGATCGAGCGCAGCCGCGAGCGCACGGGCGAGGGCCTCGTGCTCGTGGTGACGGCGGGGACGAGCGACATCCCGGTAGCCGAGGAGGCGTTGATTAGCGCGCAGATGATGGGCAATCGCGCCGAAGCGATTTACGACGTGGGCGTCGCAGGGCTGCATAGGCTGATGGAGCATCGCGCGCGGCTCAACGAAGCGCGCGTGATCATCTGCGTGGCTGGAATGGAGGGCGCGCTGCCGAGCGTGCTCGGAGGATTGGTTGGCGTGCCAGTGATCGCGGTGCCGACGAGCACGGGCTACGGCGCGAGCTTTGGCGGCGTCGCGGCGCTGCTGGGTATGTTGAACAGTTGCGCGTCGAACGTGAGTGTGGTGAATATTGATAACGGGTTCGGCGCGGCATGCGTGGCGACAGTGATTAATAAGCTGAGGAATCTGGAAAAGGGAAAATAGAAAAGGGCATTTGGAAAAGAGAAAAGTGAAAATGGCAAGACAGCCGTAATTATCCTGTAACTAGTGCTATGACGGCGAGAATTGGAAAGTGGAGTTTGGTAACCGCAAGATAGAGGGAAATTAAAGACTTCGCAACCAGCGTCATCGTGGCAACGACAAGGTTTTCTCTTTTCCGTTTTATAATTTCAAGCTTCTATGTTCGCGCGTTACTGAATTGCGATTAGAAGCGAATCCGCCAGCGCCGACTCTTCATCCGCGAATACTGTGCGTAGATCGAGCACGACGCGGTCGTCTTCGATGCGGGCGATGATTGGAATGCCCGCGGCGGGCTCGCGGAGGCGCGATTCGATTTCTTCCGCGGAGCGGCGTCGGCTTTTGACGGCGATGAGATGCGTGGGCAATGATTGATCGGGAGTTGAGCCGCCGCCAATCACGGATTTTCCGTCGATAAACTCAATTTCAACATCTTTAGGCAGCGATGGGCGGAGTTTTTCGAGAAGCGCATGCGCGCGGCGCGCAATTTCTTCGGCGCTCATACGGATCATGCGTAATGCCGGAATTTCATCTAGCGCGCCGCGGCGATAGGCTTGCAAGGTCATTTCCAGCGCACCGATCGTCAGTTTGTCTACGCGCAGGGCGCGGAAGAGCGGATTGCGGCGAATACGCTCCACGATTTCTTTTTTGCCCGCGATGATTCCGGCCTGCGGTCCTCCCAGGAGTTTGTCGCCGCTGAACGAAATTACGCCGACGCCGGCGATGAAGCTCTCGCGAGCCACGGGCTCGTTGATGCCCACCGCG
This sequence comes from Acidobacteriota bacterium, assembly GCA_003152355.1. Lineage (GTDB taxonomy): Bacteria > Acidobacteriota > Terriglobia > Acidiferrales > UBA7541 > Palsa-147. The sequence goes on along the minus strand of PMAA01000198.1, from coordinate 17,549 downwards.
GCAAGATCGGCGATGCATCCGGAGCCGAGATCTTCGTATACGGGAATCTTTGAACGGCGGCCGAGATCCACGATTTCTTCGAGCGATGGCCGCGCGGTAAATCCGATGATACGGAAATTCGAAGGGTGAACGCGAAGGAGCAATCTCGTTCGCTCGTTGATCGCGCGTTCGTAATCCGCGATGCGCGTGCGGTTCGTCGTGCCCACTTCGCGCAGGACCGCGCCGCTGGCCGCCATGATGTCCGGGATGCGGAATCCGTCGCCGATCTCGATCAATTCGCCGCGCGACACCACCACTTCTCCGCCGCTCGCGAGCGCGTTCAGAACGAGGAAAACGGCGGCGGCGTTGTTGTTGACGACGATAGCGGCTTCGGCTCCGACGGAGTCTGCGAGAAGCTGCGCCGTGTGAATGTCGCGCTTCCCGCGCGCCCGCGACGGAACGTCGTACTCGAGATTTGAATAGCGGCCCGAGATCGCAGCGAGATGTTCGAGAGCGGCAGCCGAGAGCGGCGCGCGGCCAAGATTCGTGTGGAGAACCACGCCGGAGGCGTTAATGACGCGGCGCAGCGACGGCGCGAGCGCCTTTTGGATTCCGGCGAGGATGCGCTCTTCGAGCTTCAACAATTCTACGGCAGCGCTTGGTCCTTCCTTTAAGCTCCGGCGCTCCTCGGCAAGAACCTCGCGGATGACACTCGTGACCAAAGTGCGCCCGGCGTTCTTCGCCACTTCGACAATCGCCGGACGCCCGAGCAATTCATCCACGGACGGAACGCCGCGCAGCGCATTCGTAAGCTTGCCGGTGACTGGATCGGCCGGGGGATTCATCGTTTGAGTATTGGAGCACAGCGCGAATAAAAGGAGCAACCGAAGGGCTTGCCGCTTGCGTCACTCACTGTGTCCCGGTGGGTTGACGCTGTGCGCCGGTGCCCGTAGCCTGAAATGGCTGCCAATTAGACCATGGCCACAATCGACGACGATCTAGCACAAGTCGAGCACGACATTCGCACGCTGAAGATTGAGTACGAGCAATTCTTCGGCGGCGGACGAAAGCGCCCACCGGTTGATACCCAGTGGCGCGTGGACGTATTTATCAAGCGCTACGCCGAACGAATGGCCGAGGTCAACCTGGCGCAGCGATTCCGCTATAACAATATTGCCTCCACCTACGCCAAATATCAGGACATGTGGCGGAAGAAGCTGATGTTGAAAGAAAGCTCGTCGGTGCCGCATCACTTCGGGGCTGCCGCAAAAGCAATCGCCGCGCAACGCAACAAGGCGATGGCCGAAGCGCGGCGAGCGCTGGCCTCGAGGCCTTCAGCCGCGGCCGCGGCCTCGCGTGGAGAACGGAAGTCCCGCGACGGAACAGGAATTGATGCACCGCCGCCATTTTCCGTTCAGTTCTCGAACCCCGCGCGTGAAACGCGAAAGGTTCACGATCTCTACGGAGCGTTGATCGATACGCGAATGGCTACGGGAGAAAAGTCGGGTGCGCCAAGTCTCGAAGACTTCGAACGCTTTGTTGAGAAGAAAACTGAAGAACTCAAGAGGCGCGGCGGCAAGGAAATCGAGTACACCGTGAGCGTTGAAGGCGGGAAAGTGAAGTTGAAGGCGCGAGTCAGCCGCTAGTTTTTTCTCAGAAACGTTCTCGCATAATCCCAACGTCCACGAATCCCGCATCGCGCGAAAACCGCATATGTATGCTAATTGTTATTCTCGCCTTGAAGTTTTGACACCGCAGACGAAGCCCACAATGGTCCTCTTGCGATTTTCGCTCATGCGAATACACTAATCGGTCTTTTTCAGAATTCGACGCAACTGGAGGAGCACGATGGCCATCGAGCGCGCGCTGATCAGCGTCTACGACAAAACAGGCGTGGCTGAATTTGCGCGGAGACTCACAGCGATTGGAATCGAGATCGTCTCGACGGGCGGAACGGCGCGACTGCTTCGCGATGAGGGCGTTCCGGTGCGCGATGTCGCGGAGTTAACGGGTTGGCCGGAAATGCTCGGCGGACGGGTGAAGACTCTTCATCCTAAGGTTCACGGCGGGATTTTGTTTCAGCGCAGCAAGGATAGCGACCGCAATCAAGCTTCCGAGCACGGAATTGTTCCGATCGATCTCGTCGCCGTGAATCTCTACCCATTTTCTGCGACGGCGCAAAAGTTGGGCGTGACGCCTGAGGAGCTTATCGAGAACATTGATATTGGCGGGCCGGCGATGGTGCGGTCAGCGGCGAAGAATTTCGAGAGTGTCGCGGTGGTCACCGATCCGGCTGATTACGATCGTGTGGCGCAGGAGATCGAAGCCACGCGCTGCGTGAGCCTTGCGACGCGGCTCGATCTCTCGCGGAAAGCTTTTGCGCGGACAGCACGCTACGACGGCGAAATCTCAACCGAACTCGAGCGCCTCGCGGCGAATGGAAAAGTGGAAATGCACGCTGCCCCCGAACTGCCCGAACGGCTGCACATCGCGCTCGAGCGGCGCCAGGCGATGCGCTACGGCGAAAATCCGCACCAATCGGCCGCGCTCTACGTGCCTGCAGGCTTAGCCCCTTCGGGAATCGCCGGGGCAAAGCAGCTTCAGGGAAAAGAGCTCTCTTACAACAATCTGGTGGACCTCGATTCAGCGTGGGCGCTGGCGAGGGAATTCAAGCAACCGGCCGTAGCGATCATCAAGCACAACAATCCATGCGGCGCGGCAGAGCAGGACAAGCTCGTGAATGCCTACGTGAAAGCACTCGCGTGCGATCCGGTCTCAGCGTTTGGCGGCGTGCTAGCGTTCAATCGCGCGGTGGACGCCGCAACGGCGGAAGAGGCAGCGAAGCTGTTTGTCGAATGCATCGCAGCGCCAGGATATTCAGCCGCGGCGCTTGAAAAATTCTCGTCGAAGAAAAATCTGCGCCTCCTGGAAATCACGAAAGAAGCTGCAGCTCGCGAGCTCGAATTGAAGCGCATCTCCGGAGGGATCCTCGTTCAGGATCCCGACCTGCATATTTTGAGCGAAAGAGAGATGAAGACCGTATCCGCGCGCGAGCCGACTGACGAGGAGCGCCGCGCGCTCGCGTTTGCGTGGAAAGTCTGCAAGCACGTCAAATCGAATGCGATCGTCTTCGCGCGCGAGGGCGAGACGGTGGGCATCGGCGCGGGGCAGATGAGCCGCGTGGACTCCGTAAAACTCGCCGTGATGAAGGCGCAATCGCCGCTTGCTGGAACCGTCGTCGCGTCCGATGCATTCTTTCCGTTTCCCGATGGCGTCGAGGAAGCCGGAAAAGCGGGGGCAACCGCCGTGATACAGCCGGGCGGATCTGTGCGCGATAACGAAGTAATCACGGCGGCGAACCATTTCGGTATGGCGATGGTATTCACCGGCATCCGTCACTTCCGCCACTAAAAAGACCGACTGACAAATATCGGCCAGGACGTTCAATTCAACACGATGGAAGAAATCTTTGGTCGGAGGCACCTAATTGAAAACTTTTCGCATCTTTCGAGAGTCTTATTTAAGGGCGGGAGTCCCTTTTTTAGGGAACGAGAGCCCCAATGCGAGAGTCTTAATCTTAATGGCAATGAGAGGAACGGATTGTTTTGACGATCTTCAACTGGTGGCCGATAATGGAGAATTACGGTGATTGAATGACAAAGACTCGTTTCAGCTTGACCCTGGCGGCTATCGCGTTGCTGCCTCTTTCCGCACGAGCGCAGGACGCGAAGCCCCGGACCGAGGGCAAACCTGCTTCATCGCAGACTCCCGCGAACCCGTCGGCCCATGTGGACTCGAGCCACAAGTCCGATGCCTATTTCAACTTCGCGATGGGGCATGCGGAAGAAGAAGAATTCGAGCTGACCGGGCGCTCCGAAAATGCCAATGAGGCCGTCGATTATTACAAGAAAGCCCTCGAACTCGATCCCGAATCATCGGTAATCATCGAGCGGCTCGCCGAAACATACGCCAAGTCGCAACATATCCAGGATGCGGTGCACGAAGCGGAAGCTGCGATTAAAGCCAACCCGGATAATCCCGGACCGCACCGACTGCTTGCGCGCATTTACGTCCGCAACCTGGGGGATTTGAGCGCGGGTTCCGGCCAGCGCGACATGATTGACAAGGCCGTCGATCAGTTTCGCGAGATTCTCCGCATTGATCCGAGAGACAGTCAGTCCGCGCTCTGGCTGGCGCGGCTCTACCGCTTTGAGAACGAGCACGACAAGGCCGAGCAGACGCTGCGCGAAGTGCTGCGCTGGGATCCGACCAATGAAGGCGGCCTCGAACAGTTGAGCCAGTTGCTGATGGACGAGGGCCGCGCCAGCGACGCGATCGAGCTTTTGAACAAGGCGGCAGCAGAATCCACGTCCTCGACTCTCTATGATTTGCTCGGCGATGCTTACGCGCAAACCCACGAGTACGCGAAGTCGGAAGAGGCCTACAAGAAGGCCGTGGAAGGCGATCCGGATGAAGCGTCCCATCGCAAAGGTCTCGCGCAGGCATTGCTGACCGAAGAGAAATTTCCGCAGGCGCTCGAGGAATACAAGCGGCTGGCCGAGCTCGAGCCGGAAAACCCGGATAATTATTTGCGGCTCTCGCAGATCTACAGGCACCTGAACCAGTTCGACCTGGCTGAAAGCAATATCGTCCACGCCAAGCAGCTTGCGCCCGGCAATCTCGAAGTTACCTACAACGAGGCTCTTCTCTATGACGCGCAAGGGCGATTCGACGACGCCGCGCATGTCCTCGCCGATGCAATCGCCGGAATCACAGGACAAGGAGATAGCGCCAGCAGTCCCAACGCACTCGCGATTCTCTACGAAGAACTGGGCCGAATTTACCGTGAGAAAGAGGATTACGCATCAGCGGAACGCAGCTACGAGGAGCTTGGAAAGCTGGGGCCGGAAGAATCAAAGCGCGCGCAAATGCTCCTGATTGACACCTACCGCGAGAGCCACGAGATTGACCGCGCGATTTCCGAAACACAGAAAGCTTTGAAGGATAACGATAAGGATCGCGGCATGACCGTCACCTACGCAATCCTTCTCGGCGAAAAGGGCCAAACCGACGAGGCCGAAAAAGTTCTGCGCGGCCTTCTCAAGCACAATGCCGAGGACCAGGAGGTCTATCTCGATCTCGCGCAGGTCGAAGAGCGCGGCCGGCGCTACGCGGACGCTGAACAAAGTGCCATGAAGGCCGAGGAACTCGCCAGCGGAGCGCCTGAGAAAGAAGCGGCGTGGTTCATGCTCGGCGCGATTTACGAACGCCAGAAGAAATACGAACAATCGGAAGCGGAATTCAAGAAAGCCCTTGAAGCTGACCCGAAGAACGCCGCCGTACTGAATTATTACGGCTACGAGCTCGCGGACCGCGGCGTGCGCCTGGAAGAGGCCACATCCATGATCCACCACGCGCTCGAGCAGGAACCATCGAACGGCGCGTATCTCGACAGCATGGGCTGGGTCTACTACAAACAGAATAAACTTGCCGAAGCCGAAGAATATTTGAAGAAGGCCGTGGACCGCTCGGCGCACGATCCGACGATTCTCGGACATCTTGGCGATGTTTACGCCAAGATGGGCCGCACCGAGCGCGCCGCGGCATTGTGGGAGAAGGCGCTCGCCGAATGGCAGCACGCGCTTCCCGCGGATTACGAAGCGGACAAAGTGAGCGAGCTCGACCAACGGCTGAAAAACCTCAAGCACAGTAAGGTTGCGGAAAAACCCGCACCGACCGACACCAAACCGCAATAACATAGCCCGCATGAAAAATTCGGTGCGCCTGCCGGCGTTCGCGAAGATCAATCTATGCCTGCACGTTCTGGGTCGCCGCCCCGACGGCTATCACGAGCTGCGAACGATTTTTCAGGCCATCGCGCTTCACGATACGCTCGAGCTGACGCGATCCCGCCGCCGGGGCATCACGCTTGAAATCGACGACCCGTCTCTCACTACGGGGCGAGAGAATCTTGTGTATCGCGCGATCGAAGCGGCGCGGCGCGAACTCGATTTCCGCGGCGGCATTCACGCGCGCCTCGAGAAATTGATTCCGGTGGCGCGGGGTCTCGGCGGCGGCTCAAGCGATGCCGCAACGGCGCTGCTCGCGATGCTGCGGTTAACCGGCCGCAAGCTCCCGCTCGCGCGGCTGATCGAGCTTGCTGCCGGCCTCGGCGCCGATGTTCCGTTCTTTCTTTTTGGCGGCCGGTCTCTCGGCGTTAACCGGGGCGACGAGATTTATCCGCTACCGGATGGGCGGAAATATTGGGCCGTTGTCGTTTCGCCTAGAGGCATCGCGGTGAGCACGCGCGACGCTTTCAAGTGGGTTTCTTTGGAATTGACAAAGCGCAAAACGCCCCGTAAAATCTTTAGTTTCTGCGCTCTGTGCTGGAGCCAGCGGGACACCGCCCTCGAAAACGATTTCGAGGCTCCGGTTTTCCGCCGCCATCCCCGACTCGGAGAAATCCATAGGGGCTTGCTTCAGCGAGGAGCTGCAAGAGCCGCGCTGGCAGGTAGCGGGTCGGCGGTGTTCGGATTATTCCGGAGCCCAGCGCAGGCGCGCCGAACCGCGGTCAGTTTCCCGGAAGACCAGGTCTTCGTGGTAGAAACTCTTGCCAGGGAAGAATACGTCCGGGCACTGCGCTCGCCGGTTTACGCCTGAGGGTTAATCGTTGATCGACGATCGATTCAAAATTTTCTGCGGCAGTGCGAACCCTGCGCTCGCGAATGCGATTTGCCAGTATCTCGGCGTCGAACTCGGCAGGGCTGAGCACGGCCGGTTCAGCGACGGCGAGACTCGCTATCAGATTCTAGAGAACGTGCGCGGCGCGGACGTGTTCGTCGTGCAGCCGTGCTCGCATCCGGTGGATTTTCACTTGATGCAGTTGCTGCTGATGATTGACGCGTTCAAGCGCGCTTCGGCTTGGCGCATCACGGCGGTGATTCCGTATTACCCGTACGCCCGGCAGGATCGCAAGGACCGGCCGCGAGTTGCGATTTCGGCCAAGCTCGTGGCGGATTTGCTCGAGACGGCGGGAGCGAGCCGCGCGTTGACGCTCGATTTGCACGCGCCGCAGATTCAGGGCTATTTCAATATTCCGGTGGACCATTTGTTCGCAGCGCCGGTGATCGTGGAATATTTCAAGAGGAAGGGTCTCGGCCCGCTCACTGTAGTATCGCCGGATGCCGGAGGCGTTGAGAGGGCGCGATATTTCGCGAAGAAAATGGACGCGCCGCTGGCCATCGTGGATAAACGCCGAATTGACGTGAACGTGAGCGAAGTGATGCACCTGATCGGAGACGTCTCGGGCCGGCCGGCGCTTGTAATTGACGACATTATTGATACTGCGGGAACGCTGGTGAAAACGGCTGAAGCATTACTCGACAACGGGGCGACCAAAGTATTCGCCGCTTCGACGCACCCGGTTCTTTCGGGACCCGCGGTGGAGCGCATCACGAAGTCTTCGATTGATGAAGTGGTAGTAACGGATTCTGTTCCTCTCTCTGCGGAGGCGCGGAAAATCCCGAATATCACGGTGCTCAGCGTGTCGGAACTTCTCGCTCGCGGCATTCGCAATATTCACGAAGAGACCTCGATCAGCGAGCTCTTCATCTAGGACACGAAGGAAGGACGTATGGAGAAATTTGTCGTTGAAGGCGCCGCGCGCGAAACGCGTGGCAAAGGTCCGGCGCGGCGCGAACGGCTCACCGGCATGATTCCCGCAGTTCTCTACGGCGGGAAGGGAAACTCAATTTCGCTTTCGGTGAACACGAAGCAGCTCACCCGAATTCTGCGGTCGGAGACGGGCCACAACTCGATTTTCACGGTGAACCTTGCCGGCGGAGATGCAGAGCAGGCCATCGTGAAGGACTGGCAGGTCGACCCGGTCACCGGCTTGCTCATTCACGTGGACCTGTTGCGCGTGGCAATGGACGTTCGCATGCGCGTCAGAGTTCCCGTTCACCCGTTCGGTGAACCGCAGGGCGTCAAGGTGCAGGGCGGCATCTTCGAAACCGTCACCCGCGAAGTGGAAGTAGAATGTTTGCCCGCCGACATCCCGGAAGAGTTCAAGGTTGATGTGACCGAACTTCTCATCGGCAAGCAGATTCGCGCGGCCGATGTTCCCATGGACAAGGAAAAGATCAAACTCGTCACCGATCCGACGCGCGTCTTGTTCCACGTTGTGACGTTGAAGGCCGAAGCCGAGCCGGTGGCGGAAGCGGCGGTCACTGCCGAAGCTGCGCCGGCTGAGCCGGAAGTCATCAAGAAGGGCAAGAAGGAAGCCGAAGAGGGCGATGACGCTGCGCCCGCAGAAAAGGCCGAAAAGACGGAGAAGAAGCCCAAGGAGAAGTAGCCGGTCTTTTGCGCGGTGTGAGTTTCGGCGGCGCGAATTTTGGCGAGATCGGATTGAGCTCTTTCATGCGACTGATCGTTGGCCTCGGCAATCCCGGCCCGAAATACGAGTGGACGCCGCACAACCTGGGCTTCCTGGCGGTTGATCAGATCGCTGAAAAAGCGGGAATCCGGGTGACGCGGCCGGAGGCAAAGTCTTTTGTAGGGCGCGGTGAGATTTCAGGGCAGCAAGTGGTGCTCGCAAAGCCGCAGACGATGATGAACTTGAGCGGCATCGCCGTGCAGAGCCTGCTCGAGCGGCTGGAATGCGGCCCGTCGGACTTGATTGTTCTGTATGACGACGTCGCGCTGACGTGGGGCATGTTGCGAATTCGAGAGCGCGGCACAGCCGGCGGGCATAACGGCATGAAGTCGGTGATTGGCGCTGTCGGCGGCGGAGAGTTCTCGCGTGTGCGGATGGGAGTTCAGCCGGAACATCCGCTGGGCGATCTGGCCGCCTACGTTTTGTGCCCGATGAGCCGCGACAAACGGAAAATCGCCGCTCAAATGGCGGAAGACGCTGCCGAAGCTGTGGATTTAATTTTGACTGTAGGCGTCGAGCGGGCGATGACTCGATTCAATCGCCGTGTCGCGCCACCGGCCGAAGCATAGCGCGAGATTCAAGGTTGGCCGCGCATCGCGCGAGCTTTACGATTTGCCGCGCTTTACGCGCGCTATTAAGTTTCAGAGCCCCGAGGCTCCAGCCTCGGGGTCCGATTAGCGGCGAGAAGATTTTGCAGGAATAGTCGGAATATCGGAATAGAGGACACATGGAAGAAAGATTGTACGACCTGATTTTCATCTGCCGCCCGGATACACCCGAAGCGGAAGTGGACAAGCTCGTTGCGACGCTCGAGCACACTGTCGCCGACAAGTCCGCGAAGATCGAAAAGATCGAGAAGTGGGGCCGCAAGCGGATGGCCTATCGCGTCCGCAAGCTTCGCGAGGGATTTTACGTCTACATGTCGATTCGCTCGAATCACGGCGAATTGATCAAAGAGCTCGAGCGCCGCTTGAAAGTCGCGGATCCGGTGATCAAGTATCTGACCATCCGCATTGATGAAGAAATGAAGCGCCAGCAGAAGCTCGCGAAGCATCGCGAGCGCCGCGCCGCCCGCCGGCCGCGCAAACCAGCGCCGACATCGGCGCCCCCGGCCGGAGAGCAAACCGCCTCCGCCGCTGGATAGAGGAGAAATCGAATGGCTGATCCAAACGTACCGCAGCAACCGCCGGCGGCAGCGCCTCCGGCGGAATCATCCGCACCGGCCGAAAAAACGCAGGCAGCATCGGCTCCAGCAGCGACGCCATCCTCGGCTCAATCGGGGGCGCCGTCAGGCGCGCCATCATCAGCGCCATCGGGGCCATCGCGCGGTCCTTCTTCCGGCGGATACCAGGGAAATCGCGGCCCGAGCCGTGGGCCAGGCGGTCCCGGAGGCGGACCGGGCGGACGTCCAGGGCCGGGCGGCCCGCACAAACGCGGCAAGCGAAACTACGTGCGCAAGAAGAAAGTGTGCCGCTTCTGCGTGGACCGCGTGGACTACATTGACTACAAGAAGGCGGATATCCTCGCGCCGTTCATTCAAGAGCGGGGGAAGATTCTTCCGCGGCGAATGACGGGCACCTGCGCGCGGCACCAACGCTGGCTCACAGTGGCGATCAAGCGGGCGCAGAACATCGCTCTGTTGCCGTTTGCTGCCGAGTTCTAGAAACGCGTCGTATTTGAAAACGACTTGAGGACAGGACAATGCAGATTATTTTGCAGGAAGACGTAGACAAGCTGGGCAACCGCGGCGAAGTGGTGGAAGTCGCCCCGGGTTACGCCCGCAATTTTCTTCTCCCGCGAAAGCTTGCCATGCTCGCCACGCCGGGTAATATGAAGCGGCTGGAGCGCATGCGCGTGGTCTTCGCCAAGCGCGAAGCAACGGAGAAAGGCGATGCGGAAAAGCAGGCCGAGGTTCTCAACGGCGTCTCGCTTGCGATTGCCCGCAAGGCCGGTGAAAACGATCAGCTCTTCGGTTCCGTCACCACCGCCGACATCTCGGAATCGCTGGCGGCGCAGGGCTTCACTATTGACCGCCGCAAAATTCAGCTCGCCGAACCCATTAAGCTCATCGGCGAATATCAAGTTCCGATTAAGCTCCATCGCGATATCGCCGCAACCGTGAAGCTGACGGTGAGCCGCGAAGCGTAGTCTTCAACTTTTCAAGACCATCTCCGCAGGAAGATTTGAAGCGCGCCGTGCAACGTTCGCGGCGCGCTTTTTATTTCTGGCCAGCCCGACGACGCTCTCGCCATCCAAAAGCTTTTGCACAGCTCCTGTGAAATCCACAGCTCAGTGCGATTGACGCGCGGCGCACACGCGCACACAATGCGATTCTCATTTCGGCGTTCAATTTTCAAAACCGCGATTTAAGATGAAATTTGCAGCGCTTCTTCGCGCGGCGAAAATAGCTTGCGCTCGAAAACCACTTAGGCGAACATAAAGCGAATAAATGGCCAACGATTCCAACCTCGAGCGCCCGTTACCGCACAATCTGGAGGCCGAACGCAGTATTCTCGGCGCGATTCTGCTCGATAATCACATGCTGAACACGGCGGTCGAGAAGCTTCGCTCGGACGATTTTTTCCTCGATCAACATCGCCGCATCTTCGAGCGCATGATGACCCTCGGAGAAACGCAGCAAGCCATCGATCTAGTCACACTCACCGAAGATCTGCATCGGCGCAGCGAGCTCGATGCGGCCGGCGGCGCGGCGTACCTGGCGCAACTCGTGGACGGCGTGCCGCGAATCTCAAACGTCGAGCACTACGCCCGCATCGTGAAGGAGAAAGCGGTTCTGCGGAGCCTCGCGCATCGTGCGCAGGCCATTCAACAACAGGCGCTCGATGCCGATGAGGATGCCGACGCGATTCTCGACCGCGCGGAATCGTCGATTTTCGAGCTGGCAGAGGATCGCGTTCGCAGCGGCCTGATCGGCGTCAAAGAGCTCGTCTCGGAAAATTGGGAACGCCTCTCGAAAATTTTCACGGAAGGCCGCCGAATCACGGGCCTCGCCACCGGCTACCCGGAACTCGACAATGAACTCGCCGGCCTCCAGCCCTCTGAGCTCATCATCCTCGCGGCGCGCCCTTCGATGGGGAAAACAGCCCTGGCGCTGAATATCGCTGAAAACGTCGCCCTTCGAAAAAATGCGCCGGTGGCGATCTTCAGCCTCGAAATGTCGAAGGAATCCTTGCTGCTTCGCCTGCTCGCGTCGCGCGCGCACGTTGATGCGCACAAGTTCCGCACCGGCCATATCAATCGCGACGACTGGGGACGCATCACGGAGACGCTCAACGAGCTTGGCGAGGCCCCGATCTGGATTGACGACTCGGCTTCGACGACGGTGATGGAGATCGGCGCGAAAGCGCGGCGCTTGATGCGCGATAAGGGATTGTCACTCGTCATCGTGGATTATCTTCAGCTCGTCTCGGCTCGTGGCCGCTTCAGCAACCGGAACGAAGAAGTTTCCAGTATTTCCCGGTCGCTCAAAGGACTGGCGAAAGAGTTGAAGGTGCCGGTTCTGGTGATGAGCCAGTTGACCCGCGCTCCGGAGCGCGACGAGCGCGATCCCCAGCTCGCCGACCTTCGCGAATCGGGCGCCATCGAGCAGGATGCGGATGTTGTACTCTTCATCAATCGTCCGAAGTTCTACGATAAAGACGCTCCCGATGAAGACCGGAACCGAACGAAACTCATCATCGGCAAGCAGCGCAATGGCCCCACCGGCGTGGTCCATTTCGTGTTCAACAGCCGGTGGACGCGCTTTGAAGTCGCCGCCCCGGAAGCGATGGAAGAGTAAATCCCCGCGATCAATTGTCGCGATTCGGCACGTCTGTGTCGCGCCTGCCACGGCATCGCAGGAATCCGGACAGTCTGAATTCCCTGGGACTTCCGACAAACTGCCTCCAAGTCCTTCTAAATGCGCCCCGCACTGCATCTGGAGTCTTGCACCGGCCCAACATGCTAATTGGCATCGTGCCTGCATTTCTTTTGTCGCGGTGTTTACTCAATTTGTTTACTGAACCGCGGACTTGGCACAACAGCGTGATTTTCTCGCGCGCGTGTCCTCCGGAGTCTGGCATTCTAGGTTTTCGGAAACACAATGGCGAAAACGATTCAATTTGATGGCCGGCCGATTTGGGCGGAAGTGTCCATCGCTGCGATCCTCCACAATCTTCGCGTGATCCGGCGGCAAGTCGGGCGCGAGCGCAAGGTTCTGGCTGTCGTGAAGGCAAACGCCTACGGACTCGGCGCCGTTCCCATCTCGAAGGCGCTGGCTCGCGCGGGAACGGAATGGTTCGGCGTCACTTGCTCGAGCGAAGGGATTGAACTTCGCGATGCAGGCATCCACAAGCGCATTCTTGTTCTAACGGGCTTCTGGCCGGGCGAAGAAAAGATCCTGCTCGATCACGATCTCACGCCAACGGTAACGCGGGTGGATCAACTCCGCACACTCGATCGCGCTGCCGCCCGAATCGCGAAGCGCAAAAAGAATTTCCGCGCGCCATTCCACCTGAAAATCAATACGGGAATGAACCGGTTGGGCATCGAGCCTTGCGAAGTGGAAGCGTTCGTGAAAGCGCTCAAGAAATGCCCGCGACTCGCGCTCGAAGGCACTTACACGCACTTCGCGTCGGCGGAAGATTTTACGAGCGATCAAACCATCAAACAGGAAAACAAATTCAGCGAGGCGCTGGACCGCCTGCGCGCATTCGGTGTTTCGCCCGGCATGATTCACCTTGCGAACAGCGGCGCGATTTGCGCGCGGCCGAGCACATGGGCCGACATCGTCCGTCCCGGCGCGATCCTCTACGGCTATCACCAGGGATTCACGCCGCCGGAAAAGAAAGCGGAAGTGATGGCGCAGATGGATCTCCGTCCGTGCCTTTCGCTTCGCGCGCGAATCATTTCGCTTCGCGATATCGCCGCGGGCCAGGCTGTCGGCTATGGCGCGCGATTCGTTGCCAAGCGCCCGTCGCGCATCGCCGTTATTGCCGCGGGATATGCGGACGGCGTCGTCCGGCAGCGCACGAACAACGGCTCCGTGCTTCTGCGCGGCAGGCGCGTTCCTCTCGTGGGAACGATCTCGATGGATCTTGCCACCGTTGATGCCACCGAGGTGCCTAACGCCGCCATCGGCGACATCGTGACCATCTACGGCAAGGAAAAATTAGATTCCATTGAAGTTTCCGACGTCGCGCGCGAGATTAATACCGTCACTTCCGATCTCCTCTGCGCGCTCGGGCGTCGCGTCCGCCGCTTTTACCTCGCGTAAATCGCCGCTCTCTGCATCACGAGCGTCTCCGCCGTCATCTTTCCCACATCTTTCAGAGTTGACTAGCCTCGAAACACTGGTGCTATACTGCCGGGCAACATTACTTATAAATTTCTTACGAGCAGCCGGGAGAAACTTTTACAGCTCGATTGAGTGCGGTCGCTTTCAGGCGGTTATTTGCAGCGCCGGTTATCAAGATTCATCGTTTTATAAGAGGTTCGCATGGCTCGCTATTCTAATCCGCTTCCTCGCAATCAATCCGTGGGGCAACCCGAAAATCTTCCTGCGAAAACATCGTCCGCGACGCGCAATGCAGGCGCTCAGGTGGGCACCTTCTGGGACATGCTTGCGATCCGGGTAATCTTCACGATCATCTGCGTCGCTGCGGGATTTCATTTCCGTCCGTTCAGCCTCACGCGCGAGACGGCATCGCTGGTCGGCCTGATCTTCGCAATTTCCGTGATTCTGTTCGAGCTGCGCCTTCGCCGCGCGAGCCTGCGCCGGCTGATCGGCGCGGCCGCCGGCTCGATCCTCGGCATTCTCGGCGCGTACTTGACGACGCTCGTGCTCGCGCACACGTCCATGCCGGAAAGCACGCGATCATTTGTGAGCCTCGCCGCGTTTCTCGTCATGGCTTACATCGGCCTGATTCTCGGCGCGAACAAAGGGGACATGCTCAACCTTCAGGCGCTTGGCGGCCTCTTCGGCAACGAGCGCAATTCGCGCCACACGTGCAAAGTTCTCGATACGAGCGTAATTATTGACGGCCGCGTTGCCGACGTCGCCGAATCGCAGTTTCTCGATGGCACACTCATCATTCCTCATTTTGTGCTCCGCGAATTGCAGTTGGTCGCTGATTCCGCCGACCCTCTCAAGCGGCAGCGCGGGCGGCGCGGGCTGGAAGTCTTGCAGCGCATCCAGAAAATTCCGCTAATTGACGTGCAAATCGCTGAAGATGATTTCCAAAACGTCGCGGACGTGGATATGAAATTGATCGAGCTTGCGAAACGCTACGACGCGAAAATCATCACCAACGATTTCAATCTCAACAAAGTCGCAACGCTTCAGGGAATCGATATTCTGAATGTCAATCAGCTCGCGAACGCGCTCAAGCCCGTGGTTCTCCCTGGCGAGACGATGCGCGTCTTCATCCTCCGTGAAGGCAAGGAATACAATCAGGGCGTTGCATATCTCGATGACGGCACCATGGTCGTCGTGGATGCGGCGCGCAAAATGATCAACAAGACGGTCGATATCTCCGTCACTTCCGTTCACCAAACGACCGCCGGCAAAATGATCTTCGGCCGCTACGATGACCGCGGCGATCAACCGCGGCCTGCGCCGATTGCCGCCGTCGAAGGCCACGCCGCCGATCGTCCGCCGCGGCCGCTCTATCCGGACACTTCACGCTCTTAGCCGCAGTGCTTATCGCATTTCGAGCCCCCGCATTCCCGTGCGTGTTTCTATGCGCGCACATGTGCGTTAAACTGGCCGCCGCTCTATGAGCCGCATCGCTGCCATTCTTCCTGCTGCAGGACTCGGAACGCGCATGGGCGCGGGCACGCCGAAGCAATTCCTTGAACTCGGCGGTGAGCCGCTTGTGATCTTCACGCTAAGGCGCCTCGCGGCTTGCGCGGCAATTACCGATTTCATCCTCGCCACGCGCGGAGAAGAACTCACGTCGCTCGAAGATCGAGTGGGCAAGGCGCGGCTTGGCCGCCCGGCGCGTGTGGTGCATGGCGGCGACACGCGACAGCAGTCCGTGGCCAATGCGCTCGCCCAAGTTGCGCCGGAGACCGAGATCGTCCTGGTGCACGATGCCGTCCGGCCGTTTGTCACGCCGGCGCAAATCGACCGGCTTATCATAGAAGCCCGAACGCGCGGCGCGGCGATTCTGGGAATTCCGGCGATTGACACGGTGAAAGAAGTAAAGCGCGCGAGTCTGCCCGAAGATGTGGCTCTAATCACCTCGACGATTCCCCGCGAGCGAATCGTTCTTGCGCAAACACCGCAGGCGTTTCAATACGCGATCCTTCGCGAAGCCTTCGCGCGCGCCAAGCAAGATGATGTGACTGCCTCAGACGAGGCGTCGCTCGTCGAACGCATTGGCCGCGAAGTTTTCGTGGTCCTCGGCTCGGAGCGCAATCTTAAGATCACGCGGCCATCGGACATGGACCTCGCGCGCTTCTACCTCGAGCAGGAGCGCGTGAAGACATGAAGTTCGAATTCACTGAAATTCAATCTTTTCCGAATGGTCACAGATGACAAGAACGGGCGTCGGCTACGATCTGCATCGTCTTGCGGAAGGCCGCAAGCTCATAATCGGCGGGATAGAATTGCCATTTGAGAAAGGCCCTGTCGGGCATTCGGACGGCGATGTATTGAGCCATTGCATTTGCGATGCGCTGCTAGGCGCGGGCGGCCTCGGCGATATCGGCTCGCATTTCCCGGACACGGATCCAGAATGGAAAGGCGTGTCGAGCCTAATATTCCTCGAACACACACGAAAGCTGCTCAATGCCCGCGGGCTATTCATTGTCTACGTGGACGCAGTCGTCGTAACGGAGAAGCCAAAACTCGGGCCGCATTTCCCGGCGATGCGCGCCGCGCTCGCTCGCGCGCTCGGCATCCCGCTGGAACGAATCAACTTGAAAGCAAAAACCAATGAAGGCGTTGACGCAATCGGCCGCGGCGAGGCACTGGCCGCGTACGCCGTGGCGACGATCGGCGAAGCGATCAAGCCCGCCGCCAATGCGCGAGAACGAATTCGTCAGATTGAAAAGAAAGCTCAGCGGAAGCTTCGATCAAGCTCGCGCCCGCGCAAGCGACCATGAGCCGGGAGTCACACGAGGCTCACGCGGCCAGCACTCAAGTCGCGCCTCTCTCAAACGCATTCGTCCCGCGCGATGTCGAGGATATTCTGCGAGAGCGCGGTTGGCTCGCTCTGGGAGCTCAAGAATCCGCAACTGAGACTCACGCTGCGCAGCTTTCAGCTTGGATGGAACATGCTGCTTCGCTTCTCGGCCCGCACGCGTCGGATCGGAACGCGCTCACCGATCTCCTGAGCCTTGTTTTTCACTACGATGCATCCGCGACGCTCGCGACGCCTGACGCGCAGGAGGTGATGGCGCGGGTGGGATCGCGCGAAGTGATCCGCGAACTCGCGAATCTGGTTCTCGACGGCGCGGCAATAGACTCGGAACAATTCAGAACGATCGTCGAAGCGTTGAAAGCCGAGACGCGCTATCGCAGCCGCGAACTTTTTCATCCTATCCGCGTGGCACTCGCTGGACGCACCGGTGAAGGCGAACTCGATCGCGTCATCTTGCTTCTCGATTCCGCAGCGGCGCTGCCGTTTGACGTGCAAGTGAAAGGAACGCGCCAGCGCATGCTCGAATTTTGCGCGGCGCTCGAATGAGATGAGTTACCTTCTCGGAATTCACGCGGTGGAAGAAGCGCTGCAGGCAGGGCGTCCTCTCGATCGCATCGTCATAGCCATCGGCCGGCATGGCACGCGCATGGAGGAAATCGTTCGCCGCGCGCGCGAACGCGGCGTGCCGGTGCGCTTCGAGGAACGTGCGCAGGTGGACCGCGCCGGCGGCACGCGCGAGCATCAGGGCGTGGTGGCGTTCGCCGCCGCAAAGCCGCCCGCAACTCTCGAAGACTTGTTGCGTGTTTCGGACGCCGGGCCCGGCCTGATCGTACTCCTCGATGGCGTCGAGGATCCGCACAATCTCGGTGCACCGGCACAGGTTGCCTTCCAGGCCCGACCGGACGTCTTCCTCGGTGGGCGAGGGGTTCTCCGCCAGCAGCGAGACCGCGGCCATCACCATGCCCGGGGTGCAGAACCCGCACTGCAGC
>PMAA01000208.1 GCA_003152355.1 Acidobacteriota bacterium | reverse complement strand
TGCCGCCCATTTCGAGCACCGTGCGCTTGATCCACTTCTGCCCCGGTTGCGTCTTGGACGCTTGCTCGCTGATGCGAAGTCCCGCTTCTTTCGATCCGGTAAAGGCGATGAAGCGCGTCTTCGGATGCGTGACGAGGGCTTCGCCTGCGGTTGCGCCCGGGCCGGTGAAGAAGCTCACAACGTCGCGCGGCACGCCTGCTTCGTACAGGATGTCCACG
Source organism: Acidobacteriota bacterium (assembly GCA_003152355.1). Lineage (GTDB taxonomy): Bacteria > Acidobacteriota > Terriglobia > Acidiferrales > UBA7541 > Palsa-147. Next base: position 12,976 of record PMAA01000208.1, on the reverse strand, counting down.
AAAATTGCGGCGATCGTGGGCGAATCGCTCGATGGTTTCACGACCACAGTATTTCCCGTAACGATGGCGGCGAGCGTCATGCCGCCCATGATCGCCGCGGCGAAATTCCAGGGCGGAATCACGACGCCGACGCCGAGCGGAATGTAGCGCAGATAATTTTTTTCGCCGCGCATGGGCGTGAGCGGCTGCGGCGCCGCGAGTCTTTCCGCTTCGCGGCCGTAGTATTCGCAGAAATCAATTAGCTCGGCGATGTCGGCATCGGCCTCGGGCCACGTCTTGCCGATTTCATAGACGAGCCACGCATCGAGTTCATAGCGGCGCTTGCGCAGAATTTCCGCTGTGCGATAAACGCAAGCCACGCGCTCTTCCGCCGGCACGCGTTTCCAACGCTCGAATGCGCGAACTGCGGCTTCTACCGCCTGATTGGCCATCTCAACTGTGGCCTTCTGAAAAATTCCAATCACTTCGCTTGGGCGCGATGGATTTGTGGACTGAATTTTTTCTTTCGTGGTGACTTTTTCGCCGCCTATGACGAGGGGATATTCCTTGCCGAATTGGCTCTTCACGGACGCGAGCGCGTCTTCCATTTTCTTGCGGTTGGCGGCATTGGTGAAATCAAGGAATGGCTCGTTTGCGAATTCACCGCGCGGTGCGGCCGTTGTTGCGGATGCGGTCATGGGCGGATTGCCTCCTCGGATGGCGTGGCTATGATGTTGAAAGTCAATTGTATCGCGCTGGTGTAATTCCTCACAAGTTGGGCGGCTCGAGAATCCGAAGTGGCGCGCATGGGAATGCTTGGTGCTAACGGCGAAGATGCCCGGCTGAAAGCCGGCCGCTACAAGTGCCGAGGCTCGAAGTTGCCAGCGATGGTGCGGCTGATCGGCGGCTAGGCGAGACCCACCCTTGCTGCGCAAGGATGGGGCACCCGCGCACCAATACTCAACGTCGTAGTTCGTGAATACGGAAAGAGCTATTTGCCGGCGAGTTGATCTGCGAATTCCGCGGCGATCGGGACGCGGAACTTTTCGTGCTGCGCCGCTTTGATCATCAGCAAAATCCAGAGGATGAACGAAACGAGATTGATCAGCTCGTAAAGCAAAACGATCAACCCCCAACTGCCGCCGTTCCAGCCCCAGCCACCCAGGAATCCGAATCCAATGAAGTGGCCGATAAGGATAGAGATGATGTGCAAGCCACCGAAAACGACGATGGATTGGGCCGCGTGGAAGCGAACGAACGGCCGTTTATCGATCAAGAAGAAGATGATGCCAGTGACCCATCCGAGCACATAGCAAAGCAGTCCAGCGATATTCTCAGCCAATCCCGTACCTCCGCCAACCAACGGTTCGGATGTTACTACAGGCGTCACAGCTGGAGCGGGCGCAGGCCCCGCTGCCGACGCCTGAGGCGCGCCGCACTTCGGGCAGAACGCCGCGCCTGCACCTACTTCCGCGCCACACTTCGCACAGAATGCCATGGACTCACCTCCGGGCCGCGAATTCCTCGATTGGGCGCGTAATCTATCAGAAGCGTGGTGGCGCGGCAAGCCGAATTGGAACCGTATCAGCAATCCGGTAGAATGCCGCGAAATTCTTCAGGGTTCGTTCGGGAGTCGATTTTGTCTTCAGCTTCGAGCGCGCTCCGTCCAACGAGAAAATTTCTCGGCCTAGAGTGGCCGCGAGAGGTCACGCTCGCCGAGCGGCGTTCGTTGATTGCGGGCGGGCTCGGCTGGATGCTGGACGCCTTCGACGTAATGCTCTACTCGATGGTCCTTGCGCATCTGATGCGCGACCTGGGGATGAGCAAAGAGACGGGCGGGCTGCTGAATTCGATCACGCTCATCGCCTCGGCTGTTGGCGGGCTTCTCTTCGGTTTCATCGCGGATCGGATTGGGCGCACGCGCTCGCTGATGGCGTCCATTCTTGTGTATTCGCTGGCGAGCGGAGCTTGCGGCCTTTCTGATTCCGTCGTGCAGTTCGCGATCTGCCGGCTCATTCTTGGACTGGGAATGGGCGGCGAGTGGACCGCGGGCGCCGCGCTGATTGCGGAAACGTGGCCGGCCGAGCATCGCGGCAAGGCGCTTGGGATCATGCAATCCACGTGGGCGATCGGAGAGATGGCTGCGGCCGCAGCGGCGGGATTGATTTTGCCGCGTTACGGATGGCGACCGGTTTTCTTCGTTGGCATTCTTCCCGCGTTTGTCATTTTCTGGATTTTGCGGCGCGTGCCGGAATCCGAGGTTTGGCAGAAACAAAACCGTCAGCGGCTGGAGCTGCGGCGATTCATGCGCCGCGAAATCTTGCGACCCGGATTGATTGCGACCGCGATGAATGCTTGCGGAATGTTCGGATATTGGGGCCTGTTCACTTGGATCCCCGCGTATCTCTCGCTTCCTGTCGCGCAAGGCGGGCGAGGACTCAGCATGATGACGACGACGGCGTGGCTGCTGGTGATGGGCGTCGGAAAATGGTTCGGTTACGCGCTTTTCGGTTTTGCCGCAGACGCAATCGGCCGGCGCAAGAGCTACGTCTTCTATCTCCTCGTCGCTGCCGCTCTCGTGCCCCTGTATGGGCTCGCGAAAACTTCGCTATGGCTCTTCATTTTAGGGCCGCCGGTGGCGTTTTTCGGAACGGGATTTTTTTCTGGCTATGGCGCGCTTGCAGCGGAGATTTTCCCGACTGAAATTCGCGCGAGCGCGATGGGTCTGAGCTACAACTTCGGTCGCGGATTTTCGGCGTTCGCCCCGTTCGTTGTTGGAGCGCTCGCGATGCGCTTCGGGCTTGGGTTGGCGTTCTTCCTGCAAGCAGCAGCGTTCTTCGTCGCCGCGCTGCTCGCCCTCGCGCTGCCTGAAACCAAAGGGGTTAGCCTCGATGCGGTTTGAACGTTACCCTGTAGTGTTTGACATTACATCTCTACAATGTATTTTCATTAGCTCGCTTGAGCGCTCGCCAATTTGATTGCGCAGATGTCTGACTCCCGGAGGATAGCGGATGACAAGTGTCACGCCTGAGCGCAGCTTTTTGCGTCGCCATTCACTTAGTATTGCTGCGATTGCAATTTTGACGCTTTGGTTTTGCCTTTACGTGAAATCGGACCCGAGCACGCATCTTGGNNTACGAGGTGCATTCGAAGGAAAGCCGGCGCCCCGCCAAGGAAGAGCTGCCGCCGGTGCTCGCGTTTCTTCGCAATCACGGGCTCACGATTTTCCTGCTGGTCACCGGCGCGGGGTGGGTTGCGCTGTATCTGCGCGTCGACCCCAACGCGAAATGGGGGCAGGTGGTGGGCAATATCGTTTCCGAATGGACGCAGGTGTTCGGTACGATTGTGATGACCAAGACCCTCATGGAGCCGCGCGCCAAGCTGTAAAACCGCATCACCGTTAATTGCATGAGCAAACTTAAGATTTTCGCGTCTGTGTCCGCCGCAGTTCTGCTGTTTCTTGCCGGCGCGGCCGCATTTCTTTTTTATCACCCGTCGTCTCCTGCTCTTCCGCCGAACGAGATCAACGATGCCAGTGGATTGAATCACACAGTGATCGGCGAAGTCGTCAGCCCGATGACCGAAGATGAAATTCGCGCGGCCGTGAAATCGGCCAAGGAGGAAGGATTCAAGATCGCAATTTCCGGCGCGCGTCACAGCATGGGCGGACAATCGATGCATCCCGACGCACTCGTGCTGGACATGCTTCATTATGATCGCGTGCTCTCGCTCGATGTGGAGAAGAAGCTGGTCACGGTGCAGAGCGGAGTTACGTGGCGGGAGCTGCAAGAATATCTGAATCCGGAAGGGCTCGCCGTCATGGTGATGCAAGGGCCGAATCTTTTCACCGTGGGCGGATCGATGAGCGTGAACGCTCACGGATGGGATTTACGAAACGGCCCGCTGGCCAGCACGGTCGAGTCGTTTCGGATCTTGACGGCCGACGGCATGGTGCGAAATTGCAGCCGGACAGAGAATCCCGAGTTGTTTCGCGTGGTTCTCGGAGGCTACGGACTATTTGGCGTGATTCTTGACGCGACGCTGCACGTAACGACGAACAACGCGTACAAAGCGTCCGTTTTCCAGATCGACTACCACCAGTTGGCCGATTATTTTCTGAATACGATCCTGCCGAATGCCGATATTGATTTCGGCGAAGCGGATCTCTCGATTGACCCGAAAACGCTGCTGCGCGATGTGGTGGGCGTGGCGTATACGAGGGCGAGCGACACGGGCCGCACCGACGCGCTGCAGAATGAAATCAATGTGTCGCGCGACCGGTTCTATTTCGACTTGTCGCGCCGCTTCGATTGGGGCAAGACGCTGCGCTGGCGCCTGCAAATACGCCACGAATATCCCCAGCCCGGCGCTACTCGCACACGGAATAATATTTTCCGCACGCCGGTCGAACGGATTCGATACTACTCGCCGAGCGATTCGGACATTTTGCAGGAATATTTTGTCCCGCCGGATAAGTTCGTGCCGTTCATTGACGAGTTGCGCGCGGTCATCGAGCGGCGGCACGTAAATCTGCTCAACGCGACTGTCAGATACATCGCGCCGAATGACGACGCGTTCCTGAATTACGCCCGGCGCGACTACTTTGCTGTCGTTCTGTACATCAATGTTAAGAGTTCGCTCGCGGGCCAGTCGGCGGCTCGCGAAATGACGCGCGAGCTGATTGATCTCTCGGTCGAAGACGGAGGCACGTTTTATCTTCCGTACGTTCTTTATTACGACAAGTCAGAACTCGCCGCCGCGTATCCGAAAATTGATGAATTTTTCGATATGAAGCGCGAGTACGATCCCGGCGAGCTTTTCATGAACGGCTTCTACGCCAAGTACGGAAAATAACGCCGCGCGGTAGCAAACCCGGCCGGCCTGCCGGCCAGCCCTACGAACATCTAGAATCGAACCGCAACGCGGACAGAAAATCCGCAAACGGTTCGCGCGATGTCATAAAATGGGTCTATTCACGTTCCGTGCGGAAGTGGCGGAATTGGCAGACGCGCCAGCCTTAGGAGCTGGTGGCCGAAAGGCCGTAGGGGTTCGAGTCCCTTCTTCCGCAGATCAACTTTAGAAATCGTGCCAAATGTCCGGTAAATATGGCTTCTTTAAACTTTTCATGCGCTAATCGGTTCATTTTGCGGCGATGACAGTTGCCGCAATCATGCCCTTCGCGGTGTATTCGATCGGTACAATACGGTAGCGATAAACCATCCCGTGGTCTCCCACCACGTAACCACGGTCGCGCGCCGGCAAGCTGGATGCATTGATTCCCGCCGGCAACCGGACCTCCATAGTGTTCCAGCGCTTGCCGCCATCTGACGTATAAGCGATTGTGGTGCCGTTTGCGAGCCAGCCCACTTCATGATCCGCGAAGTGAATGCGCACGGAAGATCCACCGGGAAAGGTCCCCGGGACCTTGCGCCAGTTCTGGCCGCCGTCTACAGTCGCCCAGATCTCTGCAAAGCCGCGCATGAAGCCGGTCTTCGCGTCTGTAAACAACAAGCCATAGTCGCCGCCGCTGGCTTCCGGGATGTGGCCTGAGATCTTCCAAGTGAGCCCGCCATCATCACTTTCAGCGATCGCGGCTGCTTTATTCGGCAGTCTCTGCGTCGAGGCATAGCACAGCTGGGCTGTAGGGCATGCGATGCCGTGGAATTCGCATTCCGCGTCTTGCGTCAATCCGTCGACCTCGACCTTGTCACGGCAATGATAGACCTGCTTCCAGGAACGTCCGCCGTCCGCGGTGCGCGATATATCCTTGCTATGTACAAAAAATCCGACGTCTGGCGTCGCGAAGGTAAAAACCGCGGTCGCCGATAACTCGCCGATCTCTTCCCAGGTCTCTCCATCCGTGGTGCGGAGGAGGTGGCTCCCGCCTTGCGAGGCCCATCCGTGTTTGCCATCGAGAAAGAACAGCTCCTCGAAACCGCGGGTGGCGGAATGCGGATCCCCGAGCTGAACATCCCAGTGTTGTCCGCCGTCAACGGTATGCAGAATGACGCCGCCCTCGCCTGCATCGGAGCTTACCGATCCGACCGCCCATCCGACGTCGGCGCTGACGAAAAATACGTCGCGGAGCGAGGCGTCCTGCGGGTAATTCACCGGCTCCCAGATGGCCTTGAACTTTGGCTTTTCCACTTGTGCTCGCTGCGCCCCGATTAGCAGGACGGAGCACACAATCACGATCGAAACATAAACAGATTGGCTACGCATTGAACTCGACTCCTGAGGCTCGTCTTGAGGGACGTGAGGATGGACATGGATCGAACCAACCGGGCGTTGTCTAACGCCATGCCGCGCACACTATAACGAAGTGGACTTTGTAGTCAACGAACTGGCGCCTACGGCTGAGGGCGTCCTAAGGTGGAGAAACTTGATACCGCTCGATTACGGGCAGCGGAGTTTGAGTATGCCCGGACTCTACACTGGCTCACGGGGCTAGGATGGGTCGCATAATCGACCTGCATATAAAGACGTAGGCACCATGCGTCGGCTGGGATTTGCCCAAGACCGACACATGGCGCCTGGTCTTTATTAGGATATAAAGACTTGGAGCGAACGATCGTTAGCGCTTCTGCCCTTGTCCTTGCTTCGCGCTACGCTCATCCGTCTCGTTGCTCTTGTTGCGGACGCGGTCCTGGCCGCCGTTGTTGCCTTCACCGCGTTCTGGCGTGCGCTCGGAGCCGCCCTGATGGCCCGGACGTTGGCTACCCTGATGTTCCGGGTTGTTGCCCTTCTGCCCTGGTTGGGTGCCGGGATTGCCCTGCTGGCCGCCTTGCGGTTGGTGCTGGCCACCGTGTTGCTCCGGGTTGTTGTTGCCCTTCTGTCCCTGTTGGCTACCGGGATTGCCCTGTTGGCCGCCTTGACGCTGGCCACCCTGCTGCTCCGAACCGGTCCGCGGATTCTCGTGTCCCGTCTGGCCCGTATGCTTGCCCGCGCCCTGCTCGTTGCTCTGCTGTTCGTTGTACTGATCCGGTGTGGTGCGCTTCTTGGTCGGATCGTTTTCGCGACCTGACTGATTCTGATTCGGATCCTGATGTACTTGCTTTGTTGCTTCTTCAGCCATGATGTATCTCCTTTAGATTTAGCAAATCTACTGCCCAAATAAATTGGTAGCGAGGCTCGGAAACTTAAGCGCGAGCCACTTTGGCCTTGCTCCGAGCGCCCAGCCGAGATTTCAATTCCTCGTCTGAATCGTCTTCGCCGCCTATGGCTTCCACGTTGATTTTCTCGGCGAGTCCTGTCAGTTTCTGGTCCGTTTCCTTTTCCTCCTCAAGCGTTTGTTCCAGAAGCTGGACTGCGTCGTCGTAGCCCAGAAGTGACGCATACGTCTTGACGCAGCCGTAGCCGGCGATTTCGTAATGCTCGACTCGCTGGGCAGCGGAAATCAGCCCGGCGTCGCGCATTTCGGATTCGTCGTGTTCCTCGATCATTTCGCTGCCTTCAGCGATAAGCCCTTCCATCCCCTTGCATTTCTTTCCCTTGGGACTTTCGTCGAGGGTTTGGAATATTTTCTCAAGACGGCTGACGTGTCCGCGCGTTTGCTCGAGATGTCCTTCGAAGCCTTTACGCAACTCGTCTGATTCGGCCGCCTTGGCCATCTTCGGCAACGCTTTGACCAATTGGTTTTCGGCGTTGTAGAGGTCCTTTAGTTCGTCGATATAAAGTTCTCGCAATGAATTTTGTTCCATCGTGGAATTCCTCCTCACAGGTTGCACTGCTTGCACTGCGACATCCACGTTAGGCCGCGCGGAGATTTCCAGCCATCCTGTGAAAGCTGTAATACTCGTTGAATGTCTCCCTAGTGTTCTTGGGGTATGTTCTGGCGCAAGTGGTGGGACCGAAGACGCGGATAATTACTAAACGCCGTGGATACAGCAATTACAGAAACTTTACATTATTTTGCTTGCTCCGTCGCTACAACTCATTGACCATGGAGTTGTATCGCGATGCCCCGACGCCCCGTCGCCGATTCCTAGTAAGGATCGATTCTCGGCCTAATGAAAAGATTTTATATTGTTCTTCTCGCATCGGTATTGATCTCTGGCTGCAGCGAAGCCCGGAAAATTGCCGGTGCGCTCGACACTGGAGCGGGCTGGGCGCCGTGGAGCAAGAGTTCGGCGGCCGTTTACTCCGGCACGTCGCGAATCGTGTCTGATCCGTCCGTTATCGCCGATGAATTCGTCTTCCGGCTTGTGTACACCAGCGTGGATTTCGCGAATCCTGCGGGGCCGCACGCCAGCATTTCCCTCGCGACGTCTCCTGACTCCATGAAATGGACTGCCATCGCGAACGCCGCCGACGGCGCCGTGATTCGCGGTGAAATCCTTCGCGGACGCGAAGGCGCCTGGGACGAGAATCTCGAAACGCCGTTTTTGATGAAAACTCAGAACGGCTACTATCTTTATTACTCCGGCTATCGCGACGGTATGACTCCCGGCGAGCCTGCCAAGGGTTTGCCTGCTTCGCTCGGACTCGCCACGTCGCAAGATGGCGTGACGTTTACCCGCATCCAATCGGAACCGGTTCTTACGCCTACTCCGGAAAGTTTTGACGCTGACGCTATTTATAGCCCCGACATTATTCCCTACCAGGGCGGCTACCTTATGGTTTATGCGGGGCACTGCTATAACGATTGCCCTGGCGCGCCGGGAGTGCGCATTCTTTCCGCCACTTCGCCGGATGGCATTCATTGGGCGAAATCCGCGCAGCCGCTTCTCGCGCCAAACGCGCCGCCTGAGTGGATGCGCGATGGCATCGCCGAGCCGGCAATTCTTCTGGGGCCCGATGGCTACCTTTATTTGTTCTTCACAGGAGTGAATGGTACCGATCACGTGATCGGCGTCGCGCGGGCAACATCGCTTACCAGCGCGTGGGACATCGATCCCAAAGCGATCATCGAGCCGACCGCGGGAGGCTTCGACGAGAGCGGGGATACCGCGCCAACCGTTCTGCTTGAAGACGGCAATGTCCGCATGTGGTTCGCCGGCACCAATCATGCCGCGCAATATTCCATTGGATACGCGGAAGCGCCCTGGCCGCTCCGCCGCACCGGGTCTCGAACTGCCAGCCCAGTATTCGCAATCGCCACGGGCGTTCTCCCTGCTCACAAATAGTGCCTTTGGCTTGGCACGCTCGGGGCGCTTCATTCCGCGGTCAATAATTCGCTTTCATCGAACGAAGAGATTTGCCGGGTCCCGCGTCTAAGTGTGGCAGGGGTAAGCTCGGGTGGTCCTGACATTCCAAGGAAGAGACCTGCGAGCGCTCTACCGAAACCGATCAGTGTTCGCACTCGCAAAGGAGAAACATTAATGATGAAGAAGATTTGGGTTGCGTTCCTCGTGCTGGGGCTGTTCGCGGGATTCGCAGGAAAAGTATTCGCTGGGCAGGCAGATGCCAAGAGCTCCGACAAGACCCAGCCGATTTACGACATTAAGGGGCAAGTACTTGTAGACCTGCAGGATTTGCAGAAGAAGTTCACGGCGCTGGCGGGCGCGGTGCCGCAGGATAAATACGGTTGGCGGCCGGCGGAAGGAGTGCGATCCATCGGCGAAGTCTACCTCCACATTACACAAGCGAATTACGGTTTCATCAAGCTCATCGGTGGAACGCCGGCGGTTGATTTCACCACCAAAGATTTCGAGAAATCAACAACGGACAAAGCCAAGATCGTCGAGCAAATGAACACATCGTTCGAGTTCGCGCGGACATACATTGACAAGATGACGAACGCGGATATTCAAACGGCCATGAAACAGTTTGGCCCCGACGCGAATAAGGGCGACATCATCTACCTCCTCGCGGATCACGCTCACGAACACCTGGGGCAGTCCATCGCGTACGCCCGCGTGAACGGCGTCATCCCGCCGTGGACCGTGGAAGCGATGAAGAAGAAGGCTGCGAAGGACAACGCGCCGCAGGAATAGTAACCAAGCGTCAAACGGGTGGGGAATCCTCGCGCGATTCCCCGCTTTCTCTCCCCTTTGGTTGATCAGCCGCGAGCGACTTTACTCAGACGATTGGAATCGAAGCAGTCGTTCTTTCCCGTACACACGCCGTCGAGTTGACGGCGCACAGCGCTCTGCTATACTGAGTTTTCCCGTTGAGATTTGAACGGCCGCGATTTCCTGCCTTTTACCACTGCAACTGTGAATCGGCGAATCGCAGAATTTGACCTGACATACAATCTCGCACGCAGAAGACTCCATGACCGAAGCAACCGCAGCGACTTGCAAGCGTGAACTTGAACTCGAAATTCCCGCTGAAAATGTAAAGAAGGCGACGGATAAAATCGCGCGCGATCTCGCCAAAGTGGCGCGAATTCCCGGTTTTCGCCCCGGCAAAGCCCCGGTGACGCTGATCCAGCGCCGCTTCGCCGACGATATCAAGGGCGAAGTCCTCGAATCGCTGGTGCCCGAGTACCTTTCGCAAGCGCTGCAGGAAAAGAAAATGATCCCGGTCAACCGGCCGGAAGTGGATCAAGTCAATTTCGCCGACGATGGGCTGGTAAAGTTCCGCGCGACATTCGAAGTCCTCCCCGAATTCGAGCTGGGCGATTACAAGGGCCTCGAAGTCGAAGTGGAAGAAATCGAAATCGGCGATGCGCAAGTGGATAAAGCCATCGAAGAACTTCGCGAGCGCGCGGCGACTTACGCGCCCGTCGAAGGCCGCCCCATTCAGGACGGCGATTACGCCCAACTGAAGCTCATCGGCACGCCCGCCGGCGGCGGCGATCCTATCCAGGCTGACAACATCCTTTGCCACATCGGCGCCGAAGAAACCTTGGAAAGCTTCACGGAAAATCTCCGCGGCGCGAGTCCCGGCGACACGAAGACGTTCGAAGCGAAATATCCCGATGATTACCCGGATCCCAAACTCGTGGGCAAGACTTACAACTATTCCGTGGAAGTTCTGGGCATCAAGGAAAAGAAGCTGCCGGAGCTGAACGACGAATTCGTGAGAGACATTTCGGCCGAATTTGGCAGCATTACGACCGTCGCCGAACTGCGCACGAAAATCCGCGAGCGCCTCGACGCAGCGCGCGAGCAGCAGCAAAAACAGCAGGCGGACGAGAAAATCATCGAGGCCCTGATCAAGAAGCACGATTTCCCAGTTCCCGAAACGCTGATCGAGCATCAAATGGATTCACGGCTGGAGCGGGTGGTGCGCTCGCTCGCACAGCAGGGCGTGGATCCCCGAGCCGTAAACGTTGACTGGGTGAGCCTGCGGCGGCGCCAGCGCGACCGCTCGGTGGACGACGTCAAGGCCGAGCTCATCATTGACCGCATCGCGACGGCTGAAAACATCGACGCGACCGAGGAAGACGTCGAAAAAGAGATCGAACATCTCGCAAGCCACAGTGGCGAATCTGCCGCAGCCTTGCGGGCGCGCTTGACAAAGCAGGGAGCGCTCGATAGGATTAAATCGAAGTTGCGCAGCGACAAAACAATCGAGTGGCTCTACCGACAGTCCCGAATTCAGACGACAGCGAAAAGTGAGAAATAGGCTCCGGTTCGGGATCCTCAGCGCAGCAAATATTTCCCGATGAGACATATGGACGACGCGAATCCGCGAGCGACAACTCTTGTTCCGATGGTCGTCGAGCAGACGAACCGCGGCGAGCGGGCCTACGACATCTACTCCCGCCTGCTGAAGGACCACATCATCTTCATCGGCACGCCGATTGACGATCACGTGGCGAACCTGGTCACCGCGCAACTGCTCTTTCTGGCCTCGGAAGACCCCGAGAAAGACATCTCGGTCTATATCAACTGACCGGGCGGCTCGATTTCGGCGGGGATGGCGATTTACGACACGATGCAATTCGTAAAGCCCGACGTTGTAACGTATTGCGTCGGCCAAGCGGCCTCCATCGCGGCCGTGCTGCTGGCTTCCGGAGCGCCGAAGAAACGCTACGCGCTGCCGAATTCGCGCGTTCTCATCCATCAGCCTTGGATGTCGGGGCTCTCGGGGCAAGCTACGGACATTGATATCCACGCGAAAGAGATTATTCGCACGCGCGAGTCGCTTAACAAGCTTCTGGCGCATCATACAGGGCAGAGTGTCGCGAAGCTCGAGAAGGACGTCGAACGGGATTTCATCATGACGGCTGTACAGGCGAAGGAGTACGGAATCGTTGATGAGATTATCGCCAAACATCGCTGAAACCGTTCCAAAAGGTAAGTAGAGCTCGATGAAAACCCTTCCTTCCGTCCTTCCGAGTCGTACAATGGGTTCCAGTTTCACGCCGGGTATGGTTTCCTTATTGGGGTTAGGGGGGCAAGCTCAGTGAAGCGATTCACTCCAGATGAACCGTTGCGCTGCTCGTTCTGCCATAAATCGCAGGAACAGGTGGAGAAGCTCATTAGCTCCCCATCCGAGTACACCCGCTCGTACATCTGCAACGAGTGCGTGGGAGTTTGCCAGCAGATTCTCGAGGACGAGAAGCGCGAACAGGCAAGCCCGGCGAATCGCCGGCTGCCGCGCCCACCCGAGATTAAGACTTTTCTCGATGGTTACGTGATCGGCCAGGAAAAGACCAAGAAGAAGCTCGCGGTAGCGGTTTATAACCACTACAAGCGGATCTTCCTGAATCGCCAGCCGAGCGATGTCGAGCTGACGAAATCGAATATTTTGCTGATCGGCCCGACCGGCACGGGTAAGACGCTTCTGGCGCAAACGCTCTCGCGCATGCTCGAGGTTCCGTTCGCCATCGTTGACGCCACGACCCTGACCGAAGCGGGCTACGTCGGCGAAGACGTCGAAAACATCATCTTGAAACTGCTGCAAGCCGCTGACGGCGACGTCCAGAAAGCGCAGCAAGGTATCATTTATATAGACGAAATCGATAAGATCGCCAAGAAGGACGAGAACCCTTCCATCACCCGCGACGTTTCCGGCGAAGGCGTGCAGCAGGCTTTGCTGAAGATTCTCGAAGGCACGATTGCCAACGTTCCGCCGCAGGGTGGACGCAAGCATCCGCACCAGG